>NZ_SMKU01000202.1 GCF_004349215.1 Actinomadura rubrisoli | reverse complement strand
GGTTGTCGACGCGGAAGATGCGGATGCCGTGGCCGATCCAGTGTTTGATGATGCGGTGGATCTCGGTGTAGAGGCCGTCGGGGTCGTTGTCGAAGTTGAGGGGGTAGATGTCCTGGTATTTCTTGGGCGGGTTCTCGGCGTGGGCGATGGTGCCGTCGGCGCGGGTGGTGAACCATTCGGGGTGCCGGGTCACCCAGGGATGGTCGGGCGAGCACTGCAACGCCAGATCCAACGCCACCTCCAGGCCGTGGTCGTTGGCGTAGGAGACGAAGGCGTCGAAGTCCGCCAGGGTGCCGAGGTCGGGGTGGACGGCGTCGTGGCCGCCGTCGGGTGATCCGATCGCCCAGGGGGTGCCGGGATCGTAGGGCCCGGCCTCCAGGGTGTTGTTGGGCCCTTTGCGGGCGGTGGTGCCGATCGGGTGGATCGGCGGGATGTAGACGACGTCGAAGCCCATGTCGGCGATGGCGGGCAGCCGTTTCATCGCGGTGCGGAACGTTCCCGACATCGGACCGCGCCGCCCCATCGGGTCGAATGAGGCGCCTTCCGAACGCGGGAAGAACTCGTACCACGCCCCGGTCAGGGCCCGCTGCCGGTGCACCACCAGCGGAAACCAGTCGCTCACCGTCAACAGGTCCCGCAGCGGATGGCGCTCCAGCACGTCCTCCACATCGGGGTCGACGACCGCCGCCAGCCGGTCCGCGACAGGGACGGTCTCGTCGGCGAGCCGCTCGGCCAGCCGCGTCAGCGTGGCCCGGTCCTTGCTCGGGACGGCCTCGGCAGCGCGGGCGTACAGCAGCGAACCCTCGGTCAGCATGAGCTCGACGTCCTGGCCGCGCGGGATCTTGATGCCGGCGTCGTGTCGCCAGTGCGCGATCGGGTCTCCCCAGGCCTCCACGCGGAACGACCACGCGCCCTGCTCCGTCGGCGTCACCAGCGCCGCCCACCGGTCCAGCCTCTGACCCACCTCGGCCATCCGCGACCCCGGCAGCTCCTCGCCGTCCGGAGAGCGCAGCACCACCGCCGCACCGAGCATCTCGTGGCCCTCGCGGAACACCGTCGCGCTGACCTCGATCGTCTCGCCCACCACCGCCTTGGCAGGCCACCGGCCGTCGCCCACCACCGGCGCCACGTCCAGGATCGGTATGCGACCGAGCCTCGGAATGCCGGTCATTTGGGACGTTCCGGACTCGACATGCATATGCCATCCCCTACCCGTTCGAGACATCCAAAACGTCCCATGCCCGGGAACCGGCGCCTACCGTCCTGTAGTTTGTGATAACTTTGCGCTAGGGTTCGGCCACACTCCGTGAAGCTCGCGGAGCATGGTCGGGGAATGGTCGTTTTTCCGCAAACGCTCGTCCCCGCGAGGTGACGGTCTGGTCCCCAGCGGTCGCGCCCACCGGACGGAACCACATAGCGTGGCGTGGCGTGAAGGCAATCCGACGATTCACGGTACGCACCGTCCTTCCCGAGCCGCTCAGGCAGTTGGAGGAGCTCGTCCTCAATCTGCGCTGGTCATGGCACCACGAGACGCTCGACCTGTTCCGCGCCGTCGACCCGGCGCTGTGGAGGTCCGTCCGCCACGACCCGGTGCGGCTGCTCGGCGAGGTCGCCCCGGAGCGGCTCGCCCGCCTGGCCGGCGACAGGCGGTTCCTGCGCCGCCTCCAGGACACGGCCGAAGACCTGCACGACTACCTGACGGCGCCGCGCTGGTACCAGACGCGCTCCGAGGCGGACGCGCCCGGCCCGCCCAGCCCGCCCGGCGCGGAGCCGGGAGGCGCGCCGTCGGCCATCGCCTACTTCTCGCCCGAGTACGGGATCACCGCCGCGCTGCCGCAGTACTCCGGCGGCCTCGGCATCCTGGCCGGCGACCACCTGAAGACCGCCAGCGACCTGGGCGTCCCGATCATCGGCGTGGGGCTGCTCTACCGGCACGGCTACTTCTCGCAGTCGCTGTCGCCGGACGGCTGGCAGCTGGAGCGCTACCCGCCGATCGACCCGAACGGGCTGCCGCTGACCCTGCTCCGCGAGCCCGACGGGACGGCCGTGCGGATCAGCATCGGCCTGCCGAAGGGCCGCGACCTGCACGCCCAGGTGTGGCTCGCCCGCGTCGGCCGCGTCCCGAAGCTGCTCCTCGACTCCGACGTCGAGGACAACGACCAGCCCGCGCGGGACGTCACCGACCGGCTGTACGGGGGCGGCGGCGACCACCGGCTGCTCCAGGAGATGCTGCTCGGGATCGGCGGGGTCCGGGCCATCCGCGCGTACTGCCGCATCACCGGTCACGACGCGCCCGAGGTCTTCCACACCAACGAGGGCCACGCGGGATTCCTCGGCCTTGAGCGCATCCGCGAGCTGGTCTCCGAGCACGGCCTCACGTTCGACGAGGCACTGGAGGCCACCCGGGCCGGGACGGTGTTCACCACGCACACGCCCGTCCCGGCGGGCATCGACCGGTTCCCGCGCGAGCTGATCCAGCGGTACTTCGGCGGCCCGAACGAGGAGGACGACGTCCCCGTCGAGCGGATCCTGGCCCTCGGCGCCGAGGACTACCCCGGCGGCGACCGCACCGTGTTCAACATGGCCGTCATGGGCATGCGGCTGGCGCAGCGGGTCAACGGCGTCAGCGAGCTGCACGGCCGTGTCAGCCGCGAGATGTTCGGCGGCCTGTGGGGCGGGTTCGACACCTCCGAGGTCCCCATCGGGTCGATCACCAACGGCGTGCACGCCGACACGTGGGTGGCGCGGGAGGTCCTGGAGCTGGCCGCCCGCGAGATCCCGGCCGTCGTGGAGTCCGGGCGCGGCTGGGAGGGCGTCCAGAAGGTCCGCGAGGGCGAGATCTGGCAGATCCGCCGCGTGCTGCGCGAACGGCTCGTCCAGGACGCGCGGCGCCGGCTCCGCGCGTCGTGGCGGCAGCGCGGCGCGAGCGAGGCCGAGATCTCCTGGGTCGACGACGCCCTGGACCCGGACGTGCTGACGATCGGGTTCGCGCGGCGCGTCCCGTCCTACAAGCGGCTCACGCTGATGATGAGCGACCAGAAGCGGCTCCGGTCGATCCTGCTCGACCCGGACCGCCCGGTGCAGATCGTGATCGCGGGGAAGGCGCATCCGGCCGACGAGGGCGGCAAGCGGCTGATCCAGGACATCGTGCGGTTCGCCGGGTCCGAGGACGTCCGGCACCGGATCGTGTTCCTGCCCGACTACGACATGGCGCTCGGGCAGCTGCTCGTCCAGGGCTGCGACGTGTGGATGAACAACCCGCTGCGGCCGCTGGAGGCGTGCGGCACGTCCGGGATGAAGGCCGCGCTGAACGGCGGGCTCAACCTGTCGGTCCTCGACGGCTGGTGGGACGAGTGGTACGACGGCCAGAACGGCTGGGCGATCCCGTCCGCCGACGGCCTCGCCACGCCCGACCGCCGCGACGCGCTGGAGGCCGCCGCGCTCTACGAGCTGATCGAGGAGCACGTCGCGGTCGCCTTCTACGACCGCGACTCGGCCGGCCTGCCCCGCCACTGGCTGGAGATGGTCAAGCACACCATCGCCACGCTCGGCCCGAAGGTCCTGGCGACGCGGATGGTGCGCGACTACGTGGAGGACTACTACGCCCCGGCCGCCGCGTCCGCCCGCGCCATGAGCGCCGACAAGCACGCGGGCGCCCGCGCGCTCGCGGCGTGGAAGCGGCGGGTCGCCGAGGCGTGGCCCCGCGTCGCCGTCGAGCACGTCGAGTCGAACGGGGAGGAGGGCCCGCAGGTCGGCGCCCGGCTGTCGGTGCGGGTCGTCGTCGACCTCGGCGACCTCGACCCCGGCGACGTCGCCGTCGAGGTCGCCTACGGCCGCGTCGACGGCGCCGACACGCTGGTCGACCCGTCCTACCTGGAGCTGGGCGGCGCCGAGCCGGTCGAGGACGGCCGGCTCCGCTACGTCGGGGAGGTGCCGCTGGAGCGCAGCGGCGCGTTCGGCTACAGCGTCCGCGTCGTCCCGAGCCACCCGATGCTGGCGGGACGGGCCGAGATGGGCCTGATCGCGCTCCCGCCCGCCCCGTCCGGAATGACGAACGGCGACCTCCGCTAGGGCCCCGGTTATCGGTAATTCACCACAGAGCCCGCGCGGGCATGCCGATAGCGTTGCCTCTCCAAAGCGGAAGGGGCCGAGGATGGGAAAGCACAGCAAGAAAGTCGCCTGCGGGGTGTGCGACGGCACCGGAAAGATCAAGATGGGAGGAAGTGGTAACGGTCCAAAACAGGAGACCACCTGCACGGGATGCAATGGCAGCGGAACGCAGAGGTGAATTCCGCCGACATTCGGTGAGCCGTGTCACGGGCCGCATTCGTCCCCGACAGGATCTGGATCCGCCAAGATGGCGGGTGAGCAATCCCCAAGAATGGGAACGCCTTGCCGGCGCCGACCGAAAATGTGACCACGGTCGCGCCGCTGGCAGGATGGGAGCCGTGCGACCTCAAGGGCGACGCGGCGACGGTGCGGGACGAGGCACGTCCCGGCCCGGCGGCGCCGCGACCTGGCTCCGGCGACCGCGCGGGCGCCGGGCCGACGCCCTGCTAGCGGCAGGGTGCCTGCTCCTGGTCGTCGCGGCCGTCCTGAGCGTGATGCGCGACGGCGAGCGCGCGACCATGCCCGCGATCGGCTGGCCGCTCATCGTGACCGCGTGCGGGGCGCTGTACTTCCGCCGGCGCGTCCCCGTCACGGTCGCGGTGGTGACGCTGGCCGCCTGCGGGATCTACTACCCGCTGGTCGAGCCGGACGGCCCCCTCATGATCGCCTTCGCCATCGCGCTGTACACGGCGGCGGCCGAGGGGCACCTGGTGGCGGCGTCCGTCCTCGGCGGCGCAGCGATGGCCTGCGTCTCCTTCGGGGAGTTCCGCGGCCACGTCAACCACCTGGAGGACGCGGGCCTGTACCTGCTCGCCGGATGGTTCGTCGCCGTCATCGCGGTCGGCGGCGTCGTCCGCAACCGGCGCGCCTACCTGCGGGAGGCGGAGCGGCGCACGCGGGCCGCCGAGCGCGGGCGCGAGGAGGAGGCCCGCCGCCGCGCCATCGAGGAGCGGCTGCGCATCGCCCGCGAGCTGCACGACGTCCTCGGCCACAACATCTCGCTGATCAACGTGCAGGCCACCGCCGCGCTGCACGGCCCGCACCCCGATCCCGGCCGCGCCGAGGAGGCCCTTGCCACGATCAAGCAGGCCAGCAAGGACACCCTGCGGGAGCTGCGCGCCACCCTCGGCGTCCTGCGCCAGGTGGACGAGGAGGCGCCGGTCGCCCCCGCGCCCGGCCTCGACCGCCTGGACGAGCTGACCGGGGGCATCGCCGCCGCGGGCATCGCCGTCCGGACCGAGATCGAGGGGGAGCCGCGCCCGCTCCCCGCCGAGACCGACCTCGCCGCGTTCCGGATCGTCCAGGAGGCCCTCACCAACGTCACCCGGCACTCCGACGCGGCCTCCGCCGTCGTCCGCGTCCAGTACGGCGACGGCCACGTGGTCGTGCGCGTGGACGACGACGGGAACCCGCCGCCCGCCGCCCCGGCGGCTGGCGGCAGCGGGATCCGCGGCATGCGCGACCGCGCCGAGGCGCTCGGCGGCGACCTCGACGCGGGCGCCCGGCCCGGAGGAGGATTCAGCGTCCGCGCCCGCCTGCCCGTCTGACGGGACCGTACTCGCGGCCGGAGCCGCATCACGGGCACGATGGGGCCATGAAGGTCTTCGTATCGGTCGACATGGAGGGGATCTCGGGGCTCACCGACCCGGAGGAGATGCGCGCGGGCGGGCGCGGTTACGAGCGCGGCTGCGAGCTGATGACCGGCGACGCCAACGCCGCGATCCGCGCCGCGTTCGACACCGGCGCCGACCGGGTCGTCGTCACCGACTCCCATGGCACCGGCAAGAACCTGCGCGCCGACCTGATCGACGAGCGCTGCACGCTGATCCGCGGCCCGTCCAAGCCCATGCGCATGGGCGAGGGCCTCGACGCCTCGTTCGACGTGGCCCTCTACGTCGGCTACCACGCCAGGGCGGGGGCGGAGCGCGGCGTCCTCAACCACACCTGGATGGGCCGGGAGATCCAGAACCTGTACCTCAACGGCGAGGTCGCGGGCGAGATCCGGCTCATGGCCGGGTACGCGGGCTCGCTGGGCGTGCCGGTCGGGTTCCTGGCGGGCGACGAGGCCGCCTGCGAGGAGGCCCGCGGGGTGCTGGGCGACATCGCGACCGTCGCCGTCAAGAAGGGCTGCGGCCGGTACGCGGCAGAGCTGATCCCACCGGCGCGCGCGCAGGAGCAGATCTACGAGGCCGCCACCCGGACGCTGCGCGCCCCCGAGCGCTGGCGGCACCTCACCCTCCGCGCCCCCTACACGCTGGCCGTCGAATGGAACGCGACAGAGATCGCGCAGTCCTGCTCGCTGATCCCCGGCGTCACGCTCACCTCGCCCCGGACGACGGAGTTCACGACCGGCGACTATTCCGAGATCGTCGGGCTCCTCGGCATCTGCGCCACGATCGCCGGCGAGATCGGCTGCGCCGGCCGCCACTACGGCTAGAAGTCGTCGGCGGAGAGGGCCTCGTAGGCGGGGGCCAGGACGTCCGCCAGGTCGCGGCGGCGGACGCGGACCGGCGGCGGCGTCGCCAGATGGAGGACGAACCCCGGCGGGACGGGGACGGCGGGCGGGCGCTCCCGCAGCCGCGCCAGCCCGGACGGCGGCGTCCAGAACCCGGCGGCCGTGAGCGGCTCGTCGTCCATCGCGAGCGGGTCGGGCTCCGCCGCCGGGCCCCGCCGCAGCGCCGCGAGCAGCTCGTCCCTGCCGCGCCCGTTCCACTGCAAGATCAGGAACGGGTCGTCGTCGAACGCCTCCGCCAGCAGGTACAGGACGGCCGCCGCGTGCTTGCACGGGTCGCCCCAGTCGGGGCAGCTGCACATCAGGTGCAGGTCTTCGGCCGAGCCCGGGAACAGCGACAGCCCCAGCTCGGCGAAGACCCACTCGATCTCCGGCGGCATCTCCCCGGCGAGCAGCCGCGCCCGGAACACCGCGCGGGACGCCAGCTCCTTCTCCGCCGCCCGCCAGCCCGCCGCGTCGATCGCCTCGATGCCCAGCGCCACCTCGTACGGCTCCGGCGCCGACCCCCGCACCCGCGCGGTCACCTCGTGCGGCGCGACCCGCAGGTCGAACACCTGCCCGCCGCGCGCGTACGCCCGGCCCCGCCCCAGCCGCCCGGTATCGGCGAACGACTCCACCAGGTCGATGAACCGCCGCGACCACCACTGCGACCCGATCGACCCGCGCTTCGTGCGGGCCCGCACGCCCTCGTCCATCAGTCGCTCACCGCCTCCGGCGACAGCCGCAGCACATCGCGCAGCTCCGCGACCGACAGCTCGGTCAGCCAGTCCTCACCGGTGCCGACGATCGACTCCGCGAGCGCCTTCTTCCGCTCGATCATCTCGTCGACCCGCTCCTCCATCGTCCCCACGCAGATGAACTTGCGGACCTGCACGTTGCGGGTCTGCCCGATGCGGAACGCGCGGTCGGTCGCCTGGTCCTCGACGGCCGGGTTCCACCACCGGTCGACGTGCACGACATGGTTGGCGGCCGTCAGCGTCAGGCCCGTCCCGGCCGCCTTGAGGGACAGCAGGAACACCGAGGGCTCCGGGTCGGCCTGGAAATGCTGGACCAGTTCGTCCCGCGCCTGCTTGGACGTCCCGCCGTACAGCCACAGCACCGGCCGTTCGAGCCGCGCCGCCAGGTACGGCTGAAGCATCGAGCCGAACTCCGCGTACTGCGTGAACACCAGCGCCTTCTCGCCCTGCTCCAGGACCTCCGAGCAGATCTCCTCCAGCCGCTCCAGCTTCCCCGACCGCCCCGGCAGCCGCGACCCGTCCTTCAGCAGCTGCGCCGGATGGTTGCAGACCTGCTTCAGCTTGGCCATCGTCGCGAGGACCAGGCCCCGCCGCTGCTTGTCGTCGGCCTCGGCGATCCGCGCGAGCATGTCGTCGACCGTCGCCTGGTAGAGCGACGCCTGCTCGGTCGTCAGGTTGCAGTAGACCTTGATCTCCTGCTTCTCCGGCAGGTCCGAGATGATCGACCTGTCGGTCTTCAGCCGGCGCAGGACGAACGGCTGCGTCGCCCGCTTCAGCGCCGCCGCGGCCCGCTCGTCCCCGTCCCGCTCGATCGGCACCGCGAACCGCTGCCGGAACACGCCGCGCGGCCCGAGCAGCCCCGGGTTCGCGAACTCCATGATCGACCACAGCTCGGTCAGATGGTTCTCCACCGGCGTGCCCGTCAGCGCGATCCGGCTCCGGGCCGGAATGCTCCGCACCGCCCTGGCCTGCCGCGTCCCGCTGTTCTTGAGCGCCTGCGCCTCGTCGCACACGACCCGCTCCCACCCGATCGGCGCGAGCATCTCCGCGTCCCGCGCCGCCGTCCCGTAGGTGGTCAGCACCAGATCGGCCCCGGCCACGGCCCGCGCCAGCTCCTCACCGCGCCGCCGCCCCGTCCCATGGTGGACGTACACGCGCAGCTTGGGCGTGAACCGCGCCGCCTCCCGCTGCCAGTTCCCCACCAGCGACATCGGCAGGATCGCTAGGGTGGGCCCGGGGTGCGCGCCGTCCTCCCGCTCATGGACGAGCAGCGACAGGACGGAGACGGTCTTACCCAGTCCCATATCGTCGGCGAGCAGCGCGCCGAGGCCGAGATCGTTCATGAACGCCAGCCAGGCGAGCCCGCGCTCCTGGTAGGGCCGCAGCTCCGCGTCCAGCTCCTCCGGGGTGGGGAGGGGGGTGAGGCGGCGGTCGGCTTCGCCGGACAGCAGGTCGCCGAAGGTGCCGTCGGCGTCGACGCCGGTGAGGGGGAGGGCCTCGTCGCCGGCGTGGATGATCGCGCGGATCGCCTCGGCGGCGGTCATCCGGCCGCGGCGCGGGTGGCGCAGGAAGTCCAGCGCCGCCTCCAGCTGCTCCTCGTCCAGCTCGACCCACTGGCCGCGCAGGCGGACGAGGGGGGTCTTGAGCCGGGCCAGCTCCTCCAGCTCGGCCTCGTCGATGCTCGCGTCGCCGATGGCGAGGTCCCAGCGGAAGTCGACCATGCCCTTCAGGTCGAAGCCCGAGGACGCGGCGGAGCCGGACGCGGCCTCGGGGTCGTCGGTGCGGGTGGTGAGCCGCATGCCGAGGCGCGCCTTGCCGGCCCACTGGGGGAGCAGGACGCCGAAGCCGGCGGCGGCCAGCATGGGGGCGGCCTGGCGGAGGAAGCGGAACGCGCCCGCGGTGTCGAGGACGAGCCCGTCCGGGGACGGGCCGTCCAGGGCGGGCGCCATGTCGGGGAACAGGCGCAGGGCGCGGCCGAGCCCGGTGAGCAGGACGTCCTCGGCGCCGGGGATCGAGGTGGCCTCGCCCGCCCACACCGTCGCGGCCGGCACGTAGAGGCTCGGGTCGTCGATGCCCTGGAGGGCGAACTCGACGCGCCAGGAGTCGCCGCGCTTGCCGGGGAGGTCGGTCTTGCCGAACTCCTCGGCGCCGGGCTCGGCGAGGCGGAAGCAGACGCGGAGCGGGCCGGACGGGCGGCGCGCGGCGGCGGCCCAGGCGTCGAGTTCGGCGATCAGGTCGGCGGGGGCGTCGCCGGGCTCGCGGGCGACCTCGGCGGACGGGCCGGTGAGGGCCTCGACCCAGCGCTCGGCGAGGGGGAGCCGGTCGGGGGCCGTGCCGCGCCTGGGCGGCAGCAGCGGATGCGGCACCACGCCCCGGACGGCGGTGTCGACCAGGCCGGACAGCGCCTCGCGGAGCACCTCGGACGCGGGCCGTCCGCCATCGGCGGCGCGGCAGGCGGCGGGCATCGCGCGGGCCAGCGCCCGGTAGCGCGGCGGGTCGTCGATGACGGGGCGCCAGCGGGCCACGAGGTCGCCGTCCTCGCGCAGCAGCGCGGGCAGCACCTGCCCGCGCCGCGCCAGGTGGACGGCCTCGTCGGCGAGCATGCACAGGAAGCGCAGGTCGGTGCCGGGGATGACGTCGCCGCTGTGCTCGGCGGCCTGGAGCAGCGCCATCGCGGGGAACGGCTCCAGGACGAGCGCCGGGACCCGCCACGGGCGCAGCCCGGGTTCCGCCGGGACGGGCTCGGGGCCGAGTTCGGCGGACGGGAGCGGGTGGTCGCCGTGGGTCGGCAGCGACATGTCCAGCTCGACGCGGAACGCGCCCCGCACGAGCGGCTCGTAGGACGTGCCGGTGAAGTCGCGGGTGGCGAACGGGTGGACGTCGGCCCCGGGCTCGTACGGGCCGGTGCGCTCGGCCCAGAGGCAGAGTGCCCCGCCATGCCAGGTGGCGTGTGCGACGAGCATGGTCCCCGAAGCTACCAGGAGCCCCGGACGTTCCAGCGGCCACTGCCGCCAGGGGCGAACACAGGGCCGCCGCGGCGAACAAGATCCATCGGCCACGGCCTAAGCTCGGGGCGTTCGCCGCCGATTTTCAGGAGGGTCGCCGTGGGCGAGTTCGTACGGGTCGAGGTCGAGGACGGCATCGCGACGATCAGGCTGGACCGGCCGAAGATGAACGCCCTGAACGCGCAGATGCAGCGCGAGCTGATCGAGGCGGCCCGGGAGGTCACGCAGGACGAGTCGGCCGGCGCGGTCGTGCTGTACGGCGGGGAGCGGGTGTTCGCCGCCGGAGCGGACATCAAGGAGATGGCCCCGATGTCGTACGCGGAGATGTCGGCGGGGCACTCGCGGCTCTTGCAGGACTTCGCCAAGGCGCTCGCCGGCATCCCGAAGCCCGTGATCGCCGCGATCACCGGGTACGCGCTGGGCGGTGGCCTGGAACTGGCGCTGACCGCCGACTTCCGGGTGGCGGGGGAGGGCGCGAAGGTGGGGCAGCCGGAGGTCCAGCTCGGCATTATGCCGGGTGCGGGCGGCACGCAGCGGCTGACCCGGCTGGTCGGGCCGTCCAGGGCCAAGGACCTGATCTTCTCCGGACGGCACGTCCCGGCGGGCGAGGCGCTCGCGATGGGGCTCGTCGACAAGGTCGTCCCGGACGCGGACGTCTACACGGCCGCGCGGGAGTGGGCGGCGACGTTCGTCGGCGGCCCGGCGATCGCGCTGCGCGCCGCCAAGCAGGCCATCGACGCGGGCCTGGAGGTCGACCTGGCCACCGGGCTGGAGATCGAGCGGGTGCAGTTCGCCGCGCTGTTCGGGACCGAGGACGCGGCGAACGGCATGAAGAGCTTCATGGAGGAGGGGCCGGGCAAGGCCAAGTTCACGGGCCGCTGACGGCTCTCATGGACGGGCGCGTTCCTGGGCGTCCAAGACCTCGTCGGCGTAGCGTTCGGTCCAGCGGCCGAGCGCGTAGATGGGCTCTAGGAGGCCGCGTCCCGGCTCGGTCAGCGCGTACTCCACGCGCGGTGGTGCCTCCGCGTAGCGCTGCCGCGTGACGAGCCCGTTCTGCTCCAGGCGGCGCAGCGTCTCGGTGAGGACCTTGTGGCTGATGCCGCCGATCCTGTCTTGCAGCTGGCCCGGACGCAGCGGGCCTTCGCGCAGCGTGTAGAGCACGACGCTGGTCCAGGTGCCGGACAGAAGGTCGAAGCCGAGCCGGGCCTGGCAGTCGGAGATGAACGCGTCGCCGTGCATGGGATCGCCCGCCATTCTGCCCCTTCCGATACGCACCGGACGGTGCCGAACGGACCGCCTAGCGTCCCGTCAGACGGTAATCGACGGGGCGACCGGGGAGGTCGGCATGCGGATCGGAGTGCTGGGCGCGGGCAACATGGCGGACGCGCTCGCCGGGCAGTGGGCGCGCAAGGGCCACGAGGTGCGGATCGGGGCGCGGACGCCCGCGAAGGCGGTCGCGCTGGCGGACCGGATCGGCGGCGGGGCCGTGGGCGGCGGGCTGCGAGAGGCGGCGAAGTTCGGCGAGGTGGTGCTGCTCGCCGTCTGGTACGAGGGCGTCCTGGACGTGCTCCGGCGGGCGGGCGCCGAGGACGGGACGCTCTCGGGGCGGGTGCTGATCGACTGCACCAACCCGATGGAGCCGCCGTTCGAGAGGCTGAAGACCGGGGGCGGGCCGTCCGCCGCGCGGCGGATCGCCGATCTGGCCGCGGGCGCTCGGGTGGTCAAGGGGTTCACCATGTGCCACGAGAGCGTGTGGCGCATGACGCCGCCGGTGTTCGGCGGCCGGCCCCTCGGCGTTCCGCTCTGCGGCGACGACGAGGAGGCGCTGGCGGTGGTGCGCGCGCTGGTGGCCGACCTCGGGTGCGCGCCGATGGACGGCGGGGGGCTGGAGCGGGCCGCCCTGCTGGAGGCCGCGACGGCGTTCATGGTCGGCCTGTGGGTCGCGGGCGAGGACCCGTCCGCGATGATGCCGCCGCCGGAGTTCGCGGGCGGCGATCCGGAGCGGACCTCGGACCGCTGACGGCGCGCGTTCTGGTGGGAAATGGGGCCGGTGTCACCACCGGTCCCCTTCCTTCCGGAGGGTTATCCGATCGTGCCCGTTGATATTCCGTCGTGCTGCGGGGGCGGACCAAGATCGGCCGATAGCATCGGCCGCCATGCGACAGGCGTACCGAACCGCGCTGGTGACCGGCGCGTCCAGCGGCATCGGCGAGAGCTTCGCCCGCCTCCTGGCCGGCCGCGGCGCCGATCTGGTGATCGTGGCCCGCCGGGCCGACCTGCTGGACGGGCTGGCCCGGGAGCTGGTCGAGCGGTACCGGGTCGCGGTGGAGGTGGTCGCCGCCGACCTGACCGACCCCTTCCAGCGCGAGGAGGTCGAGCGGCGGCTGCGCGCCGATCCGGTGGAGCTGCTGGTGAACAACGCCGGGTACGGCGCCTTCGGAGCATTCGCGGAACTGCCGCTGGACGATCAGCTCGCCGAGATCGAGCTCAACGTGACGACGCTGGTGCGCCTCACCCACGCGGCGCTGCCGGGCATGGTGGCGCGCGGCCGGGGCGGCGTCCTCAACGTCGCGTCCATGGCGGGGTTCACGCCGTCGCCGGGAAGCGCGACGTACGGGGCGACCAAGGCGTATGTGCTGTCGTTCTCGGAGAGCCTGCACTCCGAGGTCGCCGCCAAGGGCGTGCACGTGACCGCCCTGTGCCCCGGCTTCACGCGGACGGAGGACGACGCCCCGCCCAACCTGCTGTGGCTGCGGCGCGAAGACGTGGCCCGGGCCGGGCTGGACGCGGTGGCGACGGGACGGGCGCTGAGCGTTCCCGGGGCGCAGTACAAGGCGGCGCTGCCCGCGCTGAGGCTCGTCCCGAGGCCATTGCTGCGGGCCGCCGTCAACCGCATGTGGCACCAGGCCGCTGACAGCCGGTGACAACCGGTCACGCTCTTTTTCGCGCCGATCTACAAAATGAGCCCCGGGTTGCTTGTGACCCCGCTGCCTTGACGCGGGTCGGCCCCAATGGCGACGATCGAACCTACGCTTGAGTAGGTTGAGTTTGGCCTGCTGGGCGCCCCAATTGATCGTGCCGGGGGCGCGGCGGCACCGTCCGGCGAACCCCTCGTCCAGCGAAGGAACCGTATATCCGTGACCTCCGAAGAGAAGTTCCAGACCGGTCTGATGCTCGAACTGGAGCAGGTCGTCGAGAAGGAACTCGACCGGCACCTGTCGACGGCCAAGGAGTGGTTCCCGCACCAGTACGTGCCGTGGGGCCAGGGCCGCGACTTCGACGGGCCCCTGGACGGCGAGGCGTGGTCGCTGGAGCAGTCCCAATTGGGCGAAGAGGCGCGCGAGGCGCTCATCGTCAACCTCCTCACCGAGGACAACCTGCCCGGCTACCACAACGCGATCGCGACCGTGTTCGGCCGCGAGGGCGCCTGGGGGACGTGGGTCAACCGCTGGACGGCCGAGGAGAACCGGCACGGCATCGTCATCCGCGACTACCTCACCGTGACCCGCGCGGTCGACCCGATCGCGCTGGAACGCGCTCGCATGCGCCACATGGAGGCCGGTTACGAGGCCACGCACGGCGACTCGTTCCTGCACGGCGCGGCGTACGTGTCGTTCCAGGAGCTGGCGACCCGCGTCTCGCACCGCAACACCGGCCGGGCCTCCGGCGACCCGATCTGCGAGCAGATGATGACGCGGGTCGCGGCCGACGAGAACCTGCACATGATCTTCTACCGGAACCTGCTCGCCGCCGCCCTGGAGATCGCGCCGAACGAGACGATGCGGGCGATCACCGACGTCGTCAAGGCGTTCCAGATGCCCGGCCACGGCATCGACGGGTTCATGCGCAAGTCCGTCGTGATCGCCAACGCGGGGATCTACGACCTGCGGCTGCACCACGACGACGTGCTGGTCCCCGTCCTGCGCAAGTGGGGCGTGTTCGACCGCGCCGACCTCAGCGACGACGGCGACAAGGCCCGCGACGAGCTGGCGGAGTTCCTGGGCGGGCTCGACGCCGCCGCCACGAAGTTCGAGACCCGCCGCGAGGAGCGCCGGGCCCGCCGGGCCGCCCGCCAGGGCTGAGGGATCCTGCCGCCGGGCCGCCCTCTCCGGCGCGACCCATTCGTGATCATTTTCGGGGAACCGGGCACGGGCCCGTTCGCGTCGAACGGGGCTCGGTCGGAACGCGAGCCCGGTTTCCGGCGTCATAGGGGTCATGGGAAAGCATCGGCGGCTGGGCGCGTATCGGTTGCTGGACGAGATCGGCCGGGGGAGCACCGCCGTGGTGTACCTGGCGATGGACGCCCACGGCCGCGAGGTCGCGGTGAAGGAGCTGTGCCCGGAGTTCGCCGGGGTGCCCGAGGCGATCGGCCGGCTGGCCCGCGAGCTGTCCGCGCAGTCGCGCGTGAACAGCGCCTATGTGGCACGGCTGCTGGACGGGCAGATCACGGCCGAGCGGCCGTACGTGGTGATGCAGTACGTCCCGGGCTGCCCGCTGAACGACCTGATCCCCGCGTACGGGCCGCTCGGCGGCGAGCGGCTCGTCCGCTTCGCGCGGCGGCTGGCCCTCGCGCTGGGGGACGTGCACGACGCGGGCGTCCTGCACCGCGACGTGGCGCCCGGCAACGTGATCGTGCTGGGCGACCGCCCGACCCTGATCGACTTCGGGATCGCGCACGAGTCGGGCATGGAGCAGATCACCAGGCGCGGGATGGTCGTGGGGACGCCCGCCTTCATGGCGCCGGAGCTGATCGAGGGGGAGCGCGCCACGACCGCCTCGGACGTGTTCTCGTGGGCGACCACGGTCGCCTACGCCGCGACGGGGCGGCCGCCGTTCGGACGGGGCTCGCTGCACGGCGTGTGCTTCCGCATCCTGCGCGGCCAGGCCGACCTGGACGGCGTCCCCGAGCCGCTGGCCGGGCTGCTGCGGCTGGCCCTGCGGCGCGACCCGTCCCAGCGTCCCACCGCCCGCTGGTTCGCGGGCGCCCTCCACCCCGGGGGGACTCCCGCGAAGGCGGGGGACAATGGTGCCGCCGCTCCGCAGAGCGGCGGAGAAGTCACTGGTCGTGGCCGGGTCGCGGCCGCTTGAACAGCCCGGTTAGATCCTCTGGGCGATATGGGCGAAGGTAGGGTTTCGTAAACGATGAAGGGGGTTGTCACGTCCGGGGACCGAATCGGCCACTACAGCGTGCTCCAGACCCTTGGGGAAGGGGGCATGGGCGTCGTATATCTCGGCGCCGACCCCGAGGGGCGCAAGGTGGCCATCAAGGTGCTGCGTCCCGCGGTCGCCGGGGACGCCACGGCCCGCCGCCGCCTGGCCCGCGAGGTGGACTCGATGCGGCGCGTGCACAGCCCGCACGTCGCCGAGATCCTCGACGCCGACGTGACCGCCGACCAGCCCTACATCGTCACCCAGTACGTGCCCGGCCGCACGCTTGAGGAGATCGTCGAGGAGTCCGGCCCGATCTACGGGCAGGGGCTCCAGCGGCTCGGCGTGGGCCTGGCGTCCGCGCTGTCGGCGATCCACGGCGCGGGCATCGTCCACCGCGACCTCAAGCCCGGCAACGTCATGCTGGTGGACGGCGAGCCCGTCGTGATCGACTTCGGCATCGCGCAGGCCGCGGACGCGACCCGGCTGACCGCGACCGGCATGGTCATCGGCACCCCCGGCTACCTGGCCCCGGAGATCATCGAGGGTGAGGACGCGGGCCCGCCGTCGGACGTGCACGCCTGGGCGGGCACGGTCGCCTACGCCGCGACCGGCCGCCCGCCCTTCGGCTCGGGCACCTTCGAATCGATCTTCTACAAGATCATGCAGGGCACGCCCGACCTGGACGGCGTCCCGGACGGGATGCTGCCCGTCCTGCGCTCGGCGATGGCCCGGCACCCGGCCGAGCGTCCCACCGCGGTCAACCTGGTGCAGCTCACCCGGCGGATCCACCTCGAAGCCACCATCACCGACCAGACCCGGGTCGACCAGCACTACACCCGTCCCGACAGGACGTCCCAGCCGCTGGAGCAGCCCGCGCCCGACCACTCGCGGCAGTTCTCCATGCCGGCGCCCCTGCCGTCGGAGCCCCCCGTGCCCCCGGCCACGAC
>NZ_SMKU01000201.1 GCF_004349215.1 Actinomadura rubrisoli | reverse complement strand
CCCCGGGCCCAGCGGGTGACTTTCGTCGCGAACGGGGCGCCGGATCCGGCGACTTTGGTCGCGACGGCTCTGGCCCGGTGGCCGATGCCCGCGCGGGCCGTCCTGGAAAGACTCTCGGTAAGGGCGGCCCGATCAGCGAGGAGCCAGTAATGCCACATGTCCCGGTCAACCGGCGGACCGTGCTCGTGGGGACGGCGGCCGCGGCCGTCGCGGTCGGGGCGGGACGGAGCCGGGCGGTCTGGTCCGGCTCGTCCGTCCCCGTCGCCGCGGCCGCGCAGACGGAGGGGACGCGGCGCCTCACCCAGCGGGGCGTCAACTACGACACCGAACGCGAGGTGTGGAAGGCCGCTTACGTGCGGCGGGAGATGAGGGCCATCCGGCGCGACCTGCACTGCAACGCGGTCATCCTGCTCGGCTCCGACCTCGGGCGGCTGATGCTCGCGGCGAAGTGCGCGGCGGACGAGGGCATGTTCGTGTGGATCGAGGCGCGCCAGTTCGACGAGAACGCCCGGACGACGCTGAAGTTCCTCACGTCCGTCGCGCGGGCGGCCGAACGGCTCCGCCGCGTCCATCCGGGCGTCGGCATCTCGGTGGGCTGCGAGCTGACCATCTTCATGGACGGCCTCGTGCCCGGCGATGACTACAAGGAGCGGGCGGCCAACCTCGGCACTCCGGCGGGCAGGGGTTTCAACAAGCGGCTCAACGCGTTCCTCGGCCAGGCGCTGAAGACCGTCCGCCCGCTCTTCGGCGGGCAGCTCACGTACTCGTCCGGGGTCTGGGAGTCGGTCGCCTGGCGCGGTTTCGACGCGGTCGGCGTGGACCTGTACCGGGACGAGACGAATCAGGCCACCTACGCCCAGGACGTGCGGAACCTGCACCGCCACGGCAAGCCGGTCATCATCACCGAGTTCGGCTGCTGCACGTACCGGGGCGCGGAGAAGCGCGGCGGCGACGGGTTCGACATCGTCGACTGGACGCAGGACCCGCCCGTCATCCCGGAAGGGTACGTGCGGGACGAGCGGGTGCAGTCCCGCTACATCTCCGAGCTGCTCGACATCCACGAGGCGGAGGGGGTGTACGGGGCGTTCGTCTACAACTTCATCGAGTCCGACTCCCCGGCCTACGCCGATCCCCGGCGGGACCTCGACATGGCCGGGTTCGCACTGGTCAAGGTGGCACCGCCGGAGACGGGACGGGGATACGCGGCAACCGGGCGGTTCGAGCCCAAGGACGCCTTCCGGACGCTCGCCCGGCGCTATGCCCGCTAGCGGTCTGGGCTAAGGCGCGAGGGCGATCCCGCTGCCGATCCCCAGGGCGAGGGACATGGCCGCCGCCGTGACGGCGACGGCCGTGGCCCCTCGCCCCGGACGGCCCACGCCAGGCTGACCCGTGCCGGGCTGACCCGTGCCGGGCTGGCCTGCGTCGGGATGGTCGCCGAGACCGTCCGGGCGTCGGAACAGTGGGACGATCCAGCGCAGGTAGTAGAAGACGCTCGCGACCGTGTTCGCGGCGGCCACCACGGCCAGCCAGGCGTGGCCGCCGTCCAGTGCGGCGCCGAACATCAGCACCTTCCCGACGAACACGGCGGTCGGGGGCGTCCCGACGAAGCCGAGCAGGCAGACGACCAGCGACAGGCCGAGGAGCGGCGAGCTGCGCAGGAGGCCCGTCTGGCCTCGCAGGTCGTCCCGGCCGGTGGCGACGACCACGGCGAACGCGCCGAGGTTGGTCACGGCGTAGGCGGCTGCGTAGAACAGCAGCGCGGGCCGGGCCAGGTCCGTCCGTCCGGCCATTGCGACGGGTACCAGCAGGTAGCCCGCCTGGGCGACGGTCGAGTAGGCCAGCAGCCGCCGGACGTTGTCCTGCCCGAACGCGGCGAGGTTCCCGAGCGTCATGGTCGCCGCCGCGATCGTCGCGACGAGCGCGGGCCATCCGGCGGCGCCGGGCGGGAGCGCCTCCGCGCCGATCCGGTACAGGGCGGCGAACGCGCCGATCTTGGGGACGGTGGTGACGAACGCGGCGACGGACGCCGGAGCGCCCTCCGCCACGTCCGGGACCCAGAAGTGCCCCGGGACGGCGCCCGCTTTGAACAGGAGCCCCGCCAGCAGCGCGACGACGCCCGCCGCCACCGCCACGGCCGGGGCGTCGCCGAGGTTCTCGCGGAGGGTCATGTAGGACGTGCCGCGCCCCACCCCGTACAGCAGCGTGACGCCGCCCAGCATCAGGACGCCGAGGAGCGCGCCCATCAGGTAGTACTTGAGCGCCGCCTCGGTGCCCGGCGCGTCCTTGCCGAACCCGGCGAGCGCGTATGCGGGGATGCTCGCCAGCAGGTAGGCGCCGACCAGGACCAGCAGGTCGGACGACGCGCCGAGCGCCATCGTCCCGAGCGCCGAGAACAGGATCAGGACGTAGTGCTCGCTCTCGCGCGGATGGTCGCGGACCTGCCCGGCGGCGAGCGCGACCGCGAGCAGCGCCGTCCCGAGGACCGCGAACCGGACGGTGTGCGTGACGGGGTCGATCGCGAGCGACTCGAAGGCCATCAGGTCGTCCCGCGTCGCGGCGACGCCCGCCGCGACCAGCCCCGCGGCCGGTCCGGCGCCGCAGATCACCGCGACCCGCCACTGCCCCGTGCGCAGCAGGAACAGCCCGCTGACCAGGCCGAGGACGGCGGCGATCAGCACGCACAGCTCGGGCGCGAGATCGGCCGGGTTCTCGTTCATCAGCGGCCCGCCAGCGCGACCACGGCCGCCGACAGCGGCTCGATCGTGTCGAGCAGGACGCGCGGCACGACGCCGATGACCAGCGACAGCGCCAGCAGCGGGACCACGGCCGCCACCTCGGGCCCCCGGACGCCGGTGACCCGCGCGGTCAGCTCCCCCGGCGGGCCTGTCACGGCGCGGTGCAGCACCCGCAGGAACAGGGCGGCCGTGATGACGATCCCGAGGACGGCGAGCGCCCCGGCCACCGCCGCCGCGGCCGTGCCGCTTCCGATCGTCCCGGCGAGGATCTGGAACTCGGCGACGAACCCGGACAGGCCGGGCAGGCCGAGCGAGGCGAACGCCGCCACTGCCAGCAGCCCGGCGAACGCGGGCGCGCCGCCCGCGATACCGCCGAACCGGCCGATGTCGTAGCTGCCCGCCCGGTCGTACAGGACGCCGCACAGCAGGAACAGAGCCCCGGTGACCAGCCCGTGGCCGACCATCTGCGTCACCGCGCCCGTCACGGCCAGCCGCCGCGCGTCCACGTCGCCAGATGCGTACCCCGCCGCGCCCAGCGCGAGCACGATGTATCCCATGTGGTTGACGGAGGTGTAGGCGACGAGCCGCTTCACGTTCTCCTGCGCGAGCGCGACGAGCGCCCCGTACAGGACGCTGACCAGGCCGACCACGAGGAACACCCCGGCGTAGCGGCGCCAGGCGTCCGGGAGCATCGGCATCGCGATCCGGACCAGCCCGTAGGTGCCCATCTTCAGCATGACCCCGGCCAGGATCGCCGACCCGGCGGCGGGCGCGTCGGTGTGCGCGGGCGGCAGCCAGGTGTGGAACGGGACGACCGGCGTCTTGATGCCCAGCCCGACCCCGACCGCGAGCAGCGTCAGACCGGCCAGTCCCGGCGATCCCCGGAGCGGCGGCGCGCGGGTCAGCTCCACCATGTCGAACGTGTGCGGGTCGGCGCCCAGATACAGGCCGATGAACCCGAGCAGGAGGATCAGCGACCCGAGGAAGGTGTAGAGGAAGAACTTCAGCGCCGCCGCCCCGGCCCGGTCGCCGTGCCCCCACAGCAGGATCACGAAGTACATGCCGACGATCGACAGGTCGAAGAAGACGAAGAAGAGCAGCAGATCGAGGGCCGCGAAGAGCCCGAGACACACCGTCTCCAGGAAGAGGAACAGCGCCGCGAACGCCCTGACGCGGTGCTCCTGCCGCAGCGAGTAGACCGCGCAGGCCGTGAACAGCACGGCGGTGAGGGCGAGCAGCGGCAGCGACAGCCCGTCCACGCCCACGTGGTAACCGGCGCGGACGGACGGGATCCAGCGCACGTCCGTCTCGTAGGCGATCCCGCCGCCCGTGCCGTGGGCCGCCCACATGGCCGCGATGAGGGCGAGGTCGGCGAGGCTGACGCCGATCCACGTCCAGCGGGCCGCGCGCCGGGGGACGGCGGGCAGCGCCAGCGCGGCGGCCAGCGGTAGGAAGATCGCGATCGAGAGCATGGTCACCCGGCCAGGACGGCGATGACGACGAGCACGGCGAGCACCACCGCGGCCTGGGCGTAGTACAGGTGGACCTGTCCGGCCTGCGGGCGGCGGGCCAGCGCGCCGAGCCGCCGCGCGCCGCTCCCGATCGCGCCGACCAGGCCGTCCACGCGGATCTCGACGCGGCGGACGGTCAGCCCGGCCGTCCACACCGTCCCGCGCGCGAGCGCCCGCACCGCTCCGTCGACCACCCGGTCGTCGAAGCGCGCGAGCCCCCGGGCCGCCGCCAGTACGGGACGGACTGCGACCACCTCGGCCGCCCGTTCCAGGTACAGCCAGTCCAACGCCCACGCGGGCGCCGGGACGCGGCGGACGAACACCACGGCGACGACCACGACCACTGCCAAGACCCCAGAGGCGGCCAGCTCCCACCCGTCCGGCTTCGCCTCGCCGGGCACGCCGAGCGCTCGCCGCCACGGGACCGCGCCGAGCACGCAGGCGGCGACCGCCAGCACCGTCAACGGCAACCACTGCACGATCGGGCCGCCGCCACCCCGCTCGGACGGGCCGTAGGCGGGCCGCCAGACCGCCCGCAACGCCTTCGCCGCATACGCCGCCGACAGGACGGACGCGGCGAGCCCGGCCGCGAGCAGGAAGGACGAGCGTTCGCCCGCGGCGGCCAGCACCGCGTCCTTCGTGAGCCAGAGCGAGAGCGGCGGCAGCCCGGCCAGCGCGAGCGCGCCCGCCGCGAACGCGACGCCGACCAGCCGGTGACGGCGCGCCGCACCGCGCAGCTCGTCCAACCGCTGGGTGCCGAGCGCGGCCAGCCACGCGCCCGCGCACAGGAACAGCAGGCTTTTCACGGCCGCGTGCGCGACGAGATGCGACGTCCCGCCGGAGATCGAGGCCGCCCCGGCGCCCAGAACCATGAACCCGATCTGCGCGCAGGTCGATGCGGCGAGCAACTGCTTCAGGTCGCGCTGCGCGAGCGCCACCGCGCCCATGACCAGCGCGGTCAGCACCCCCATCCAGCACACGAACGTATCGGCCCATCCGGTCGCGGCCAAGAGCGGGTGGAGGCGCAGCAGGAGGTACGCCCCGGCGGCGACCATCGTGGCCGAGTGCAGCAGTGCGGAGACCGGGCTCGGACCCACCATCGCCCGGGACAGCCAGTAGGAGAACGGCAGTTGCGCCGACTTGCCCAGCGCGG
This sequence comes from Actinomadura rubrisoli, assembly GCF_004349215.1. Classification (GTDB taxonomy): domain Bacteria; phylum Actinomycetota; class Actinomycetes; order Streptosporangiales; family Streptosporangiaceae; genus Spirillospora; species Spirillospora rubrisoli. The sequence goes on along the minus strand of NZ_SMKU01000201.1, from coordinate 11,094 downwards.
CCAGGACGACACCGGTCGCGATGAGGTCGCGCCACGGGTCGTCCGCTGCGGGCAGTGCGGCGAGGTCGAGCGAGTGCGTCCCGGCGACGGCGAACCCCGCCGCCGCGTAGAGCCCCGCGTCCCCTGCCCGGGTGGTGAGGAACGCGACGTTCGCCGACCGCACGCGCCCCTCGTCCTGCCAGGCGTAGCCGATGAGCGCGTACGACGTCGCGCCCATGACCTCCCACCCCATCAGCAGCAGGACGAGATCGGACGCGGTGACCGTGACCAGCATCGCCCCCGCGAACAGCAGCATCAGCCCGAAGAACCGGGCGCCGTACCCCTCCCCCGACGCGTACACGAGGATCGCCGTCAGGACGGACGCCACGGTGACGGCCAGCACGGCGGACAACCCGTCCATCGCGAGCCCGCCCGACCACCCCGGCAGCCACGCGAAACGCGACGCCGGACGGGTGACGGCCGCCGTGATCGCCGCGCCGAGCGCCAGAACGGCGACGCCCACCCCTACGGCGGGCGCCCACCGGTCGGCCCGCCCGCGCCCCTCCACCGCCGCGGCCGGACGCGCCGCGGCGCCCGGCAGCAGCGCACCGGCCAGGAGCAGTGCCCCGGCCAGGAGCGGCGGCCCGCAGACGGTGAAGATCATCCCTTGAGGTCCCCGGCGTCGTCCGTGACGTCCACGTCACGGGCCCGGAACAGCGCGGTGACCACGGCGAACCCCATCGCCATCTCCAGCGCCATCACGGTGATCGCGACGAGCACGAGGACCTGGCCGTCGGCGGCGGCCGGGGACACGTAGAACCAGAACCCGGCCGCGGCCACCACGAGCCCGTTGATCATGAGTTCGAGGCCCATCATCAGCATCACGATCGACTGCTGCGACAGCGCGCCGAACAGGCCGACCGAGAACAGCGCGGCGGCGAGCAGCAGGAACGCCTCCAGGCTCATCCGGTGCCGCCTTCGGCTCCACCTCGGGCGGGGCGCCCGCCGCCTTCGCCGGGGCCTGGGCCGCCTCGTGCGGGGTGCTCGCCGTCGCGGTCGTAGCGCCCCCGGTGCGTGGCGAGCACCACCGTGGCGATCATCGTGGCCAGGATGGCGAGGCCGATCACCATCATGACCGGCATCTTCGGTCCCATGATCGACTCGCCCAGCGCGAACGCCGGATCGCGGGGCGGCCGTCCCCGGCGCTCCGGCCACGGGACGGTCAGGATCCCGGCGGCCAGCACGGCGAACGCGGCCCCGGAGATGGCGAGGGCGCCCCGCGTGTTGTGCAGCATCGTCATCGGCATCAGCCCGGCCGGGTTCATCATGTACATGATCATGAAGACGGCCATCACCAGCATCTCCATGATCATCATGAGGACCACCAGCACGCCGAGGTAGTCCAGGTCGATGAGCAGCAGCTCCACCCCGGCGCACAGGAACGAGGCCAGCAGCGCGAACGTCGCCCGCGCCATCGAGTCCACCGCGAACACGGCAACGCCGAACCCCACGGCGGCGACGGCCAGCACCCAGAACGCGACGGCCTGCACGGCTCCCCCACTCACACGACGACGATCCCGACGACGAGCATCTGCAGCAGCGCCGCCGGGATCAGCACCGTCCAGGCCACGTCCATGACCCGGTCCATCCGCAGGACCGGCGACCGCTGCCGGGTCCACACCAGCAGGGCCAGGACGGCGCACGCCTTGACCAGCGACCACAGCCATCCCGGCAGCAGGGGCCCGGCGCCGCCGCCGAGGAACAGCGGGACGGCCGCCGCCGCCGCGACCGTGAGCAGCCCGTACCGTCCGGCGAGGAAGACCAGGCGGTCCGGGCCGGACAGCTCCAGCGCCGCTCCCCCGGCCAGGTCGCCGCCCACGGGATGCCCCAGCGGCCCCCAGAACGCCATGGCCAGTGCCGAGAGCAGGTAGGCGGCGAACGCCACGGGCATCCACACCCCGAACCACAGCCCGTCCTGCGCCCCGGCGATCTCGCGGAGGTCCAGCGAGTGCGCGGCCAGCGCCGCCGTGATGAGCGCGAACATGTGGGGCAGTTCGTAGGCGAGGCCCTGCGCGAGGAACCGGTACCCGCCGACCAGCGCGAACGCCGAGTTGACGCCCCAGCCCGCCAGCCACACCGCCGCCCAGGCCACGACCTCCATCGCGTTGAACCAGACGACGCCGACCGGCAGGTCCGCCGCCACGTGCCCGCCCAGCGGCACGACCGCCGCGGCCAGCGCCGCCGCCACCGGCAGCGCGACCACCCCCACCCGCACGAGCAGCCGGTCGGCCTTCCACGTCGTCCGCCGCTGCCGGCCGACGAGCCGCACCGCCTCGCGCAGCGGCTCGACGCACGCCGCCCGTCCCGGACGCCCGTCCGCCCGCTCCATGAGCACCGCGTGCAGCGACGCCGCCGCCACCGACAGCCCGCCGAGCACCAGGACCTCAACCATCGGCAGCCACCACCGCGGTCTCGGCGAGGTCCGGATCCAGGCTCGCCACGATCAGCCGCGCCTCCGCCAGCCCCGCCCCCACCAGGAGCTCCGGCATCACCTCCAGCAATCCCCCGCTCCCCGGCCTTTCCTCCGGGCGCGGCTGGGCGCCGATGAGGTCCAGGGCCTGGCCGGCCTCGTGGAGCCATCCGTCCAGGCGATCTCTGACATCACCCGCATGGCGGAGGGCCGGGCCGCTGACCCCGTGCCGTTCCGCGACGTCGGCGGGCAGGACTCCGAGCCTTCGCGTCATCCACCGCAGGGTCCTGGACCGTCCGACCATCCGGGCGAACGAGGCGTAGCGCGGCACCAAGGTGTCTTTCGGTGCCCCGGACAGCGTCTCGTCCCGCAACACGGCGGCCCGTCCGGACGCCGCGTCCCAGCCCGCCACGTACAGGAGCCGGACGAGGCTGTCGAGATGGGACGCCGCTCGCCGCCGCTCCCGATCGCCGCCCGATTCCTCCCAGAACGACCCGTCCGCCGTGTCGACCACGGTCACCTGGGCGTCCTGGACGACGTCGCCCTGGAGCGCCACGTCCAGCCGCAGCCCGGCAGGCCAGGCCGCCAGGACGGGCCCGAGCGGCACATGCAGCACGTCCAGCCGCAGCCCGTCGCGGTCGTCCGCCCGATCGGCCATCTCGACGTCCCCCATGGACGACCCCGTGGACGGCGGCTGCGGGACGGCCTCCTCGAACAGCCGGGGCACGTCGTCCACCCTGGCCAGGTCGACCCGGGCACGCGGACCGGGCATATCCGCCCATACCACGTCGATGGCCTCGCGCAGGGTCGTCCCCGGCTCCCCGCAGACGACCAGGAACCCGGTCTCGGCCGGTGACGCCACGGGCCGCCATCCCCGGGACCGAAGACCGGCCTCGACCTCCAGCCTGACCTCCGTCCCGCCTGCCGCCTGCACCACGAAAGGGCGCGGACGCGCGGCGGCGAAGCGGCGAAGACCGTCCCTCAGACCCATCGCAGCGCGCCCTCCCGCCACGCGTACAGGACGCCGACCATGAGCAGGCCCAGGAAGAGGAACATCTCCACTACCGCCTTCACGCCCACCGACGCGACGACGAGCGCCCACGGGTACATGAAGACCATCTCCATGTCGAACGCGAGGAAGACCATGGTCACCGCGTACCAGCGGACATGGAACCGCGACACCGCGTGCTCCACTGGCCTCCCGCCGGACAAGTACGGGCCGCCGTCAAGCCGTCCTGGCGGCGCCATCGCGTACGAGACGGCGTACACCCCGGCGATGACGGCGCCCACCAGCCCGAGCACGGAGAGGATCGCGGCGTACGGCGGCATCGTCCCTCCGGTTCTGGGCGACCATCACTAGCGGTCTACCTGATCGTCACCAAGGGAAACCGCCACCCCCGAAACACCCGCCCACCGCGACGCCGCCCTCGCCTGCGAGTTCGTCCACCGAGGGGCGGTGCGCGGTGGCGATAGGGCGACGGCGACGGCGACGGCGGGGAGCGGGCCAGAGGCTCACAACACGGGGTCAACTTGTCGCTGAACCTCCGGGCACAGGTTCCTACTTCACGACGCGGAACCTCAGATGTGTGGCGGACTGCGATTCGACCACCTCCGTGCTCTCCAACCGAATCGGGCCGCCGACGTGGTCGAACAGCGGGGTGCCGTCACCCAGGATCACTGGCGCCACATGCAGGAACAGTTCGTCGACCAACCCGGCCTTCAAAGCCTGCTGGACGATGCTGGCGCCGCCCATGACATGGACCTTCCGCTCGCCCGCGGCCGCCGCCGCCTGCGCGATGGCATGCTCGACGCCCTCAGTGACGAAGGTGAAGGTCGTCTTACCCTTGACGATCACCTCGTGCGGCCGGTGGGTGACCACGAAGACCGGCATCCGGTAGAACCCGTCCTCGCCCCACCCTCCCGCGTCCTCGAACACCTTCCGGCTGGTGACGACCGCACCGGCCGGGTCGAACAGGTTCCAGCGCAGCGTCTCGGCCTGGTCGGCTCCGTTCACCCAGTCGTGGAGAACGTCGCCCCCCTCGCCCAGCCCCGGGTACTCGTTGATGTTCGGGCCGGTGACAAAGCCGTCCAACGACATCGAGATATTCGCTTCAATGCTGGCCACTTGACATCTCCTCGTCCACGCAGGTCACCGGCTCAGCAACCGGTCGTGGAGAGTAGGACCGCCGGCGACCGCCGAACTCATCGCCCACCTTCATGATCGGGTGGATCGGGGGGCGATCGCCGAGGTCCCGAGGTTGAACGTCAAGGTCAGGGCTTGCGCTGATGGTCCCGCTCGTCGCCGCGCCGGGAACTGCGGTGACGGTCGGCCGCGGCGGCGCCGAGGATCATCTCGTCCACGACCCAGCGCGCCTCCGGGGACAGGTCGACCAAGGCGCGCAGCACCTCCGGCCGGATGACGCCGTGCTCGACCTCGCGGCGCAGCGCCTTGAGCGTCAGATCGTCGTCGATCGGACCGGCCTCGCCGGGGAACCCGAAGTAGCCGATCGGGACGCCGAAGAACGTGGCGAGCGCGGTGAGCGTCTTGAGCTGCGGGTTCTCCTGCCGTCCCGTGCGCAGCTTCCACACGGTGGTGGACGAGATGTCCTCGCCGGTGGCACGCGCGATGGCCGCGGCCGTCTCCACGTTGTTTCGCGGCGCCTCGGCCTCGGCCGGCCAGAGGTTGCGGATCAGCCACTCGACCTTCTCCGCGAGCGTCGCGCCCGGAGAGATCCCTTGCACGGCCCCCACCTGGTCCCGCATCGCGACCCTTCCCGTCGTGCCGATTCAACGACTTTAGTTGACCGGACGCGGCCTCGTCAGCCAAGGACACGGAGATCGCTCCACAGGTATCGGGCTCATCACTGGACATCGCCCGTTCGGTCTCGCGAGTGAGACGGGTCCTCCCCCTCAGGGACGACCTCCCGGGCCGTGCTCACCCCGTCCGGTGAACATTGCCAAGAACCGTTGCAAAGGCTCTTGGCAAGTCATAGCGTCCTGACCATGACGGAACAGCCGGCTCCTGAGGAGATCACCGACCCGCGCCAGGTGCGGCTTCTCGCGCACCCGCTGCGGCAGCGGATCGCCGAGATCATGAGGCGCGGCCCCGTCTCGTCCACGACGCTCGCCCGCGAGCTCGGCCAGAGCACCGGTTCGACGAGCTACCACCTGCGGCAGCTCGCCAAGCACGGGTTCATCGAGGAGGTCCCCGAGCTCGGCCGCGGCCGGGAGCGCTGGTGGCGGGTCGTGCCCGCGGACCGGCGGCTCCCCCCGTACAGCGAGCAGAGCCCCGCGATGCGGGAGGCGGTCGAGGAGTTCACCCGCCTGGAGTTCGCGACCGAGATGGACCTGCTTTCCCGCTTCCAGCGGGTCCGTGAGGATCTGGGACCGTGGGCGGACGCGCTGCTGTTCTCCTACTCCACGGTCACGCTGACCCTGGAGCAGGTGCGTCCGTTCTTCGAGGAGTACATCGCGCTCCTCTACCGCTACAAGGGCGACGAAGACGATCCACCGCAGGACGCGCGCACCCTGCTCGTCCGGTTCCTGGCCTTCCCCGAGATCCCAGAAGGGGACGGCCGCTAGGGCCCGGGTCGCCGAGTTGGCCCTCGGCGACCCGGGCGGGTGGAAGCCCGTATCACCACGCCAACGGCGTGTTTCACCGCGACACGACACCTCCACGGAAAGGAGAGCACCTCGTGCTGCTCTCACGCAAACTCGCCGCGCTCCCAGCCGGGCGCTACGCGAAATGGGCGGTCCTCCTGGTCTGGATCGCGCTCGTCATGGTGGCCGTCCCCAACGCGGGCCGGCTCGCCGACGTCGTCGAGGACAAGTCCGCCGCCGAACTCCCCCGCGGTGCCCAGTCCACGCGCGTCGAGGAGTTGACGCCGCGCTTCCCCGGCGGGGAGATGGCACCCGGTCTCGTCGCCTACGTCCGGGACGGCGGGATCACCGCCGCCGACCGGGCCAGGGTGCAAGCCGACCGGCGCGCCCTCGCCCCCGTCGCCGACGGTCCCATCGCGCCGCCCGCCGCGTCCCGCGACGGCCGGGCGCTGATGCTCCACATCCCGCTATCGGACGGCGAGACGCTCTCGCCGAAGGCCGAGAAGATCCGCGACCAGGTCGAGAAGAACGCGCCGCCGGGCCTGCAGATCCGCCTCACCGGCCCGGCCGGCTCCGCCCTCGATGTCGGCGACGCGTTCCAGAAGATCGACAAACTGCTGCTGATCATCACGATGGTCCTGGTCACCGCCGTCCTGCTGTTCACCTACCGCAGCCCGCTGCTCTGGCTGCTCCCCCTGGCGAACGCGGCGATCTCCCTCCAGGTCACCAGCGCCGTCGTCTACCTGCTGGCCAAGCACGCCGGGCTCTACGTGGCGGACGGGATGTCCAGCATCCTGAACGCCCTGGTGTTCGGAATCACCACCGACTACGCGCTGCTGCTCCTCGCCCGCTACCGCGAGGAACTGCGCCGCCATCCCGACCGGCACGAGGCGATGCGCATCGCCCTGCACCGCGCCGCGACCCCGATCATCGCGTCCGCCGCGACGGTCTGCCTCGGCCTGCTGTGCCTGCTCGCCGCGAAGATGGGCTTCAACTACGCCCTCGGCCCGATCGGCGCCATCGGCGTCCTCGGCGGCCTCATCGTCGTCATGTCCCTGCTGCCCGCCATGCTGGTGATCTTCGGCCGCTGGATCTTCTGGCCGCGTATCCCCCGCTACGGCGACACCCCGCCCGTCCACGGCGGCGTCTGGGACCGCATCGGCCGCCGCGTCGCCGCCCACCCCCGCCTCATCTGGATCGGCGGCATGGCCGTCCTCGCCGGGCTCTCCGCCGGCGCCCTCGGCATCAACACCGGCCTCGACCGCGAGCACTTCCTGACGACCACGCCCAGCTCCACCATCGGCGAACGCCTCCTGAACGCCCACTACCCGGGCGACCAGACCCGCCCGCTCCAGGTCGTGACCGACGCGTCCGGCACCGACTCCATCACCTCCGCCTTGCGGAACGTCCCCGGAGTCGCCCGCGTCGAGAAGCCCCAGCCGTCCGCCGACGGACGCCTGACCAGGACCGAGGTCGTCCTGTCCGCTCCGACCGACAGCCAGGCGGCCAAGGACGCCGTCAAGAGGATCCGCGACACGGTCCCCCAGGCCACCGTCGGCGCCGGGGCCGCCAGTGAACTCGACCTCGCGGACGCGCAGGCCCACGACCGCCGCGTCGTGATCCCGCTCGTCCTCGGCGTCGTCCTCCTCATCCTCATGGCCCTGCTCCGCGCCCTGGTCGCGCCACTCCTGGTCATCGCCACCGTCGTCGCGTCCTACTTCGCGGCCCTCGGCGGCGGCTGGCTGATCTTCCACTACGTGTTCGACTTCCCCGCCCTGGACACCCAGGTCGCCCTCATGGGCTTCCTGTTCATGGTCGCCCTGGGCGTGGACTACAACCTGTTCCTTCTCTCCCGCGTCCGCGAAGAGGTGGAGCTCGCGAGCCACCGCACCGGCGTCCTGCGCGGCCTCGGCCTCACCGGCGGCGTCATCTCCAGCGCCGGCCTCGTCCTCGCCGCCACCTTCGGCGTCCTCGGCGTCATGCCCATCACGATGATGGTCCAGATCGGCGTCCTGGTCGCCCTGGGCGTCCTCCTCGACACCTTCCTCGTCCGCTCCATCATCGTCCCCGCCCTGGCCCTGGACGTCGGTCGCCGCTTCTGGTGGCCCGGCCGCCTGGGCACCAGGCCTCCGGCACATGCACAAACCCGCGAACCGGTCCATCACTGAACAAAGAGGCCCCGGCCTCCGGGCTGGGGCCTCATCCTTCCGAGTGATATCGAGCGTAAACACTCCGCAATCACTTGATCACAGCTAGTTTAACCCTGTGCCTACAACCGATCACGAGCTGCCGCTGGAGATGATCCGCAACCGGCCCCAGCTCGTTCCCACGGTCCTTCAGACCGTCTTCGGGCTCAAGTTGCCCAAACACGCCCAAACGACCCTGGCCTCGGAGTCCTACGCCGACGCCAACCCGGCCGAGCTCCGCTGCGACGCCACCGTCCTCGTGGGAGATCCCAAAGCCCCGACCCTCGGCGTCGTGGTGGAGTCACAGCTGCGCTCACGAGAGGAGAAGACCTACAGCTGGCCCGCATACGTGGCGATGCTGCGTCATCGCCACAAGTGCCCGGTCGTCCTCGTCGTCTTCTGCCCCGACGAGGCCAGCGCACGCGGCTGCGCGGCCCCGATCGACATGGGACACCCCGACTGGGTGCTCAAGCCCCTGACCCTCCACCCGGGCGACCTGCCCCCCATCACCGACCCGGCCATAGCGCTCCAACTGCCCGAACTCGCCATCCTCAGCGCCCCCGCCCACACCAACGGACCGGACCGCCTGGCGGTCATCCGCTGCGCCGCCGCCGCCATCGCCGCCCTCAGCGGTGAAGTCGGCACGTTCTATCATGACTACATGGTGTCGAAGTTCGACGACCCCGCGAAGAAGGATCTGGAGGAGATCGTGAAGATCGACAACTACCAGTGGCAGTCGGAATTCGCCATCACCCACCGAGCCGAGGGCAAGGCCGAGGGCAAGGCCGAGGGCAAGGTCGAGGCGGATACCAAGGGGGTCCTGCTGGTCCTGGGCGCTCGGGGCATCTCCGTTCCCGACAACGTGCGCGAGCGCGTCACCAACTGCACCGACCTCGACCAACTCGAGCGCTGGCTCCAGCGGGCCGCCGTCATCGACAACGCCGACGAACTCCTCGACTGACCACCATGCTCGACCACTACCAATGGCAGTCGGAATTCGCCATCACCCACCGAGCCGAAGGCAGGTTGAAAGGCCGGGTCAAGGGATCAGCCACGGCGATTCTGCTCGTGCTCGACGCCCGCGGCGTCGCCGTCCCCGATAACGTGCGCGAGCGCGTTACCAGCTGCACCGACCTCGACCAACTTGAGCGCTTGATCCGGCGGGCGGCCGTCATCGAGAGTGGCGAGGAGTTGTTCGGCTGACGTGTTAGCGGGTGCGGGCTAATTCGGCGGCTACCGCGCGTAGGGCTGGCAGGGTCTCGTTCTCGTCGACGTTGAGGAATGCGCTTCGGACGATGACGACGTTGTGCTTGGTGGAGACGTAGATCTTCAGGTCGCCGAGACCGGCGGCGTAGAAGCCCTTGGTGCCGTCGATCCACCAGTGCAGGCCGTAATTGGGGCTGACCCCGGACGGTGGTGGCCTGGGTGCTGCAGGAAGCCGATAGGACCTGACGGCCGTTGACGGTGCCGCGGTCGAGCTTCGTCTTGCCGAAGCGGGCGAAGTCGCGGTCGTTGGCGTAAGAGCAGCAGTAGCCCAGGCCGTCGCCGACGGAGTCGTTGCCGACGTAGGCGGTCGACGCCATGCCGGCGGGGCGCAGATCTCGTTCTGGACGTAGGTGCAGAAGGGGACGCCGGTGCTCTTCTGGACGACGAGTGCCAGGGACGGCGGAGTCCATGCTGGTGTAGTTGGACTTGCTGCTGGCTCCCAGCCGCGCTTGCGGACACGTGCAGGGAGATGTCGTCGACCGACTCGTTCGAGTAGCCGCCCGCGTACCACTCGTTCACCATCTTGTTGCCGTCCAGGGCGACGAAGCCCTGGGCGGTGCGGTTCAGGTAGTCCTTGAGGGAGCGGGTCTGGCCGTTGACCGTAGAGGTGACGTTCAGGGCGCTGGGCGCGCTCGTCAGCGCGACCGGGGTAGTGGACGGTCTGAGCGGGGCGAAGCCGGGCAGGACGTCGTACGTGGACGAGTGGGTGCTGCGGCGGCGGGTGCGGTGGTCAGGGGGCCTGCGCAACATGGGCTCCCCGGGCAGAGGAGTGGGGCACCATCGCCTGACGCACGCCACAGCGCGGTCTGTTGGCTAAAAGTGAAAGAGCGCGGCTCGCTTTGCCGACAAAGGGCGCGCCCGGAACGCGAAAACCGCAGGTCGTAGCGGAGGGTACCCCCGAGCGGATTCGAACCGCCGTTACCGCCTTGAGAGGGCGGCGTCCTAGGCCACTAGACGACGGGGGCTGGACTCTGGCCTTCGCGGTCTCCCGTTCGGGCCTCGACCAGCTTACCGGACGCCGGGCCCACTCCGAACATGAAAAAACCCCGGCCGAGAAGCGGCCAGGGCCTTCGTGTGCCGTACCCCCGAGCGGATTCGAACCGCCGTTACCGCCTTGAGAGGGCGGCGTCCTAGGCCACTAGACGACGGGGGCCTGTCCACGTGCGTGGACGCAGCTGGGGTACCAGGACTCGAACCTAGACTAAGTGAACCAGAATCACTCGTGCTGCCGATTACACCATACCCCAGTGTGGTACGGGTTTCCGGCCGTCTCCGACCGGTCGCTCGCGCCTCGAAGAGAATACAGGACCCGGCGACCTCGACCAAAACGATTGGCGAAGCGGTCGGTCGGACGGGTCCATGGCGAAGCGGTCGAGCTGGATGCCGTCCGGGTCACGGAAGCGCAGGACGGGCCCGAACCCGGCCTTGGCGATGGGCGAGTGTGGGCGACGCCGCGGTGGGATGTTGGGTAGTGGACGGTCTGAGCGGGGCGAAGCCGGGCAGGACGTCGTACGTGGACGAGTGGGTGCTGCGGCGGCGGGTGCGGTGGTCAGGGGGCCTGCGCAACATGGGCTCCCCGGGCAGAGGAGTGGG
>NZ_SMKU01000200.1 GCF_004349215.1 Actinomadura rubrisoli | reverse complement strand
GCGTCCTCGGGGTGGGGTTCGGTGCCCGTCCCGTCCAGCACGTAGTCGGTGGAGACGTGCACCAGCCGCGCGCCGATCCCGGCGCAGCCCGCGGCGAGCGCCTGCGCGGCGGTGCCGTTGACGGCGAGCGCCTCGTCCTCGCGGGCCTCGGCGTCGTCGACGGCGGTCCAGGCGGCGCAGTTGACGACCACGGACGGACGGTGCCGCCGCAGCGCGGCCGACACCGCGCCCGCGTCGGTGAGGTCCAGCTCGTCCCGCCGCGGCGCCAGGACGTCCTTGAACCCCGCCTCCTCCAGGCGCGCGAGAAGGTCGGTGCCGAGCATCCCCCCGGAACCGGTGACGAGCCAGCTCACCTCGCGTCCTCGGACCGCTTCCTGAGCGGCTCCCACCACGCGCGGTTCTCGGCGTACCAGCGGACGGTCGCGGCCAGACCGTCCTCGAACGGGACCTCCGGGGCGTACCCGAGCGCCCGGAGCCTGGCGTCGGAGAGCGAGTAGCGGCGGTCGTGGCCCTTGCGGTCCTCGACCCGCTCCACCCGGTCCCAGCCCGCGCCGAGCGCGTCCAGGAGGCGCCCGGTCAGCTCCAGGTTCGTCAGCTCCGCCGTCCCGGCGATGTGGTAGACCTCACCCGGCTCGCCCCGCTCGGCGGCCACCTGGATGCCGCGGCAGTGGTCGGCCACATGGATCCAGTCGCGGACGTTCCCGCCGTCCCCGTACAGCGGGACGGTGCGCCCGTCCATCAGGTTGGTGACGAACAGCGGGATGACCTTCTCGGGGTACTGGTACGGCCCGTAGTTGTTGCCGCAGCGCGTGACGCTGACCGGCAGCCCGTGCGTCCGGGCGTACGCACGCGCGATCATGTCGCCGCCCGCCTTGGCGGCCGAGTACGGCGAGTTCGGCGCGAGCGGGGCGTCCTCGTCCCAGGAGCCCTCGTCGACGCTCCCGTACACCTCGTCCGTGGAGACCTGGACGACCCGCGGCGTCCCCGCGTCCAGGCACGCCTGCATCAGCGCCTGGACGCCCAGCACGTTCGTCCGGACGAACTCGCCCGCGCTCGCGATCGACCGGTCCACGTGGGACTCGGCGGCGAAGTTGACGACCACGTCGTGGCCGGGCACCACCTCCGCGAGCAGCGCGGCGTCGCAGATGTCGCCGTGCACGAACGTGTACCGGCCCTCGGCGGGCTCCAGATTCCGCAGGTTGCCCGCGTACGTGAGCCTGTCGAGGACGGTGATCTCGGCGCCCGCCCACGCGGGATACGCCCCGCCCGCCAGCTCCCGCACGTAGTGCGACCCGATGAACCCGGCGCCGCCCGTGACCAGGACCCGGCGCGCGCCGTCGTGTACGGCGCTCACTTGCTGATCTGCACTTTGCTGTGGTCTCCCAATACGAGCCGGTGCGCCTTCGGCACCCGGGGGGCGGGCGTCACCTCCGCCTCCCGGCCGATCAGCGAGCACTCGATGCGCCCGACGCCGTCGATGGACGCGCCGCGCAGCACGATCGAGTACTCGATCTCGCTGTCGATGACCGCGCAGTCGCGGTCGATGGAGGTGAAGGGGCCGAGGTAGGACTGGCGGACGACGGAGCCGGCGCCGACGATGACCGGACCGACGATCCGCGACCCGGCGACGCGCGCGCCCTTCTCCACCACCACCCGGCCGATCAGCTCGCTCACCGCGTCCACCTCGCCCTCCACCCGGGGCTCGACGCCCTCCAGGACGAGCCGGTTGACCTCCAGCATGTCGGTGACGTTGCCGGTGTCCTTCCAGTAGCCGGTGATCACCGTGGACTCGACCCGGTGGCCCCGGTCGATCAGCCACTGGATGGCGTCGGTGATCTCCAGCTCGTTGCGGCGGGACGGCCGCAGCGCGGCGACGGCCTCGTGCACGGCCGGACTGAACAGGTACACGCCCACGAGCGCGAGATCGCTCTTGGGGAACTCCGGCTTCTCCTCCAGCGCGACCACGCGGCCGTCGCCGTCGAGCTCCGCGACGCCGAAGGCGCGCGGATCCGACACGTGGGTGAGCATGATCTGGGCCTGCGGTCGCTCCTTGCGGAATCGGTCCACCAGCCCGTCGATGCCGCCGACGACGAAGTTGTCGCCCAGGTACATCACGAAGTCGTCGCCGCCGAGGTACTCGCGCGCGATGAGCACGGCGTGGGCCAGCCCGCGCGGCGCGTCCTGCCTGAGGTAGGTCACCTCCAGGCCGAACTCCGACCCGTCGCCGACCGCCCGGCGGATCTCCGCCTCGGTGTCGCCGACGACCATGCCGACCTCGCGGATCCCCGCGTCCCTGATCGACTCCAGCCCGTAGAACAGCACCGGCTTGTTGGCGACGGGCACCAGCTGCTTCGCGGAGGTGTGGGTGATCGGCCGCAGCCGCGACCCGGCGCCGCCCGCCAGGACGAGGGCCTTCACGAGGCGGCCGAGCCGCTCGGTCCCGGGGGGAGGGGATCGTTCAAGGGGGACTCCAGTCATACCGGACGCCAGGGGACGGACAACCGAGATTACCGGCACATCCCGCCCGCCGACGCCACGGCGTCCGGCACCGGCCCGGGACGTCCGGCACTGGCCTTCACCTTGCGGAACGCCCCGGACCCGCCACCTACCGCACGCTGGTGATCATCCCGGCGGCGACGGTGTTGTTGGTGGCCTCGTCGATCAGGATGAACCCGCCCGTGAGCCGGTTGCGGCCGTAGTCGTCCACGAACAGCGGCTGCGTCACCCGCAGCGACACCCGGCCGATCTCGTTCAGCCCCAGGCCGCCGGCCTGCTCGTCGCGGTGCAGGGTGTTGACGTCCAGCCGGTACAGCAGCTCCTTCACCATGACCTTCGCCGTCCGGGTCGTGTGCTTGATCACCAGCTTGGTGCGCGGCGCCAGCGGCCGGTCCGGGGTCATCCAGCACACCAGCGCGTCGATGTCCTGCGCGACCTCGGGCCGGTTCCCGGGACGGGCGATCATGTCGCCGCGGGAGATGTCGATGTCGTCGGCCAGCCGCAGCGTGACCGACATCGGCGCGAACGCCTCGGCGACCGGGCCGTGCGGGCCGTCGATATGAGTGATCGTGGTGGTCAGCCCCGACGGCAGGTGCACCACCTCGTCGCCCGGCTTCAGCACCCCGCCCGCGACCTGCCCGGCGTACCCCCGGTAGTCGTGCAGCGCCGGGTCGGTGGAGGCGTGCGGCCGGATCACGTACTGCACCGGGAACCGCACATCGATCAGGTTGCGGTCCGAGGCGATGTGGACGTGCTCCAGATGGTGCAACAGCGACGACCCCTCGTACCAGGGCATGTTCACGCTGCGCTCCACCACGTTGTCGCCGTGCAGCGCCGACAGCGGGATGAAGGTCAGGTCGGTCACCTCCAGCTTGGAGGCGAACGAGGTGAACTCGTCCACGATCCGCTCGTAGACGTCCTGGTCGTAGCCGACCAGGTCCATCTTGTTCACCGCCACCACCAGGTGCGGCACCTGGAGCAGGGTGGTCAGGAACGCGTGCCGCCGGGACTGCTCCAGGATGCCCTTGCGGGCGTCCACCAGGATGATCGCCAGGTCGGCGGTGGACGCGCCGGTCACCATGTTGCGGGTGTACTGGATGTGCCCGGGGGTGTCGGCGATGATGAACTTGCGGCGCGGCGTCGCGAAGTAGCGGTACGCCACGTCGATGGTGATGCCCTGCTCCCGCTCGGCCCGCAGCCCGTCGGTCAGCAGCGCCAGGTTGGTGTACTCCTCGCCCCGGTCGGCACTGGTGCGCTCCACCGACTCCAACTGGTCCTCGAAGATCGACTTGGAGTCGAACAGCAGCCGCCCGATGAGGGTGGACTTGCCGTCGTCGACGCTGCCCGCGGTGGCGAACCGCAGGATGTCCATCTGCTTGGCAGAGCTGCCGGCCATCAGAAGTAGCCTTCCTTCTTGCGGTCCTCCATGGCGGCCTCGCTGGCCCGGTCGTCGGCGCGGGTCTGGCCACGCTCGGTGATCCGCGTCGCCGCGATCTCCTCGATGACCTGCTCCAGCGTCGCCGCGTTCGACTTCACCGCGCCCGTGCACGACGCGTCGCCGACCGTCCGGTAGCGGACGGTGGCCTCGAACGCCGGCTCGTCCTCGCCCCGGTTGGCGTACGGCAGGTCGGCCAGCAGCATCCCGTCGCGCTCGAACACCCGCCGGGAGTGCGCGAAGTAGATCGAGGGCAGCTCCAGCTCCTCACGGCGCACATAGTCCCAGATGTCCAGCTCGGTCCAGTTCGACAGCGGGAACACCCGAACGTGCTCACCCCGGCGGATCCGCGTGTTGAACAGGTTCCACAGCTCGGGCCGCTGGTTCTTGGGATCCCACTGCCCGAACTCGTCCCGGAACGACACGACCCGCTCCTTGGCGCGCGCCTTCTCCTCGTCGCGGCGGGCACCGCCGAACGCCGCGTCGAACTCCTGCGCCTCGATCGCGTCCAGCAGCGTGACGGTCTGCAGCCGGTTGCGGGACGCGCGGCGGCCCGTCTCCTCCACCACCCGCCCGCTGTCGATCGACTCCTGGACGGAGGCGACCACCAGCCGGACCCCGAGCTCGGCGACCCGCCGGTCCCGGTACTCGATCACCTCGGGGAAGTTGTGCCCGGTGTCGACGTGCATCACCGGGAACGGGATCGGCGCGGGCCAGAACGCCTTCTGCGCCAGCCGCAGCATGACGATGCTGTCCTTACCGCCCGAGAACAGCAGCACCGGCCGCTCGAACTCGGCCGCCACCTCCCGGATGATATGGATCGACTCGGCCTCAAGGACGTCAAGCTGGGACAACAGGTAATCGGAACGCTGCATGGTCTGGGGTTCTCTCCACGCTGGTCTGGCAGATGCACCGATGGCACGGGGACTGACGCCGCCCACACCGGTCTGGAACGCACGCCCGCCGGGATTTCGTCCCGCCGGGTCGGGCGGGGTCACTCCGGCAGGGCGCCGCCCACATCCCGGATGCCGGTCAGCAGCGTCGACGCCGACACGGGGTGGCACACCAGGATATCCGGCAACCGGGGGTCCTCCCGGTTGTAGGCCAGCGGCGCCCCGTCCACCCGCGAGGCATGGGCGCCCGCGGCGAGCGCCACGGCCGCCGGGGCGGCCGAGTCCCACTCGTACTGGCCGCCCGCGTGCACGTAGGCGTCGACCTCGCCGAGCAGCACCGCGGAGATCTTCGCCCCCGCCGAGCCGATCGGCACCAGCTCCACGTCCAAGTCCAGCTTCCCGGCCAGCACCCGCACGAACTCCGGCGGCCGCGTCCGGCTCACCGCGACGCGCAGCTTCCCGGCCTCGGGCGCGGGGGCGTGCAGCGGCACCTCGCGGGGCAGATCCCGCCCCGTCGCCGTCAGGAGAGGCTCCCCCGGGTCGTCCCGGACCAGCAGCGCCCCGCCCGTCGCGGCCGTCCGCAGGATCAGGCCCTGCGCGGGCAGCGCCACCGCCCCGGCGGCCAGCCGCCCGCCCCCACCGGGCAGGCGCTCCCACAGCGCCACATGGACGGCCCAGTCGCGGCGGCCCTCCTCGGAGAACTCACGCGTCCCGTCGAGGGGGTCCACGATCCACACGCGCCCGGCGGTGAGCCGCTCGGCGTCGGCGGTGTTGCGCGTCGGGGCCCGGTCCGCGCCCCGCGCGCGCTTGCCGGCGACCGAGGAGCGGCCTTCTTCGGAGAGGACGGCGTCGCCGGGACAGCGCTCGACCAGCGCCGCCATGAGGTACTCGTGCGCCCGCAGGTCGCCCGTGTCCTTCAAGGCCCGCGCGTCGGCGAAGCCCACCTCGTCCCGCACGCCCAGCAGCAGGCGCCCCGCCGCCCCGGCGAGCTCCGCCGCCAGCGCGTGGTCGTCCGCCACCGCAGTCTCCGTCATCCGTCGATCACATTCCCGGCTCGTTGGGTCTGCCCCGCCTACCGTCTCATGGATACCCCACCGCGCCCGAAACCAGGGGGAGGGCGGGCAGGGAGAGTCAATAGCCGTCAGTAGGCGCCCGCGCCCCGGAACACCGCGGACCACGTCTTCCACATGATCTGCAGGTCGAGGGCCAGCGACCAGTTGTCGACATAGCGCAGATCGAGCCGGACCGACTCCTCCCACGTCAGGTCGGAGCGGCCGCTGACCTGCCAGAGCCCCGTCAGGCCCGGCTTCACCACCAGCCTGCGGTAGACGTCGCCGCCGTACTGGGCGACCTCCTCCGGCAGCGGCGGCCGCGGGCCCACCAGCGACATGTCACCGCGCACCACGTTGAACAGCTGCGGCAGCTCGTCCAGGGAGTAGCGGCGCAGCCAGCGCCCGACCCGCGTGATCCGCGGATCCTCCTTGATCTTGAACAGCACGCCGTCGTTCTCGTTGCGCTCCAGCAGCGCGCTCTTGCGGGCCTCCGCGTCCTGCACCATCGTGCGGAACTTCAGCACGGTGAACTCGCGGCCCCCGCGCCCGACCCGGACCTGCCGGAACATCACCGGACCCGCGCTCGTCGCCTTGATCAGGAACGCGACGACCGCCAGCAGCGGGCTCAGCAGGACCAGCCCGCTCAGCGCGGCCGCCCGGTCGAACAGGCCCTTCATCATCTTGCGCCCGCCGGTCAGCTCCGGATGCTCGACGTGCAGCAGCGGCAGCCCCGACACCGGCCTGATCGAGATCCGCGGGCCCGTCACGTCCATCAGCGCAGGCGCGACCACCAGCTCGACATCGTCCCGCTCGATCTGCCACGCCAGGCGCCGCAGCGCCACCCCGTCCATCTCCGGACACGCCAGGACGGCCACGGAGTCCGCGCCGATCCGGTCGGCGACCGCGGCGGCCTGGCTGAAATCACCCAGCACCGGCACACCCTCGACCTCGCTGACCGCGTCGTCGCCCGCCACCAGCGCCGACGGCAGGCACACCGCCGCGATGCTCATCCCGTGGTAGCGCTTCTGCCGCAGCAGCCGGATCAGGTCGGCGACCGACGTGCGGTGCCCGACCGCCACCACCCGCCGCATGCACTCGCCGTTCCAGCGCTTGCGGTGCAGCCACTTGCGCAGCCGGTACCGGGCCACCAGGTTGAGGAACGTGCCCAGCGGCATCGCCATCACCACATACCCGCGCGCCACCTCGGTCTTCGTGGCGTAGGCGAGGATCGCCAGCGTCGCGGTGAACACGAACCCCGCGCGCAGGACGCGGTGGAACTCCTCATAACCCACGCCGATGTACCGCGGCTGGTAGGCCCGGCACAGCATCAGCAGCGGCACCCACAGCACGGGCAGCACGAGCGTCAGCACCATGTACGGCACCGTCGGCTCGCTGGGCACGCCCGGGAAGCGGAGCACGAACGCGATCCCGCCCGCCGCCAGCATGCTGAGGAAGTCGAGGGCGCCGGCGAACCGGCGGTACCATCCGCTCCAGCTCTGCGACTGCGGGCGACGTTGATCGTGGCGGATCGGTGACTCGGCCTGAACCTTGTCAACGACGGCCATACGCCCTCACCAACCCTTGTAACGCGCGCCCCGGTAAGCCCGATCCACCACGAAGACGGCTGAACGGCGCTTTAGGTTCACAAACAACTTGAACCCCGACTGTGTTGCATCTTACGAGCGCATTGCCCCCAACGCGGGCCGAAGCCCCGCTTCGCGTCAAACCGGCCACGACCGGTCACCCCATCGCTACAGCGAAGGCGCTCCCCGGCGCCCGAAACAGCTTGTCACAGGCGTGAACGACGATCCGCCCCGACTGGGGTAGAGGTTCCCTACTGCCCCGCACGAGTGAAGAATCAGACCGCGTGGTAAGCGTTCTGGGCCGCACCGAGGCCGCCGGCCAACAGCGCCTCCACCGCGTCCGCCGCCCGCCCGACCTCCAGACCCAGCTCCTTGCGCTCGGCCGCCGAGAAGTCCTTCAACACGAACGCGGCCGCGTCCATCCGCCCGAGCGGCCGGCCCACACCGAACCGGACCCGCAGGTACTCCTTCTCACCCAGCGACCTCGTGATCGACCGCAGCCCGTTGTGGCCGCCGTCACCGCCGCCCTGCTTCAACCGCACCGCCCCGTACGGAATGTCCAGCTCGTCATGGACGACGACGAGCCGCCCCAAAGGCACCTTGTAGAAGTCCCGGAGATTCTTCACCGGCCCGCCCGACTCGTTCATGAACGTGCGCGGCTTCGCCAGCACCACACGCACACCCCCCAGCCGGCCCTCCAGCACCTCCGACCGCGACCTGTGCGACTTGAACCTCCCCCCGGCCCGCCCCGCCAGGACGTCGAGCACCATGAAACCGGCGTTGTGCCGATTGCCGGCATACGACGGGCCCGGATTGCCCAGCCCCACCACCAGCCAGAGGTCAGCGCTCACACCAACTCCCCAATCCGATCCCGAAAGCCGCGGCCCCCACCGGTGCGCACACCGGCGGGGGCCGTGAAGAACCGTCCGGGGCGGCCGTCATCCGACGCCCCGGCCACTCGGCTACTCGGCGGCGGCCTCGCCCTCACCCTCGGCGGCCTCGCCCTCACCCTCGGGCTCGGCCTCGACCTCCGGCTCGGTCGACACGGTCGCGTCGACGATCTGGACGATCAGCGTCTCCTCGTCGGCCGCCAGCGTCGTGCCCGACGGCAGCTCCAGGTCCCGGGCGAGCACCTGCGTGTCGATCGGCAGGCCGGTGATGTCGAGGTCGACCGACTCGGGGATGTGGGTCGCCTCGGCCTCCACCGAGATCTGCACCTCCGTCTGCACGAGCCGGGCACCCGGGAGCACATCACCGACCACGTTGACGGGCAGATCGACCGTCACCTTCTCGCCCCGCTTGACCAGCAGCAGGTCGACATGCTCCAGGAACCCCTTGATCGGGTCCCGCTGGACGTCCTTCGGCAGCGCCAGCTCCGCGCCGTCGCCGACACCCTCGATCGTCAGCAGCACGTTCGGGGTCTTGAGCGCGAGCATCAGCTCGTGCCCCGGCAGGGAGATGTGCTGGGGATCGGTGCCGTGACCGTAGAGGACGGCGGGCACCTTGCCGGCCCGGCGGGTGCGCCGCGCGGCACCCTTACCGAACTCGGTGCGCGGCTCGGCGGCAATGCGTACCTCGGACACGGCGAAAACTCCTCGTTGTTGCGATCCACGGCCGTCCAGCATGGACGTCCGCTACGGACAGAGCGAATCAGGCGTTGCTCGATGCGTCAGGCGCCTCGAAGATTCTTTGCGTTCCCCAGGGAGTGCGGGGCCTGTACTGGCACCGCACTGAACAACCCAAGGCATACGCGGATTCATCAAGTCTAGCCGATTGTCGTAATGCGCAACGCCAGTGGGCCCGCAACGGACGGCCCCGGCTCAGCTGTGCCCGCCGAACAGGCTGGTCACCGACCCGTCACTGAACACCTCGTTGATCGCACGCGCGACCAGCGGAGCGATCGACAACACCGTGAGCTTGTCGAACTGCTTCTCCTCCGGGATCGGCAGCGTATTGGTCAGCACCACCTCGGAGATCCGCGAGTTCTTCAACCGGTCGACCGCCGGCCCCGACAGCACACCGTGCGTCGCCGCGACCACGACCTTCGCCGCGCCGTTATCGAACAGCGCGTCCGCCGCCTTCACGATCGTCCCACCGGTGTCGATCATGTCGTCCACCACGACACAGGTGCGGCCCGCGACCTCGCCGACCACATCGAAGACCTTCACCTCGTTCGCCACGTCCGGGTCCCGCTTCTTGTGGATGATCGCCATCGGCACGCCGCCGAGCCGGTCACTCCACCGCTCGGTCACCCGCACCCGCCCCGCGTCCGGCGCCACCACCGTGACCCGCGAGGTGTCCAGCCGGCTCTCGAAGTGCTGCGCCAGCAGGTCGAGCGCGAACAGATGATCCACCGGACCGTCGAAGAAACCCTGGATCTGCGCCGTGTGCAGATCCACCGTGATCAACCGGTCCGCGCCCGCCGTCTTGAACAGATCCGCCATCAGCCGCGCCGAGATCGGCTCCCGGCCGCGGTGCTTCTTGTCCTGCCGCGCATACCCGAAGAACGGCGCCACCACGGTGATCCGCTTGGCCGACGCGCGCTTCAACGCGTCCACCATGATCAACTGCTCCATGATCCACTGATTGATGGGAGCTGTGTGGCTCTGGATCACGAAGGCGTCGGAGCCCCGGACCGACTCAAGGAACCGCACGAACGTCTCGCCGTTGGCGAAGTCGTACGCGGACGTCGGCGTGAGGTCGACGTGGAGGTTGTCGGCTACTTCCTTGGCCAGGTCCGGGTGGGCTCGGCCGGTGAAGAGCATCAGCTTCTTCTGACCGCTCGCTTTGATCCCACTCACCTCTGACAACTCCCCCTCAATGGAACGGTGCCTTCACGTGGGTGTCGTCCCCACTCACCGCGCACCACAAGAACCCTCGCGCCGCGCGGTCGTCTGTTGTCCGTGCTCGTCTCTTATCGGTGTGGGACGCCACTGTCCCTCCACCTCCCCGCCACAGGGCGGGGCAGTCTTCGAACGCGGCCGGAACCCCGGCCGCCGGCGCCTACCGGAGCGCGCCCGTCACGCGCCGCCGCCCTCGCCGGCGGCGCCCTCACCGGCGGCGCCACTGCCGCCGGCCTCGGCGCCGTCCGCCGCCTCCCGGGCACGGCGCGCCGCCTCAGCCGCCGGAGAACCCGGCCGCTTGTGCTCGACCCACCCCTCGATGTTGCGCTGCCGCGCCCGCGCGACGCCCATCGCCCCGGGCGGAACGTCCTGGACGATGACCGACCCGGCCGCCGTGTACGCACCGTCCCCGATGGTCACCGGCGCCACGATCATGTTGTCGCTGCCCACCTTGACATGCGAGCCGATCACGCTGCGATGCTTGGCGACCCCGTCATAGTTCACGAACACCGAACTGGCGCCGATATTGGAGCCCGCCCCGATCTCGGCGTCGCCCACATAGGTGAGGTGCGGCACCTTCGAGCCCTCGCCGATCTCGGCGTTCTTGGTCTCCACGTACGTCCCGACCTTCGCCTTGCGCGCAAGACGCGTCCCAGGCCGCAGGTAGGCGTAGGGCCCCACCGACGCCTCCGCGCCGATCTCCGCCCCGGCGCACACGGCGTTGACCACCACGGCCCCGGCACCGACCACCGTGTCCGTCAGAGTGGAGTTCGGCCCGACCCGCGCGCCCTCCCCCAGGTGCGTGCGGCCGTGCAGCTGCGTGCCCGGAAGGACCTCGGCGTCCCGCTCGGCGGTCACCTCCACGTCGATCCACGTCGTCGCCGGGTCGACGACCGTGACCCCGGCCCGCATGTGGGCCTCCAGGATCCGGTCGTTCAGCTGCCGCCGCGCCTGCGCGAGCTGCACCTTGTCGTTCACGCCCTGGGTCTCCACCCAGTCCGCGGTCAGATGCGCCCCCGCCCGGTGCCCGTCGCCGCGCAGAATCGCCACGACATCGGTGAGGTACTCCTCACCCTTGGCGTTGTCGGTGGTCACGCGCTTGAGCGCGTCCTCCAGCAGGGCCCCGTCGAAGGCGTACATCCCGACATTGATCTCGTTGATGGCCCGCTGCGCCTCGTCGGCGTCCTTGTGCTCGACGATCGCGGCGACGCTGCCGTCCTCCGCCCGGACCATCCGCCCGTAACCGGTCGCGTCGGGCATCTCCGTGGTCAGGACGGTCGCCGCGTTCCCCTCGTCCTCATGCGTCCGGACGAGCGCCGCGAGCGTCTCCCCGCGCAGCAGCGGGTGATCGCCGTTCGTGACCACCACGGTGCCCGACAGGGCGCCGGTCTGCTCCAGCGCCATGCGCACGGCATGCCCGGTGCCGCCCTGCCGCTCCTGGACGGCGGACTCGGCGTCCGGCACATGCTCGGCGAGATGCGCGACGACCTGCTCCCGCCGGTGGCCCACGACCACGACGAGCCGCTCGGGCTCCAGCTCGCGCGCGGCGGCCAGCACGTGGCCGAGCATGGACCGCCCGCAGAGCTCATGGAGCACCTTCGAGGTGCTGGACTTCATCCGGGTGCCCTCGCCCGCGGCGAGAACGATGACGGCGGCCGGGCGGCTGGCGCTCACTAGGAGGCTCCTCGGCATCGCGGACGGGGATCGGTTTCGGGTGCGGGCCAAGCCGCCCACCCGCCACAGCGAAGCAGGTCACAGCATGCCCGACACCGGGAAGGATACCGCCCGGCGCCCACCTGTCACCCGCCGCCCACCCGACTACCCCAAACTCGGACATTTCCGACAGTTCCGCCGCTAGGACTCGAACCTAGACTCTTCTGGACCAAAACCAGCTGCGTTGCCATTTACGCCACGGCGGACCAGCAGGTCCCGACCTTCCAGGTGGGGACCTGCTGGGCCCACGATACCGGGCGGCGGGGACACCGCCCTACATCAATTCATCGGGGCATGCCATGCTCCGCGATGATCCTGCTGACGGCCTCGTCGGAACGACTGATCAGACGAGTGCGGGCGGCCTCACCTCCCAGGAGGGCGCCGTAAGCCCACCCCTCGATGCGTCGGTACAGATCCGCTCCTTTCCGCACGGTGATCTGCACGCACCCTCGATACTCGTCGACGAGGTTCTTCCTGTTGGTCTTGGGGTTGTGCCGCTTGACCGTCGGCTTCCTGAAGTCTTCGACCGGGGTTCCGGTCCACTCGCTCCACCACTTGGTGGCCTCGGCGATGTCGGCCGTCTCGTGGATGTGCAGCCTGAACTGGATGCGGTCTCGTGAGACGCCCGCCGTCTCCAGGAAGCGGAGGAAGAAGGCGATCAGGGCCGGGTCACTGTTGATGAATGACACCTTCTCCGAACGCCTGTAGATCTTGTCTTTGGACCCTTCGCACCAGTACACCAGCGCGCCGGCGAGCAGCGTTTCACGCTCGTCGAGCTCTCCCATCTCGGCGCACGCGGCGAGCTTGACCTCATGCCGCTCGCGCTCGGTGGCGATGTGGTAAGGCTCCCAGCGCGCCTTCCACATGGCCGCGACCCGTTCCTGCCGGTAGCCCGGCCGAGGCGGCGCGGGCACGTCGCGTAACCACAGCGAGCAGGTGCTTATGGAGATATTCAGGGACCCGGCGATCTCTCGGTAGGTCCAGCCTTGGGTGCGCAGGTCGATGGCCTTGGACTTGAGGTTGTTCCGGATCTCATCCGGCATTGGTCCGCTCATGGGGCAACGATACCAGCGATTTTAACTCTTCGTATCCAGTTCGTTGCTTAGTGCAATGTCATGCTGTGGTCGATGTGCCCGAATCGGTTTAGGACGTCCAGTACGGAGCAAGCCATCTCCGTGTCGTCCGACCAGACCCAGGGGCGGGCGGCAGGCGGGTCTCCGCGGAGACGTGCCGGTTGGCGAGGATGCAGGACTGGTCCCCGAAGGCGTCGGCGACCGACGGCCCGGTCAGCGAACTCATGGCGCGCGCCGAGCGTTCTTCCTGGGTGAGGGCCATCTCTTCGTCCCTTCCGCGGGTGATCTGTCGCACAACAGAGCAGCAAGAGAGTCTTGTGAACCATGAGGCAGATTCACACCGATTTTACCCGGCGCCCCTTTCTAACTTACGGTTCCGTAGGTTACGTTGGCGTAGGTAAGGCTCTCCCGAGTAACAGGAAGCGGTGACGCATGACGGCCCCGGCCATCGACCCCCCTCGTCCACAGACACGACCCGAACTCGACTCCCATCGCCAAGGCAACGCTGAGCGCCTGCTCGTCGCCGTCTTCACCGGTGTCCCGTTCCTGGCCCTGTTCGTGGCCGTTCCACTCGCCTGGGGCAGGTTCCTCGGCTGGACCGACATCGCGCTCACGGCGGTCTTCTACGTGCTCTCCGCCGGGGGGATCACCGTGGGCTACCACCGCTACTTCACGCACGGCTCGTTCAAGGCCAAGCGTCCTTTGAAGATCTTCATGGCGCTGGCCGGGAGCCTGGCGATCGAGGGGCCCGTCATCACCTGGGTCGCCGACCACCGGCGCCATCACAAGCACTCCGACAAGGAGATGGACCCTCACTCGCCCTGGCGTTTCGGCAACGATTGGAAGGCGCTCACCAAGGGTCTTGCGTGGGCGCACTACGGCTGGCTGTTCGACGCCAATCGGACGTCGAAGCCCCGGTTCGCCAAGGACCTGCTGAGCGACCGGGACATGACCCGTATCCACCGCTGGTTCCCGGGCCTGGTCGCGGTCTCGTTCCTGCTGCCCGCCGCGATCGGCGGCCTTGTCACCATGTCGTGGCTGGGCTTCTTCACGGCCCTGTTCTGGGCCGGCTTCGTCCGGATCACGCTCGTCCAACATGTGACCTGGTCGATCAACTCGATCTGCCACACGTTCGGCAAGGAGGAGTTCGAGGTCCGCGACAAGTCCCGCAACGTGTGGTGGCTGGCCATCCCGTCCCTCGGCGAGTCCTGGCACAACCTGCACCATTCCGACCCGACCTGCGCGCGCCACGGCGTCCTCAAGGGGCAGGTCGACATCAGTGCGCGCATCATCTGGGCGTTCGAGAAGGCGGGCTGGGCGTACGACGTCCGCTGGCCGAACACGGGCAGGCTCGCGGCCAAGCGCACCGAGCAGGCTCCTTGACCGCCACAATTGAACCCGTGACGGAACCGGCTCCCAGAATCCGCAGAAAGCGCATGACAGGCAAGGAACGGCGCGAGCAGCTCCTTGACATCGGACGGACGCTGTTCGCCCAGCGCGGGCTGGACGGCACGTCGGTGGAGGAGATCGCCGCTGCAGCGGGGGTGTCCAAGCCCGTGGTGTACGAGCACTTCGGCGGCAAGGAGGGGCTGTACGCGGTCGTGGTGGATCGCGAGTTCGAGAGGCTTCTGAGCCTCGTCACCGAGGCGCTGAACTCGGCGGTGCATTACCGGGGCAAGCTGGAGAAGGCCGCGCTGGCCCTGCTGGAGTACATCGAGGGTCATCCCGACGGGTTCCGGATCCTGGTCCGCGACTCCCACGGCGGTACCGGTACGGGCAGCTACGCCAGCCTGCTGAGCGAGATCGCCGGCGAGGTCGAGCACATACTGGCCCAGGAGTTCGACCGCCACGGCTACGACGACAAGTTCGCCCCGATGTACGCGCAGAGCCTTGTGGGCATGGTCGCGCTGACCGGCCAGTGGTGGCTGGACGTCCGCAAGCCCCGCCGGGAGGAGGTCGCGGCCCACGTGGTCAACCTCGCTTGGAACGGGTTGTCCGGTCTGGAGCCCCGCCCGTCTCTGGATCCCCGCCGCCGTCGCAAGGAGATGGAGCGGTTGGAGAAGCGCGCGGAGAAGGCGGCGGCCAAGGCGGAGAAGGCCGAGGAGAAGGCGGCGGCGAGGGCCGAGAAGGCTCAGCGCAGGGGACGCCGTGAGCTTGACGGCGAGTCTTTGGAGGGGTGAACCGGTGGCCGTTCGGAGTTCGTCCGTACGGCCACCGGCCGGGGTCGCCGCCGTCGGGTTTCGACGCCGGGGTTTGTAGGGCCGTGTCTTTGGCGCGGCCTTGGGTGCCGCCTGCCGTCCGGGCTGGCACACCGCAGGGGAACGAGTCGCTTCGCTCGGACGGCGGGCGGCACCTGTCTAGGGGGCGTTCTTTCTGGCGACTACGAACACCCGGCGGAACGGGAAAATGGTTCCGTAGGGCGCGACGGGGTAGGCGTCCCTGAGCAGTTGCCGGTATTCGTCAAGGAAGTCCTCTGCGTCCGTTCCCAGTGCGGAGAGCACGGGTCTCAACGTGCTTCCCTTGACCCACTCGAATACTGGGTCGTCTCCGTGGAGGACCTGTGTGTAGGTCGTCTCCCAGGCGTCCACGGCGTGGCCGTGCCGTGCCAGTAGATCGAGGTATCCTGTCGGGCCGAGGACCGGGTCGGCCCGCGGGATGTCCCGGATCCGCTCGATCCATTTGGGCGACCGGCACAGTTCCCGAAGCAGCACGTGGCTGGGGGCGCCGAAATTTCCGGGCACTTGGAAGGCCAGCCGTCCTCCGGGGGCGAGGGCGTCGATCCATTGCGGGAGCAGTTCCAGGTGCTCGGGGACCCAATGCAGGACGGCGTTGGAGACGACGACGTCCACGGGTTCGGGTCGCCAGGAGGCCACGTCCGCGACCTCGAAGGCGAGCCGTCCGGGGATCTCGTGGGCTCTGGCCGCGGCGATCATCTCGGGAGAGCTGTCGATGCCCTGCACCACGGCGTCCGGCCATCTCGCCGCGAGCGTCGCGGTCAGTTCGCCCGATCCGCATCCGAGGTCGACGACATGGCCGGGTTCCGCGCCGCCGATCCGTCCGATCAGTTCGGCGAACGGTCTGGCGCGCTCGTCTCCGAAGATCCCGTACTGTGCGGGGTCCCATACGGCTTCTCTCGACATCAAGACATATGATGCCCGGCCCCTATCTTGATGTCAAGAAACCAAGGAGCGCCGCGACAGTCTTCTCGATATCAAGACAGGTAGGGTGTCGGCATGGAGGATGAGGTCGACCGGCTGGTCGGGGCCTGGAACGCGGAGCGTCCGGATCTCGACGTGCGGCCGTTGCACGTCCTCAGCCGGGTCTCGCGGCTGGCGCGGCACCTGGACCGCGCCCGGCGGGCGGTGTTCGTGGCGCACGACCTGGAGTCGTGGGAGTTCGACGTGCTGACCGCACTGCGCAGGGCGGGCGGCCCGTACGAGCTGAGCCCGGGGCGGCTCCTGCGGGCGACGCTGGTGACGTCGGGGACCATGACGAACCGGATCGACCGGCTGGCGGCGGCCGGGCTGGTCGAGCGGCATCCCGATCCGCAGGACAAGCGCGGCGTGCTGGTGCGGCTGACCCCGGCGGGCATGACGCGGGTGGACGCGGCGTTCGCCGACCTCCTCGACCGGGAGCAGGCGATCCTGGAAGGCCTCAGCCCGGACCAGCGGGAGGCGCTGGCGGACCTGCTGCGCACCCTCCTCGTCCCGTTCGATTCCAGCACCGAGGCGCGCCCGGCCGCCCAGCCCCCGCAGGCCCTGTAGCCCTCAGCTCGTGTCGACCGAGCGCTGCTGGCCGGGGTAGCCGGGCTTCTGCTCGGGGAGGCCGACCATCTCGTCGTCCAGGGTTCCGGCGGTCAGGGGCCTGGCCGGCGGCTCGGGGG
>NZ_SMKU01000001.1 GCF_004349215.1 Actinomadura rubrisoli | reverse complement strand
CCGCCGGCCCCGACCCCGGCGGCCCCCACTAGCCGAAGTGCTGGCCGGACCGCTGGTCGTGGTGGATCGACCGTTCGCGGGAGCGCGGACGCCCGCCATCGCCTCGATGTCGCCATTAAGCGACCTCTAAGCGACACACCATTTTTCGTCGTTGTTTATGGCTTTATGTTCACCTCATCACCGCACATTCGCGTCGTCGGACGCGCGACGGGAGGGGACAGAAATGGCCGATGTCGAGACGGGCAGGCTGCCGGCACACGCGCCGAGCGCGGCGCCCGCGGCGGGAATCGCCGATCCCGGGCCGCTGGGGCTCGCCGCCTTCGCCCTGACTACGTTCGTCCTGAGCTGCGTCAACGCGGGCATCCTGGAGGCGGGCACCAAGAGCGTCGTCCTCGGTCTGGCCCTGTTCTACGGCGGCCTCGCGCAATTCGCCGCCGGAATGTGGGAGTTCAAGAAGGACAACACCTTCGGCGCCCTGGCGTTCAGCTCCTACGGGGCCTTCTGGCTGTCCTTCGCCGGGATCCTGTTCTTCTACAAGCCGGCCGGCGCGACGGCGGACCAGGCCGCGCACGCCGTCGGTGTCTACCTCCTCGGCTGGACGATCTTCACGGCGTACATGACGATCGCCGCGCTGCGGGTCAGCGGCGCCGTCGCCGCGGTGTTCGTCTTCCTGACCGTGACCTTCGTGTTCCTGGCGATCGGCGACCTGGCCGTCAACACCGACGTCACCAAGATCGGCGGATACCTCGGCCTGGCCACGGCGGCCCTGGCCTGGTACGCCTCCTTCGCCGCGGTCACGAACGCGACCTGGAAGCGCGCCCTCCTGCCCACCTGGCCCGTCCGGTAGCGGCGGCCCGAGCCCGAAGGAGCGTGACACCGTGACCGGACCCGAGACCGCCCTGTCCAACCTCATGCACGAGAACCGGCGGTTCGCGCCGCCCGCCGCCCTGGTCGCCGCCGCCAACGTCACCGCGGACGCCTACGCCGCCGCGTCCGCCGACCGGATCGCCTTCTGGGAGGAGCAGGCGCGGCGGCTGGACTGGGCGCGGCCGTGGACCACCGCCCTCGAATGGGAGCCCCCGTTCGCCAGATGGTTCACCGGCGGCCTGCTCAACGTGGCGGTCAACGCCGTCGACCGGCACGTGGACGCCGGGCACGGCGACCAGGTGGCGATCCACTGGGAGGGCGAGCCCGGCGACACCCGCACCATCACCTACGCGCGGCTCAAGGACGAGGTGTGCAAGGCCGCCAACGCCCTGGCCGAGCTGGGCGTGCGCGCCGGCGACCGCGTGATGATCTACCTGCCGATGATCCCCGAGGCCGTGTTCGCGATGCTCGCCTGCGCGCGGCTCGGCGCACCGCACTCGGTGGTCTTCGGCGGCTTCTCCGCCGAGGCGCTGCGCAACCGCATCGAGGACGCGCAGGCCAGGCTGCTCATCACCGCCGACGGCGGGTTCCGGCGCGGCAGGCCGAGCGGGCTCAAGGCGGCGGCCGACGAGGCCGCGGCCGGCACCGGCATCGAGCGGGTCCTGGTCGTGCGGCGGACCGGGGAGGCGGTGCCGTTCGCCGAGGACCGCGACGTCTGGTGGCACGACGTCGTCGACCGGCAGCCCGCCGCGCACGTCCCGGAGTACTTCGACGCCGAGCAGCCCCTGTTCATCCTCTACACCTCGGGGACGACCGCCAAGCCGAAGGGGATCCTGCACACCTCCGGCGGCTACCTGACCCAGGCCGCCTACACCCACCACGCCGTCTTCGACCTCAAGCCGGACACCGACGTCTACTGGTGCGCGGCCGACGTCGGCTGGGTGACCGGCCACTCCTACATCGTGTACGGCCCGCTGGCCAACCGGGCGACGCAGGTGATGTACGAGGGCACGCCCGACACGCCGCACCGCGGCCGGTTCTGGGAGATCGTCCAGAAGTACCGGGTGTCCATCCTCTACACCGCGCCGACCACGATCCGCACGTTCATGAAGTGGGGCGACGACCTGCCCGCCGGGTTCGACCTGTCGTCGCTGCGGCTGCTCGGCTCGGTCGGCGAGCCGATCAACCCGGAGGCGTGGATCTGGTACCGCGACCACATCGGCGGCGGCCGCACGCCTGTCGTCGACACCTGGTGGCAGACCGAGACCGGCGCCATCATGATCAGCCCGCTGCCGGGCGTGACCGACTGCAAGCCCGGGTCGGCCCAGGTGGCGCTGCCCGGCATCGCGGCCGACGTCGTGGACGGCGGCGGCGTGCCGGTCCCCGACGGCGGCGGCGGGTACCTCGTCCTGACCGAGCCGTGGCCGGCGATGCTCCGCGGCATCTGGGGCGACCCCGGACGGTACGCCGACACCTACTGGTCCCGGTTCGCCGAGCAGGGGTACTACTTCGCCGGCGACGGGGCGAAGAAGGACCAGGACGGCGACCTCTGGCTGCTCGGCCGCGTCGACGACGTCATGAACGTCTCGGGCCACCGCATCTCCACGACCGAGGTGGAGTCGGCGCTGGTCTCCCACCCGCACGTCGCCGAGGCCGCGGTCGTCGGCGCGACCGACCCGACCACCGGCCAGGGGATCGTGGCCTTCGTGATCCTGCGCGGCGGCGCGCCGGACGGGGGCGCCGCACCGGCCGCCGAGCTGCGCGACCACGTGGCGCGGGAGATCGGCCCGATCGCCAAGCCGAGGCAGATCCTCGTCGTCCCCGAGCTGCCGAAGACGCGGTCCGGCAAGATCATGCGGCGGCTGCTGCGGGACGTCGCCGAGAACCGCTCGCTGGGCGACGTGACCACCTTGCAGGACTCCTCGGTCATGGACCTCATCTCGGCGAGGCTTCCCGCCGCGAGCGGAGAGGAGTAACGCGGCACGGGTCACCGGCCGGGCCAGGCCGGCCGGGTCAGTAGACGCGGGACTGGGTCACGATGGCCAGCCGCGCGCCGACCGGGTCGTTCATGACGGCGAAGCGGGCGGAGGGGACGTCGCTCGGCGGGACGCGGAGCCGTGCGCCGAGCTCGACGGCCCTGGCGGCGGACGCGTCGCAGTCGGTGACCGTGAAGTAGGGCATCCAGTGCGTGGGATGGTCGGCCGGCCAGAACTCGTCCATCGGGATCATCCCCGCCACCGGATGGTCGTCGACCTTCCAGACGGTGTAGCCGGAGCGGTAGTAGGGGCGGTCGACGGCCGTCCAGCCGAAGACCTCGCCGTAGAAGCGCCGGGCCTCCCCGACGTCCGGGGCGACCAGCTCGACCCAGCTCAGCGCGGACGGCTCGTCCCATACGGCGGCGCCCGGGAACTCGTAGGGCTCCCAGACGCCGAAGTCGGCGCCCCGCGTGTCGGCGAACTGGGCCATCCGGCCGAGGTGGGCGACCGCGCGGGGCTCCGCCTGCTCCTGCCCGCCCGCGGCCGCCACGGCGCGCGAGCACTCCTGCGCGTCCCCGGTCGAGAAGTAGCACGTCCAGCTAGGCTGTTGGGTGCTGTCGAGCAGCCCTTGCATGGCGGCGACCTCGGGCCCCTGGACGCCGCCGAGGGTGAACATCTCGTAGTCGCCGAAGGTGTCGACGGTCAGCGTGTAGGAGGACCACCCGAACAGCCCGCGGTAGAACTCCTTGGACGCGCCGACGTCGGGACTGGCCAGGTCGAGCCAGCAGGGCGCCCCCACGGCGTACCGGCTCACCTCGGGCATCGGCGGCCTCGCGAAGTACGCATGGACGACACGCTACGCGCGGGCGCGCAATCGTAGTGGCTACAAGTTGTCATCATACGACTACCTAGAGTATAAGAGTGGGGCAATCTGCTTCCACAGGAAGGACGCTCCCCCATGCGAGTCCCCCTCCGTTTCACCGCCGCGACCGCACTGACCGCCCTGACCCTGCTGGGCGCCACCACCCCGGCCCACGCGCAGGGCGCGGGAATCGGGGACCAGATCGGCGCCGCCGGCCAAGGTGTCGGGCAGGGCGCCGCCGGGGCCGGAGCCGGGCTCGGCTTCGGTTTCGGTGCCGCCGCTGGAGCCGCCGGCTCTGGCGTCGGTACCGCCGCTCAAGGCGTCGGCTCCGGCGTCGGAAAGGCCCTCGGCGGCGGCGGCCGCTGACGAATTGAAGCCGCCACGGCGGTAATGCGCTCGAAATCGCCCGCCCTCCCGGATCCGGGAGGGCGGGCGTTCGCGTCCACCCGGGCTTTCCGCGAAGCGGAAATTCGCCCAGGTTTCCTTATGAGGCAAGGTTAGCGAATGGTAAAGAAGGTTGACTTTGATGGTCAGGCTGCCTGAGATTCATGGCGGGTGCGGTCCGCGGATGTACCCTGCGGCCGGTTCGCCCGCTTTGGCGAAAGACGCGTGGAAGGGTGTTTCATGGCCGTTCGCGGGCGGCGCGGCCGCGGTGTGGTGAGCGCGGCGGAGGCCCGGTTGCTGGAGGCGGGGCGGCTGCTCCGGCCGGCGCGCACCAGCGCGGATCTCCGCCTGGTGTACCGGGACGATCAGCGGGTCAACGACGAGCCCTACCGCGACCGGTGGGCGCACGACCGGGTGGTGCGGTCCACGCACGGGGTGAACTGCACCGGGTCGTGCTCCTGGAAGGTGTACGTCAAGGACGGCCTGATCACCTGGGAGACCCAGCAGACCGACTATCCGAGCGTGGGCCCGGACCGGCCGGAGTACGAGCCGCGCGGGTGCCCGCGGGGCGCCTCGTTCTCCTGGTACACCTACTCGCCCACGCGGGTGCGCTACCCGTACGGGCGCGGCGTCCTGGTGGAGATGTACCGGGAGGCCAGAGAGCGGCTCGGCGATCCCGTGGCGGCGTGGGCGGAGATCACCTCCGACCCGGTCCGGCGCCGGAGGTACCAGTCGGCGCGCGGGCGCGGCGGCCTGGTGCGGATCGGGTGGGACGAGGCGCTGGAGATCGCCGCGGCGGCGCACCTGCACACGATCGCGGCCTACGGGCCCGACCGGGTCGCGGGGTTCTCGCCGATCCCGGCGATGTCGATGGCCTCGCACGCGGTGGGCGCGCGGTTCATGTCGCTGATCGGCGCGCCCATGCTGTCGTTCTACGACTGGTACGCCGACCTGCCGGTGGCCTCGCCCCAGGTGTTCGGCGACCAGACCGACGTGCCCGAGTCCGCGGACTGGTGGGACGCGGGATACCTGCTGCTGTGGGGCTCGAACGTTCCGGTCACGCGCACCCCGGACGCCCATTGGATGACCGAGGCGCGCTATCGCGGCCAGAAGGTCGTGGTCGTCTCGCCCGATTACTCCGACGCCACCAAGTTCGCCGACGAATGGCTGCACCCCCACCCCGGCACTGACGGCGCGCTGGCCATGGCAATGGGCCACGTCATTCTGAAGGAGTATTTCGTCGAACGTCCGACGGCCTATTTCACCGGCTATGTCGAGCGGTTCACCGATCTGCCGTTCCTGGTGGAATTGACCGAGCGGGACGGCGACCTGTTCGCCGGCAAGTTCGTCACCGCCGCCGACCTGGATCTGGAGACCCCCGCCGCACCGCGCGACCGGCACTGGCAGCCGGTCCTGATCGACGCGGCGACCAGGGCCCCGGTCGCGCCCGGCGGCACGCTCGCCGACCGCTGGGCGCCCGGCGGGCTGGGGCGCTGGAACCTGGAGCTGGGCGACGTGCGGCCGCTGCTGTCGCTGCACGAGGGGACCCCGGGGCACGCCGGGGGCTCCGGGCACGCCGAGGTGCTGCTGCCGCGCTTCGACCTCGCCGAGGTGCCGGGCGGCGCGGGGACGGTCCGCCGCGGCGTGCCGGTGCGGCGGGTCGGCGGCCGCCTCGTGACCACGGTGTTCGACCTGCTGCTCGCCCAGTACGGCGTGGCGCGTCCCGGCCTGCCGGGGGAGTGGCCCGAGGGGTACGACGACCCCCGGTCGCCGTGCACGCCCGCCTGGCAGGGGGTCATCACGGGCGTTCCGGCGGCACGGGCGACGGCGATCGCGCGGGAGTTCGCCGGCAACGCCGAGCGTACGCGCGGCCGCTCGATGATCGTCATGGGGGCGGGCACCAACCACTGGTTCCACTCCGACACGATCTACCGGTCGTTCCTGTCGCTGCTGCTGCTCACCGGCTGCCAGGGCGTGAACGGCGGCGGCTGGGCGCACTACGTGGGCCAGGAGAAGGTGCGCCCGCTGGCCGGCTGGCAGCAGCTGTCCACCGCGGCCGACTGGGTGCGCCCCTCCCGGCAGATGGCGGGCACGCCCTTCTGGTACGTCCACACCGACCAGTGGCGGTACGAGAGCTTCGGCGCCGGCGCGCTCGCCGCGACCACCGGCCGGGGGCTGTTCGCCGGGCGGCACACCGCCGACCTGGTGGCGCAGTCGGCCCGCCTCGGATGGATGCCGTCCTACCCCACGTTCTCGGCCAACCCGCTCGACCTCGGACGGGACGCGCGGGCGGCCGGGGGCGACCCGGGGGAGTGGCTCGCCTCCCGGATCGCGGCGGGGGACGTGCGGTTCGCCTGCGAGGATCCGGACGACCCGGCCAACTGGCCGCGCGTGCTGACGGTCTGGCGCGCCAACCTCATCGGCTCGTCCGCCAAGGGCAACGAGTACTTCCTGCGCCACCTGCTGGGCGCCCAGGACGGCGCGACCGCGGACGAGGCGCCGCCCGGCGCCCGGCCGCGGGACGTGGCGTGGCGGGACGAGGCCCCGCGCGGCAAGCTCGACCTGCTGCTCGCCCTCGACTTCCGGATGACCTCGACCACGCTGTTCGCCGACCTCGTCCTGCCAGCTGCGACCTGGTACGAGAAGCACGACCTGTCGAGCACGGACATGCACCCCTTCGTGCACGCGTTCACGCCCGCGATCAACCCGCCCTGGCAGGCGCGGACCGACTTCGAGATCTTCCACGGCCTGGCCCGCAAGCTCGTGGAGCTGGGCGGGGAACGGCTCGGCGTCGTCCACGACCTGGTCGCGACGGCCCTGCAGCACGACACGCCCCAGGAGACGGCGCAGCCCGGCGGCACCGTCCCGGACTGGCGGGACGGCCACCCGGCGCGGCAGGGCCGCAACCTGCCCGCGGTCGCGCTGGTGGAGCGCGACTTCACCGCCATCGCCGACCGCCTCGCGGCCCTCGGCCCGCTGCCGCGCGAGCAGGGGATGGCGGTCAAGGGCGTCCAGGTGGGCGCCGCGCCGGAGGACGACTGGCTGACGGCACGCGGCGGCACCGTCCCGGACGGCCCCGCCCGGGGGCGCCCCCTGCTGGACACCGACGTGAAGCTGTGCGAGGCCGTCCTCGCGCTGTCGGGCACCAGCAACGGCCGGATCGCCCAGGAGGGGTTCCAGCGGCTCGCCGAGCGGTGCGGCCCCGGGTCCGGCCTGGACGCGCTGGGCGCCTCGGTCGCCGAGCGCCGGGTGGTGTTCTCCGACACCCAGGACCGGCCCGTCCAGGTCGGCACGAGCTTCGAATGGTCGGGCAAGGAGGCCCCCGACCGCCGCTACTCGCCGTTCACCGTCAACACCGAGCACGGCAAGCCCTGGCACACCCTGACCGGCCGCCAGCACTTCTACCTCGACCACGACTGGATGATCGAGTACGGCGAGCAGCTCCCGCTCTACCGCCCGCCCCTGGACATGGCCGCGCTCGCCGAGAGCGGCCCCGGCGCCCCGTCCCCGACCTCTCCGGACGGCCCGTCCGTCACGGTGCGGTACCTCACCCCGCACTCCAAGTGGTCCATCCACTCGGAGTACCAGGAGAACCTGCTGATGCAGACCCTCGCCCGGGGCGGGCCGGTGATCTGGATGAGCGTCCCGGACGCCGAGGCGATCGGCGCCGCCGACAACGACTGGATCGAGGCCGTCAACGCCAACGGCGTGGTCGTCGCCCGCGCGATCGTCTCCCACCGCATGCCGCGGGGGACGGTCTTCATGTACCACGTGCAGGAACGCCTGGTGAACGTGCCCAAGTCGCAGACCGGCGGGCGCCGGGGCGGCGTCCACAACGCGCTGACCAAGCTGCTGATCAAGCCCACCCACCTCATCGGCGGCTATGCCCAGCAGTCGTTCGCCCCCAACTACCACGGCCCCACCGGCAACCAGCGCGACGCCGTGACCGTGATCCGGTGCCGCTCCCAGGAGGTCGAGTACTGATGCCCCGCCCGAGCCTGCGCAGGCCCGCCCGCTCCACCGGCGCGGCCGCCCGCCGCCGCGTGATGGCGCAGGTCGCCATGGTGATGAACCTCGACAAGTGCATCGGCTGCCACACCTGCTCGGTCACCTGCAAGCAGACCTGGACCAACCGTCCCGGCGCCGAGTACGCCTGGTTCAACAACGTCGAGACCCGTCCGGGCCAGGGCTATCCGCGCCGCCACGAGGACCAGGACGCCTGGCGGGGCGGCTGGCGGCTGCGGCACGGGCGCCTCGTCCCCCGCGCGGGCGGGCGGCTGGCGCGCCTGTCGCGGATCTTCGCCAACCCCGACCTGCCGGGGCTGGACGACTACTACGAGCCGTGGACCTACGACTACGAGAACCTCACCTCGGCGCCGCTCGGCGACGACGTGCCCACCGCGCCGCCCCGCTCGCTGGTCGACGGCCGCCCCGCCCCGGTCACCTGGGGGCCCAACTGGGACGACGACCTGGGCGGCGGCCCCGCGCACCTGGCCGGCGACCCGGTGCTGGCCAAGGTCGGCGACGACGTGCGGCTGGAGTACGAGAACGCGTTCATGTTCTACCTGCCCCGCATCTGCGAGCACTGCCTCAACCCGTCGTGCGTCGCGGCCTGCCCGTCCGGCGCGATCTACAAGCGCATCGAGGACGGCATCGTCCTGGTCGACGAGGACCGCTGCCGCGGCTGGCGGATGTGCGTCAGCGGATGCCCGTACAAGAAGGTCTACTTCAACCACCGCACCGGCAAGGCCGAGAAGTGCACCCTGTGCTATCCGCGGATCGAGGCCGGCGAGCCCACGGTCTGCTCGGAGACCTGCGTCGGGCGGCTGCGCTACCTCGGCGTCATCCTGTACGACCCCGACCGCGTCGGCGAGGCGGCCTCGGTCGAGGACGACAAGGACCTCTACCCGGCGCAGCTCGGCTGCTTCCTGGACCCGCACGATCCGGAGGTCGCCGCGGACGCCGAGGCGTCCGGCATCCCGCACGACTGGGTGACCGCCGCCCGCCGCTCGCCCGTCCACGCGCTGATCAGCCGGTACCGCGTCGCCCTGCCGCTGCATCCGGAGTACCGGACCATGCCCATGGTCTGGTACGTCCCTCCGCTGTCACCGGTCGTGGACGCGCTGGCGGGCACCGGCCACGACGGCGAGGACGCGGGCAACCTGTTCGGCGCGATCGACGCCCTGCGGATACCGGTGTCCTACCTGGCCGAGCTGTTCACCGCGGGCGATCCCGGACCCGTCCGGGACGCGCTGCGCAGGCTGGCGGCGATGCGCGCGCACATGCGGCGCGTCAACCTGGGCGAACCGGAGGACCCGCGGATCGCCCGGCGGATCGGCATGGAGCCGTCGGATCTCCAGCAGATGTACCGGCTGCTGGCACTGGCCAAGTACGAGGAGCGCTACGTCATCCCCACCGCCTACGCCGCCGGCGGCGGCCACGGCGCCGGGACCACCGGATGCAGCCTGGACGGGGTCGGCGGGCCCGGGATGCTGGAGAACGGCTCGCTTGGCGACGCCTTCCCCGCGCCGCTCGTCCCGTCCCCGCCCGCCGTCCCAGACCCCGGCCCAGGCCCGGCGCCCGTCCCGGCGCCGGCCCCGGCGTCCGGCAAAGCGGAGGCTTCCCGGCGGATGAACCTGCTCAACTGGAACGGCCATGGCCGTCCGGACGGGCTGTTCCCGCCCCGTCCCCAGGAGGAGCCGTGAGCGACCGGCTGATCTGGCAGTCGGCCTCGCTGCTCCTGGCCTACCCCGGCCCCGACTGGCCCGGCACGCTCGCGCTGGTCGCCGACGCCCTCGCGGCGCCGCGGAACCCGGCCGTCCGGAGCTCGCCCGCGAGGGCGCTCGCCCGGTTCTGCGCCGGGGCGTCCGGCATCCCGGTGCTGGAGGCACAGGCCCGCTACGTCGAGACCTTCGACCGCGACCGGCGGCGGACGCTGCACATGACCTACTACACCGACGGCGACACGCGCGCCCGCGGCGCGCGGCTCGTCGCCGTGAAGGCCCTGTACCGCCGCCACGGATGGGAGCCCGCCGGCGCCGAGCTGCCCGACTTCCTTCCCGCCATGCTGGAGTTCGCCGCGCGCTGCCCACGGGCGGGCGACGAGCTCCTGCGCGCCCACCGGCCCGGCCTGGAACTGCTGCGTCTCGCGCTGCACGACATCGGCGACCCCTACGAGCCCGTCGTGCGGGCCGTGTGCGCCACCCTTCCGGGACCGCGCTCCCGGGACCGCGCCGCCGCGCGTGCCCTCGCCCGCACCGGCCCCCCGACCGAGACGGTCGGCGCCGGCGTCGACCTGGGCATGCCGCCTTTCCCCGCCCCCCGCCCCGTGGCGGCCGCCGCACCGGAAGGACCACGACGATGACGCACCTGCACATCGCCCTCTGGGGCGTCCTGCCCTACCTGGTACTGCTGCTGTTCGCCGCCGGAAGCGGCTGGCGCTACCGCTACGACCGGTTCGGGATCACCACGCGCTCCAGCCAGCTCCACGAGAGCCGGCTGCTGCGCGTCGCGAGCCCGCTCTTCCACATCGGGCTGCTGCTGGTCATCGGCGGCCACGTGGTCGGGCTGGTCATTCCGGAGAGCCTCACCGAACGGCTCCGGATCCCCGAATCGGCCTACCGCGCCAACGCGCTGCTCGTCGGCGGCGCCGCCGGGCTCGCCGCGGTCGCCGGCTTCGCGCTCCTGGTCTGGCGGCGCCTGCGCACCCGCGCCGTGCGCCGCTCGTCCCTCCCCACCGACCGGGCGCTCTACCCCGTCCTGGCCGTGGTCCTGGTCGCCGGGCTCGCGGCGACGCTCGCCGGCTCCGGGGCGGGCGACTACGACTACCGGCTGGGCGTCTCGGTCTGGTTCCGCAGCCTGTTCGAGATGGACCCCGACGTCACCGCGATGCGCCACGCCCCGCCGGTGTTCCAGGTCCACACGCTCGCGGGCATGGCGCTGTTCGCGCTGTGGCCGTTCAGCCGCCTGATGCACGCGTTCGCCGCCCCGGTCGGCTACCTGCTGCGCCCCTACATCGTCTACCGGTCGCGCGGATTCCGGACCGGCGCCCGGCCCGGCTCCGGGATGCCCGGGCATCCCCCCGCCGCCCTGGCCGCCCAGGGGTCCAAGGCGCGGCAGCGGTCCTGAACGGCGATGCGCACTCCGACGTCCGTCCCGGACGCCCCGTCCGCCCGCCCGTACGCGCCATCGGCAGCGCGCCGCCTCCGGCGCCAGGCCGCGGAGGCGATGTCGGTCGCCGCGCGGGCCGCGATCTGCATCGGCATCCCCGCGCTCATCGCGCGGCGCACCGGCGAGCCCTTCGTCTTCCCCTCCCTCGGCCCCACCATCTTCCTCGTGCTCACCGCGCCCGGAGCACCGGCGGCCCGTCCGCGCGCCATTGTGCTCGGCCACCTGGTCAGCGCCCTGGCGGGCTACCTCGCCCTCGCCGTCTGCGGGCTCACCGCCACCCCCGCCCGACCTGGCCCACCCCGGCGCGGACCGCGTCGCCGCGGTGGTGCTGGCACTGGCGCTGACCTGCGCGGGCATGACCGTCCCCGCCGCGGGCCACCCGCCGGGCGGCGCGACGACCCTCATCGTCGCCCTTGGGCTGCTGCGCACACCCGCGCAGCTCGCCGTCCTGATGGCCTCGGTCGTCGTCACCGCTGCGGTGCTGACCGCGCTGCGCAGGCTCACCGCCCGCGCCGTCCCGGACACCGGCTCCGGTACGGGCCCGCCTGACGAGGCGCGGCTGCTCCCGGCCATGAGGCAGCGATGAGGCCGCGCGCCCGCGGCCGAGCGCGCGGACGCGAGGTCTCACTGCGCCGTCACCTGCTGGTATGGATCGTCGGCCTCACCGTCCTGGCGGTGGTTGCGACCGCCGTGCCGCTGACGCTGACGCTCCAGCGCCTCTACCGCGCCGAGGCACTGACCACCCTGAACCGCGACGCCCGGGCGCTCCAGACCACCACCCTGGACCCCCGCGGCGGCGACCGGGCCAAGCTCCCCGGCGTCCACGCCCCGTCCTCGACCGTCGGCCTGTACGGCCCGGACGGGCACCGCTTCCTCGGCGACGGCCCGGACAGCTCACCCGCCGCGGCCCGGTGCCGCGACGGCGTGCTCCACGACTCGCGCGAAGACGGCCAGCTCACGGCCACCGCACCGCTGGTGCACGGGAACGGCGCGGCCACGGTGGTCCGCGTCGGCGTCCCGTACTCCACGATCCGCCACCGCACCGAGCGGGCCTGGGCCGTCATCGGCCTCGGCGACCTCGCCCTGCTCACGCTGGCCGCCGCGACCGCGTGCCGCCTGTCCGACCGCGCGACCCGTCCGATCGAGCAGCTCGCGGGCGCGGTGCACCGCCTCGGCGCCGGCGAGCGGCCGCCCGACCCGGAGGGCTGGGACCTGCGCGAGGCCCGCCTGACCGGACGGGCGCTCGACGAGGCCGCGCGGCGGCTGGACGAGGTCCTGGCCCGCGAGCGCTCGTTCAGCACCGATGTCGCCCACCAGCTCCGCACCCCCCTCACCCGCCTCCTGCTCGGCCTGGAAGTGGGACTCCGGACGGAGGGCGACGCGCGCGCCGCGATCCGCGCCGCCCTCGACCGCGGCCGGTCGCTGATCGACACGGTCGAGCAGATGCTCCAGCTCGCCCGCGACGACCACAACCGCTCGCGCGTCGACGTCGCCGACCTGCTCCAGCGAGTGCGGAGGGCCCGGCTCGCCGACGCCACCGCCGCCGGGCGCGACCTCCTGGTCGCCGCCCGCCGCCCCCTGCCCCCGGTGATCGCCTCGCCCGCCGCGCTGACCCAGATCCTCGACGTGCTGATCGACAACGCCCTGGCCCACGGCACCGGGACGATCACCGTCTCCGCCTACCGCGCCGGGTCCGGGCTGGCGGTCGACGTCATGGACGAGGGCTCCCGCCCCGACCTGGACGAGGACGTCTTCCGGCGCCGTCCCGCACCCGACGCCCTGGCCGTGCCCGCCGCCGAGCGCGTCCCGCGGCACCGCATCGGGCTGCCGCTCGCGCGCTCCCTCGCCCGCGTCGAGGGCGGGCGCCTCTACCTCAGCCGGACGACCCCGGTCGTGTTCACCCTGCTCCTGCCAGTCGGCGCGACGGCCGCCCGCGCGGAACAGGCCGATCTTCGCGGCCCGCCGTCCCGGACCGGTCAGGGCCCGTAGCTGTAGCCGAGCCCGCGCACGGTCGCGATCCGGTCGGGGAGGTGACCGTGCGCGGCGAGCTTGCGGCGCAACGCGCACACATGCACGTCCAGCGTCTTGGTGGCCCCGAACCAGTCCGGCCCCCACACCTCGCGCATCAGCTCCGAGCGCGGGACGACCTGCCCGGCGCGCGAGGCCAGCACCGCGAGGAGGTCGAACTCGCGCGGCCGCAGGACGACCTCAAGCTCGCCCAGGAACACCCGCCGCGCCGCCACGTCCAGCCGCAGCCCGCCGACCGTCACCACGCCCGGCCCCGGTCCGGCCCTCCTGCGGCGGCGCAGCGCCCGCAGCCTCGCCAGCAGTTCGTCCACCCGGAACGGCTTGGTGAGATAGTCGTCGGCCCCCGCGTCCAGCGCCATGACCGTCTCGAACTCCGCGCTCCGCGCGGTGACGACGAGGATGGCGGCCTCGGGCAGGGCGCCGCGCAGCCACTTGCACAGCGCGACGCCCTCCACGTCCGGCAGGCCGAGATCGAGGAGGACGATCCCCGGCGGGCGCCGCGCCACCGCGTCGGCGGCCTGCCGGCCGTCCAGCACCAGCGCCGCCGCGTAGCCGTGCGCGCTCAGAATGGTGACCAGATCCGAACCGATTTCACGATCATCCTCAACGACAAGCAGATCATCGCTCGGCACGCCTCCATTCTAGATCGGTCACCCTGGGATACCGGCCGCGCACACAGCATCAACTTTTCACAATGGGAATCAATTCACGGAGAACACGCCCGCCCGCGCCGCGAGGTCCGTCTCCGGCGCCGGGCCCCTGGCACCCGCGAGGGTTCCAGGGGCCCGGGCCGCCCCGCCGAGCGGCTCAGCAGAGCGGCCGTCTCAGCATGCGTGGACGCTGATGTAGCGAGAGGTGGAGGACGGCTTGGGATAGCTCCTCTTGTCGTAGGGACCGATGGCGTAGCAGCCGGTGAAGTACGCCGGATAGGTCCACTGCACCTTGATGCGGATCGTGCGGTTGCACTTGTTGGTGACGGTGACTCCGCCGAAGTAGGCGGAGCGGGTCGTGCAGGCGACGTCGCCCGTCCTCACGGGCTGCGCCGGTTCGGCGAACCCTGCCGGGGCCAGAGGGATGAGTGCCGCCGAGGCCAGCGCCCCGGAGACGAGGAGGCGGCCTAGATGGTTCGTCATGTTTCGTCCTTTCGGTGAGATCCGCGAGAGGTGCTGCCGCGGCCTTCCGCGCAGGATCCGGCTCTCGCGGTGCTCTCAGCCCACACCGCCCCCGACCTGCCAGGACACTGATCTGGACGGTTCTGGACGCTCCCGGACGCCGCTGGACTATTCTGTAATCGTGCAGATACCTTGAGTTACAAGGGAGTTCGTGGTGGTGGAGGAACCGGACCCGAGCGCCATCCGCACACTGGCCGACCTGGGTGGCCAGTTCGATCTGCTGCGGCGGGCGCAGGGCCGTCGGCAGGGCAAGCACCGCCTGTCGCTACAGGACATGGTCACGCTGGTGCGGCGGCACCGCGGGCGGGAGGTCCCCCGCAGCACCCTGGACAACTACCTGCGCGGCCGCACGCTGGCCCCGCCCGATGTCTACGAGGCGATCCTGCGGGTCCTCGGCGTCCCGGACGCCGGCCTGCGCCCCTGGGCCGACGCCTGGGACCGGCTCGACGAAGCCCGGCACCCGGCCCCGCCCGGCGCCCGCGGCACACCGCCGCCACCCTCCGCGGATCCGCCGCCGTCCCTACCGGATCCGGTGCCGTCCCTACCGGATCCGGTGCCGTCCCCACCGGATCCGCCACCGGATCCGGTGCCCGTCCCGCCGCCCACGGCGGCTTTCTCGCGGCGCAAGCGCGTGGTGATCGCGTCGGTCGCCGCCGCGGCGACGGCACTTGCCGTCGCCTACACCGCTCTCAGCCTGACGCCGCCGACGCCCCCGGCGACGTCCGCCCGCCAGGCGGCACCGGCGGAATGCACCTACCTGCCCGTGGGATCACCCGTCCGGGTCCGCCCGTTCCCCAGTTTCGACACCGGCGCCCGGTTCGAGTCGATCAATGACGTCCACCAGCCGGTCACCGGCTCCTGCAGCCCCATCCGCGCCGTGACCGGCACGGGCACGTGCGGCATCGGCGACTCCTCGGCCGACACCTGGATCAAGGTCCTCACCCCCTACGCCGGGTGGATCTTCGAACCCTGCCTGCGCCTCCAGCGCCCCGCCCCACCCGGGCGCTAGAGCGGTTCAGCGGGCGAAGCTCCAGCGCGTGGCGCCGTAGGGCTCCGCGGTGCCGACCCCGATGGCGGTGTGGAAGGTGAACCGGTAGAGGTGCCAGGGCGGGGGTCCCGCGCTCTGCGCGCTGTAGGGGGCGGTGAGCGCGTCGCCGTCCACCTGCGCGGGCCAGCCGCCGGCCCGGTACCCGGCCGCGACGTGGGCCAGCACGTCCGGGTCGACGGTCCTGGCCGCCTCGCCCTCCAGGACGAGGTCGACGCCGGTCAGGCGGACGGAGATCGTGCACGCCGGGTTCACCGCCAGGTTGCGGGACTTGCGCGTCCCGGGGCCGCTGGTGAAGTAGAGGTCGCCGTCGTGCCAGAAGGCCCCGACCGCCGCGGAGTGCGGGCGCCCGTCCGGCCGGACCGTCCCGAGGAACAGGGGGGTCTCGGCCTTGGGCAGCTCCGCCGCCAGCCGGTCGTGGGCCCGGCTCCACGGCAGCGGCCCGGAGTCGTAGATGTCGAGGTCGACGGCCTCGACGGGGTCGAGATCGGTCATGTCTCCGCCTTTCCTGGGCTGCTCGGTCAGCAGGTAGACCGGCGTCGGGCCGCTGACTCATCGGCGCGGCGTCAGGCCCCCCTCAAGGTTGGTCCCCGCAGCCGCGCCGAATCAGGCACCGATCAGGTACAGGGGCCTCGGATGTCGTGTCGTTAAGCGGTGGGCTCTGGGTACAGGTGGCGGATGGGTACAAGCAGCACCCGGGAGTTCCTGGGGATTTACCTGAACGACCACCTCGCCGGGGCGGCCGGCGGCGTGGAACTGGCCCGCAGGCTGGCGCGCGCGCACCGTGGGTCGGACGACGCGGAGCGGCTGACACGGCTGGCCGCCGACATCGCCGCCGACCGAGGGGCGCTGCTGTCGATCCTGCGGTCGCTGGGAATCCCGGTCCGCCGGTACAAGAGCGCCGCGGCGCGGGCGGCGGAGAAGGCGGGCCGGCTGAAGTTCAACGGCCGCCTGCTCAGCCGCTCGCCCTTGAGCGATCTCGTGGAACTGGAGGCGCTGCGCGTCGCGGTCGAGGGGAAGGCCGCCGGCTGGCGCACCCTGCTCGACGTCGCCGATCAGGAGCCGGAATTGGACGCCGGTCGGCTGCGAACGC
This sequence comes from Actinomadura rubrisoli, assembly GCF_004349215.1. GTDB lineage: Bacteria > Actinomycetota > Actinomycetes > Streptosporangiales > Streptosporangiaceae > Spirillospora > Spirillospora rubrisoli. Next base: position 115,307 of record NZ_SMKU01000001.1, on the reverse strand, counting down.
TGCTGGCACGCGCGGATGCCCAGGTCACCGTCCTCGAAGAACTACGCATAGCGGCCGTGGACAGGGCGTTCCGCGACACCGGCGCCCGCTGACCGGCTCAGGACGAACGGCCTCACCGCGGATCGCTGTTCACCGACTCGGCCGCGCTGAGGCGCAGGATCGGCTCGATCAAGCCCGGGAAGCGGTCGCCCAGATCGTCGGCGCGGGGACGGATCCGCCGGTGCCGGCCGTCGACGGTCATGCTGATCAGCCCGGCCTCGCGCAGGATCCGAAAGTGGTTGGACAGCGTCGAGAGCGCCACGTTCAAACCGTCGGCGAGAGCGGAACAGGACGACTCGGGCCTGGCCCAGGCGCGCCGCACCAGCTCCAGGCGCACCGGATCACCGAGCGCGTGCAGCACCGGCGGGAGCGTCAGTGACTCGCGCGCGGGCTGGGGCAACGGTCGCATGCCCCGACGATACCCCACCGTTCGGCACTTCGGGATTGACGATCTGTTATGGTTCGATAATTCGGAAATGTAGAACTATGCCGTCGAGGCATCCGTACGAAGAAGGCTGGATCGCCTGTGGACGTAGGCATTCGATCGGACCGGGCAGCTCTGCTCGCAGTGACTTGCCTGGGTCAGTTCATGGTGCTGCTCGACAGCACGATCGTCGGTGCGGCGCTGCCCGATATGCAGCAGCGGTTGCACACCCAGTTGAACGGCCTGCAGTGGATCGTCGACGCCTACGTGCTGCTGGTCGCCATGCTGCTGCTGTCCGGCGGCGTCTTCGCCGACCGCTTCGGCCGCAAGCGGGTGTTCCTGGCCGGTGTCGCGGTGTTCACCGCCGCGTCCGTGCTGTGCTCTGCCGCGCCCTCGATCGGTTGGCTGATCACGGGCCGGGTGGTGCAGGGTATCGGGGCCTCCGCACTGAGCCCCGCTTCCCTGGCCCTGCTCGCCGCCGCGTATCCCGTCCCGCAGGAACGGGTCAAAGCCATAGGGCTGTGGGCCGGATTCAGCGGAATCGGCTTGGCCGCCGGACCGCTGGCCGGTGGCATCCTGGTGGATGCCTTCGGTTGGCCCGCCATCTTCCTCGTCAACGTGCCCATCGGCGCCGTCCTGCTGCTGGCCGGTATGCGCATTCTGGGCGAGTCCCGCAATCCCGCCGCGCCGGCGCTCGACATCCCGGGGACGGTCCTGTCCGTCCTCGGCGTGGGGACGCTGACCTATGGGCTGATCGAGGGCGGTTCCCGCGGCTGGACCTCACCGGTGATCCTGGCGAGCTTCGCCGCCGCGGTGGTGATCCTCGCCGCCTTCGTCGCCGTCGAGCGGCGTGGTGCGACGCCGATGCTGCCACTGCGGCTGTTCCGGCAGCGGCTCTTCACGGTGTCCAGCACGGCGATGGTCGTGGTGGGTTTCGCGCTCATGGGTTCGTCCTTCTTCTTCTCCCAGTTCTTCGTGTACGTCCAGGGCAGTTCGGTTCTGCGCGCCGGCGTGCAGACCCTGCCCGCCACCCTCGCCATGGTGATCGTCAGCCCGTACGCGGGCCGGTTCGCCGCCAGGTACGGCTTCCGGATCGTGGTCACCACCGGCCTCACGCTGGCCGGGCTGGGGTTGCTGGCGATGGGCTTCGTGCACGCGGGCACCGGCTACGGGAACGTGTGGTGGCGGCTGGCCGTCCTCGGCATCGGTTTCGCCTTGACCATGTCCCCGCTGACCGGCGCCGCCATCCAGTCGGTCAGCCCGCAGGAGGGGGGCCTCGCATCGGGCATCAGCAGCACCACCCGGCAGATCGGCGCGGTGCTCGGCGTGGCGGTGCTCGGAGCCATCGTCCGCACCCGTGAGTCCGGCGGCGCCTCCTTCGAGGCGGGCCTCAACAGTGCCTTCGTCGCAGCCGGCGCCGTCACCTTGGCCTGCGCCGTGTTCACCGGCCTGTGGCTGGCGAGATCCGAGCCCCCGGAAGCCTCCGCACCGCGGGCACAACCCACGGTCACGACACCGTCCTGACGATTCCGCGTTCCTCAGCGGGCCAGCCTGGCAATGAGCTCTTCGCGGGCGCTCACACCGGTCTTGCGGTAGATCGCCTTCAGGTGGTCGTTGACGGTGTACGGCGACACGCCGAGGCGGCGGGCGATCTGCTTGGCGGACATTCCTTCCAAGGCGGTTTCGACGACCGCCTGCTCTCTGGGCGTCAGGCCGTGCCAGGCGGCCATCGCCGGGAGGAGTTCGGTGCCGGTGGTCGGCCGGACCGTGACGGCCATCGCGTCAGGGCCCGCGCCCCGCAACGGCTGAGCCTGGAGCGCGGCCCACCCGCCGGCCAGGGGTACCCGCGTCAGCGCCGTCCCGCCGATCCGAGGAGCCAGGTACGCGGTCGCCCAGAGCAGGCTTTGGAACTCGCCGGCGCACGCGTGGGCGGGCCCGCCCGTGAACTCGGCACCCCACTCGGACGCCGACTCCGTGGCCGACGCGGACGTGCCGTCGGGGCGGACGACGACGATCCCCGGCGGCCGCTCCAGGCGGAAGGACTGCAGCGGCCTGCCGGTCACGAAACGCCGCAGCGAGCCGACCAGGGCACCGGTGAGACGTTCGGCGCATGCCGCCTCGGCCGCCGAGAAGGGCCGGCCGCCCGTCCCGCGGAGCAGGGCCAGCGCTCCCCACAGCGACCGGCCGTCGGCCAGCGCGATGCGGAGTTCACTCCCGACCCCCTCGCCGGCCATCACTTCGTTCACCCAGCCGCTGTGCCGATGCCGCGCCGCCCGGGCGTCGATCACTCCGACACGGCACGGGCCGGTGGCCAGACTCTCGTAGGAGAACGCGTCGGCCTTCAACCGATCGTCGCTCAGCAAGCGGCGCGCGGCCGGCGAGCCGTAGCCGTGCCGCCGCGTGTAGAGGCACATGCCCCGGGTGAGCGGATCCAGCCCGGTGAGCATGTACCCGTCATGCGGCACGGCCCGTCCGAGCTGCCGTGAGACCTCCGCGCCGAGCTCGGCCACGGTGCCGACCTCCGCCGCGACCCCGGTGACCTCGACACTGATCGCCTCGACTCCGCCCCCCACCTGGCAAGTATCACCGACCCGCCCCGACACGCACAGGGCCGGTCCACCCAGCGGACCGGCCCTCGAACGCCCTCGAACCACTCCCGCCCCTGGAAGCTCGCTCTGCGGTCAGCGAAGGGGAAGCGCTTTGACCCCCGACAGCAGCGGGATGGGTGCGTAATTTCCGTCACCGTTGCCGCAGGTGGGGTCTGCGTCTTGGGTTCTGGAGACTTTCGTCCCGGCGGTGAAGCGCCCGTCGCTGCTCGGTATGACCGTGCTGAAATGGTTGGTTGCGGAGTTGGAGTAGTACATGCACTGGTGCAGATTTAGGTAGCGCCCGGTGCTGAGGTCGAGGGTCTTGACGCCAGAGAGCAGCGGGATGGGTATGTAGTTTCCGTCTCCGTTGCCGCAGGTCGGGCTCGTGTCGGGTGTGTTGGAGATCTTTGTTCCGGCGGTGAAGCGTCCGTCCTTGCTCGGTATGACCGTGGTGAAGTGGTTGGTCGCGGAGTTGGAGTAGTACATGCACTGGTGGATGTTGAGGTAGCGCCCGGTGCTGAGGTCGAGGGATTTGGCGCCTGAGAGCAGGGGGATGGGTCCGTAGTTTCCGTCTCCGTTGCCGCAGGTGGGGCTGGTGTCGGGTGTGTTGGAGACCTTGGTCTCGGCGGTGAAGCGTCCGTCCTTGCTCGGTATGACCGTGGTGAAGTGGTTGGTGGCCGAGCTGGAGTAGTACATGCACTGGTGCAGATTCAGGTAGGTGCCGGCCAGTTGGCGAGCGTCCTGCGCCGGGGCCGGCCGATGCGGACGAGCCGTGAGATCGGACCCGGCCGCCGACGCGTCGGCGGGTGTGGCGACGTTGGCCGAGAGGGGCGTCGTCGTGGCCAGCACGCCGACGACGGCGAGACGGTAGAACGCACCGGACATGGGAGCATCTCCTCATTCGATTGACTGCTCCCTCGACTTTGTCGGGCGCTGGCCATCGGCGACATCCCGAGAATTAGGGATGGCGATGGCGTGCGCGCCCATGCACGACTGCACTGGTCACTGGTCACTGGTCGCTTTCGCTCCCGTGGACGGGCGGAGGATCGAGGCTGACGATCTGGTTGAGCAGCCCGGCCGTGGCGCCGATCGCGGTCCCCGCGTCCAGCAACGCCCGGGCGAGCGACCCGGAGGAGGCGAAGGACAGGAGCCCGGCGGTGGCGCCGGCAAGGCAGGTGACGCCCAGGGCCACCACGGCGCGGACACGGATCCGCCCGGACGGCACCGGACGAGGCTTGGAGCACACGTCGTCTTCCCCTCTTTCAAACCGTGTCGGCGGCCGGGTGGCGCCGGAGGATTCCAGCAAGCCAGACCTGGGCGAGGTTGCACCACGCCGCAACGACGGCCGTGAGGGTGTTGCGACGTATGGCAACACCCGGCCGTGGCAATGAGGCTGCGCCGTCCGGGCGCGGACGCCGATGATGGACGGTATGAACAACCTCGCCCCCCAGGCACCGGCCGTCCTCAAGCCGCTGGATCCCGCGCTCAGCCCCCAAGTGCGGACTTGGGCGAGTGAGTTGCGCACGATTTGGGCGGCCTCGGGGATGTCGATCAACCGGTTCGCGCACCTGCATCCGGTCGACAAGGGCACCCTTTCGCGCTACCTCAACGGCAGGCGCGTGCCCCGCGACCACTGGTTCCTGGACAAGCTGCTGGCCGTCCAGGCCGAGCAGGGCAAAGAGGTCTCCCAAGAGGTCCGCGAACACCTCACGCGGCTGCAGCTGGAGGCGCTGCAGGTCGCGCATCCGCAGGAGTACCGGGTGCGGCTGGTCAGCGACGAGCTGGAACTCGCGGTCGTCGGCCAGCGCGAGGCCGAACGCTACGCCCGCTCACTGGAAGAACAGCTCGCCGACCGCAACCACCGGCTCGAAGAACTCACCGACCAGCACGGACGGCTCCGCGCGGCCTGGGACGCCGACCGCGCCGCCACGCAGGCCCACAAGAACCGCCTGGACACCGAGATCGCCGACCTCACCCGCCACCTCGACCAGGCCCGCCAACGCAGCACCCACGCCGAACAACGCTGCCGCAACCTGGAAGACCTCCTCGACCGTCTGGACACCCCACCTGCCAGCGCCCCAGACTTCATTCAGGGCATCCCCCTCACCGGTCCGGACGTCGTGGCGCAAGCGCTGGAGTTCCTGTGGAACATAGGTGCTGGTACGCAGGTCGCGGCACTGGCCGAGCGGGCCGCCGCCGAATTTCCGCTCACCGATCCGGTCGCTGTGGCGCGAGTGCTCGACTCTCTAATCGGAGTGGGTGCCGGTGCGCAGGTGGTGGTGCTGGCCGAGCGGACCGCCGAGGTCCCGCTGACCGACCCGGCCGCCGTGCTGCAGCTATTGCCCTCTTTGCGGGACGCGGGCGCCTGTACGGAGGCTGCGGCGTTGGCTGAACGGACCGCGGCCGAGGTCCCGCTGACCGACCCGGCCGCCTTGGTGCGATTGCTGAAATTCTTGCTCGGATTCGGTACAGGTGTGCATGGCAGGGTGCTGGCCGAACGGGTCGAAACGAGCTTTCCGCTCGCCGACCCCGCCGACGTGGCGGGGTTGCTGGTCTCCTTGCAGGACACGGGAGCCGACGCAAATGTTGTGGCACTGGCTGAACGGGCCGCCACTGATGCCCCGCTTACAGACCCGTACAACGTGGCGAAACTGCTGAAATCTTTGCGGGCGATAGGTGCTGGTGCGCAGGCCGCAGTGCTGGCTGAACGGGTCGCCACTGATGCCCCGCTCACCAACCACTACGGCGTAGGGCGGATGCTGGAATCCTTGCGGGTAGTAGGCGCCGGTGCGCAGGCCACGGCGTTGACTGAGCGGGTTGCCACCGAGTTTCCGCTCCGTGACCCGGCGGCCGTCGGGCGGACGCTGGATTTGTTGCTCGGATTCAGTTGCGACGCACAGGCCATGGCGCTGGCGAAGCGGGCCGCCGCCGGGGCGCCGCTCAGCGACCCGGCGGCCGTGGCGCAACTGTTGGACTCTCTGCGGGCGATGGGCGCCGACACGGAGGTCAGGCTGCTGAACGAACGTGAAGGGCAGTTCAGGAGGAGCCAAGGTCACACTCGGGCGCGGGCGCGGCCTTAGCGTGACCTCTCGTCCGGTACCGCTATCTGCCGGTGTAGACGGGGGTGCGGCCCTCGCGGAGTGCGGTGAGGCGTTCGGCGAAGTCTTCCGTGGCCAGGAGTTGGTACAGGGCGGGCAGCAGGTCGGCGTAGACCTGGTGGGCGTGGCCCTCCCAGGCGCGGCGGCCGAGCTTGAGGGTTTCGCGGAGCGCCAGGGGAGGGTTCGCGGCGATCTTGTCCGCGAGCGCGATGGCCCTCGGCAGCTGGTTCCCGGGGGCGACGACCTCTTGGACGAGGCCGAGGCGGAGGGCCTCTTCGGCGTCCCAGGTCTCGCCGGTGAGGATCCAGCGCATGGCGTTCGCCCAGCCCACCTCCAGCGGCATGCGGATGCCGCCGCCCGCGGCCGGGGTGGTGCCCCGGCTGGGCTCGCTCTGGCTGAACCGCGCGTCGGAGGCGGCGATGCGGATGTCGGCGGCGAGCATCAGTTCATGGGCCATGGCTCCGACGTTCCCCTGGACGGCGATCACCAGGGGCTTGGACAGGCGCGTCGTCGTCCCGAACGGGTTGATCTGGCCGGGGCCGTCGGTGCTGAACGTGCGGTTCTGGAGGGTGGGGAGGAAGCTCTTGGGGTCGAGGCCGACGGAGAAGTCGGGGCCCGCCGCGTGGAGGACGACCGCCACGATGGCGTCATGCTTGTCGGCTCGGTGGTAGGCCGCGCCGAGGGCCTGGAGCGTCGGCGGGTCGATGGCGTTGGAGGTGTCCGGACGGTCCAGCTGGATCAGTGCCAGCTTGCCCCGCCGCTCGTAGTGCACGGTCGCGCTCATGGGGTTCGGCTCCTTGTCAGAGTGCCGGCAGGGGGAGTGGCGGCAGTGCCGCCTCGATCGCCTCCCCGATGGCCAGGAGCCGGGCATCGCGGGACGCGGGGCCGACGAGTTCGAGGCCGATCGGCAGGCCGTCGCCGGACAGCCCTGAGGGGAGCGACAGGCACGGAAGGCCCGCGGTGCTCGGGGCGTCGGTGTTCCGGATGTAGGTGAGGAAGGTGTCGACGTCCTTGCCGTTGAGTTCGACGGTGCGGTCTTGCCCGGCGGGCTGGTGAGGACGAGCCGGGAGCGGCGTGGTCGGGACCAGGATGGCGCTCACGTCGTGGCCCGAGAAGTAGTCGGCGTAGGCCGCGCGGAGTGCGGGCCGGTGGATCGCGAGGGCGTCGCGGTAGTCGGCCGCGGCGACCTGGTCCTCGTCCAGGATGGATTCGAGCGTTTCCCGGACGGAGTCGGTGGCCACCTGGCGCACGAGTTCGCGCAACGTCATGGGGGCGTCGTGCTGGTAGAGGTAGGCGGAGAGCTCTCTGCCCACCTCGTACAGCACCACGGGGAAGCTGGCGAGCTCGTTCAGCCGCTGGACGTCCGGGAGGTCCTGTTCGACGAGGACGACGCCGCGTGCGGCGAGGTCGGACAGCGCGTGTTCGGTCACCGCGGCCACATCCGGGTCGAGATCCTCGTAGTAGTGCGTGCGTGGCACGCCGACGCGCAGCCCGGCCAGGTCGACGGTGATGCCGGGGTCCGCGCCGTCGGGGGCGCAGAGGCCGTCGACCAGGCGCACGTCCGCCACGGACCGGGCGATCGGGCCGACCGTGTCGCGCGTGGACGAGATCGGGACGACGCCGCGCTGGTCGTAGCGTCCGTGCGAGGGGCGGAAGCCGACGCAGCCGCACAGGGCGGCCGGGATCCGGCAGGATCCGCCGGTGTCGGCGCCGAGCCCGAAGGGGACCAGCCCGGCGCTCACGCCCGCGGCGGTCCCGCCGCTGCTGCCTCCCGGGATGTGGTTCTCGCCGTAGGGGTTGCGCACGGTTCCGAACGCGGGATTGTTGCCCGTCATGGCGAACGACAGCTCGCCCAGCGCTTGTTTGCCCATGAGGGTTCCGCCCGCGTCGAGCAGTTTCTGGGCGATCGGTGCGTTGCGCGGCGGCCGCGAGTCGCGGAGCGCCGGTGTGTTCGCGGTTGTGGGAAGGTCCGCGGTGTCGATGGTGTCCTTCAGCGCGAAGGGCAGACCGTGGAGCGGCCCGCTCGGCCGCGGGTCGTCCTTGAGCGACCGCCTGATGAGGGCGGGGTCATGCGAGATGTAGGTGTTCAGGTGCGCGAGTCGTTCCGTCCGCTCGATGAGCGCTTCCACGTATTCCGCAAGCTTCAGCTCGCCCCCGCGGAGCCGGCGGACGGCTTCGACGGCGGAAAGCCAGTGCGGCTCTTCCGGCATTGGGTACCGCCTAGTGAGCGATGGTGAGGGCGAACGGGACCATTCCGTGCCGGCGCATGATTGCCGGCACGAGCAGCATAAGTGCCTCCGGTCCCCGCGCCGTGGTGACGTCTCCCAGATCCTCGATCCACTCGGACGGCCAGCCGAGGTCTCCGAGCAATTGGCGGACGGTGCGCTTCGCGTCGTCATCGTCGCCGGACAGGAACGCGGTCGGGGCGGCCTTGATGCTGTGCGGGTCGACCATGACGGTGAAGAGCATGGTGTTGAGGGTCTTGACGACCGCCGTTTCCGGCAGGGCGTCCTGCAAATGCTCGGCGAGGCTGCTGCCCGGATAGCAGAGGTCCCCCGGCATCCCGCCCGGTCCCCGTTCGGTGGCATTGGAGACATCGACAAGGATCTTGCCCGACAGCACGCGGCTCAGGGCGCTGAGACGCTTCAGGGAACTGTCGCCGGGCGTCGCGTTGACGACCACGACCGAGTGCTCCACGGCGGCGGCGGGCTCCGCGACCGATACCGCCTTCCCTGCCCAGGCCGGCGCGGTGTCGGCGGGGTTCCTGCTGCCGATGGTGACGTCGTGCCCCGACGCGGCGAGACCGGTGGCCAGTGCGCCGCCGACGCGTCCGGATCCGAGAATGGCGATGGTCGTCATGATGTCGCTCCTTGCGGTGAGGTTGGGAAGGGTGTTGTGAGTGGGCGGCTCATCCGTTCTGCGCCAGCCATTTGTCCGCCTTGGCCAGGGTGGCCGTCCGGTCGAAGGCGTTGACCTTCTGCAGGATGTCGGTCACGAGGAAGTTCTTGAGGTCCAGGGAGCGGTCGGTCACGCCGGCTTGGAGGAGGAGCCTCTGGGCATTGTTCCACCGAGCCGGCTTGATCTCACCGAAGTTCTTCCCGTCGAAGGGGACCAGGGTCGCGGAAAGCGCCTTGAGCAGGTCTCTGGACTTCTTGGGGTCGCTCCATTCCTCGGGCGCCGCCTTCCGCGCTGCCGCCTCCGCCGCCTTCGGGCGCTGAAGGCCGGCGAACGTCGCCCGAGCGAGGGCCCGGAAGAATCGCACCAGCACGTCGCCTCTCTTGAGGGTCTGCGCCCGCACGAGGTAGCCGCCGACGGGAAGTCCTTCGAGGCCCTTGGGGGTGATGTCCCGTACCGGCAGTCCGGCCTCGTCGAAGGCGAAGAAGTCGGTGAGCGTCCCCGCGTAGGCCGCGATGCGCCCGGATTCCAGCGTCCGCGCCACCGATGGGCCGCCCGGCCCGACGACCGTGGTGTCGACGTCGCCGATTTTCAGCCCCGCCTTTTCCAGAGAGGCGGTGAGATAGGCGCGGTCCTGGTCGGGTGAGGCGAGGCCCACGTTCTTCCCCTTGAGGTCGGCGACCCCTTTGATACCGCTGCGCTCCGGGACGACCAGGCCGACGAGGAATCCGTTCCCGCCGGTCCGCTCGTCATAGGGCATTCGCAGGTCGTCGGTCCTGAGCGCCGCCGCGATCGCGTCGGTCGCCGCGACGAGGCCGATGTCCGCCTTGCCGCCTTGCACCAGGCCCGCGATCGGGATGTTGTCGGTCACCGGGGCGAGCTTCACCGTGAGGCCCTCGTCCGCGAAGAAGCCGAGCCGCTCGGCGATGACCTCGTTGAAGGTGAACAGCGAGTTCGGTGCCGGGGTGGCGAGCGTGAGCCTGCCGTCCGCGCCGTCCGAGGTCGTGCCCCCGCCGCCGCAGGCGGACGAGGCCGTGGCCAGCAGCGCGGCGACCAGGCCGCCCGCGAGCCATGCGCGTCGCCTGGACCGTGGTCTCCTCATGGGGTCCTCTCCTCCGAAGCCGCTGGTCGTGCGGATGCCGCCGTCCGCGTGGCGTCGTGCTCCGCCGGGTCTCCCGAGAGCCGCCGGCGGACGCGCCTTCCCCGGCTCCTCGTCCTGGACGGCAGGCGCCCGGCGTGGCGCCAGAAGACGAAGGTGCGGTCGGCGCACCCGATGGCGCCGTAGAGCAGGAGCCCCATCGCGGTCAGGACCACGACCACGGCGAAGGCGTCGTCCTGGTTGAGCTGGGAGCTGTACCGCTGGACGAGGAACCCCAGCCCCTTCTGCGCCGAGACGACCTCGGCGACGACCGCGCCGGCCAGGGCCAGCGTGAGCCCGATCCGCAGCCCCGCGAAGATCATCGGCGCCGCGGTGGGGAGGAGCAGGTGGACGAAGGTCCTCTTCTTGCCGACGCGCAGCGACCGGAACAGCTCCTCGGCGTCGGGGTCGGGGGTGAGCAGCCCGGTGAGCGCGTTCACGAAGATCGGGAAGAAGGAGATCAGCCCGGCGATGACGATCTTCGAGGTGGAACCGAAGCCGAACGCCGAGATCAGGATCGGGACGATCGACAGCATCGGCAGGACCTGCAGCGTGACCGCGTACGGGTAGATCATCTTCCTGAGCAGGGGGGACGATCCCGCCGCCACGGCCGAGCCGATCCCCAGGAGCGCGGCGAGGGCGAAACCGGCCAGCGTCTCGTAGAGCGTCGTCCCCAGATGCTCCCAGACGAGTCCGGTGGAGAAGAGGTCGTAGGCCGCGACGGCGACGGCGCCGGGCCGGGGCAGGATCAGGTCGCTGACCCAGCCCTGCGTGTTCGCCAGGTCCCAGACCACCAGGACGATCGCGAAGAGGGCTAACGGGGCGAGGACACGGCCGCGTCCGGACGGCGCCGCCCCCCGCGCGGGCGGCTCGGGTGGTGCCGGGCTCTTGGACTGCCGGATCAATCCGATCACTCTCCTCGCCGTCGATCGGCCTGGGGGAGCTGGATGCCCTCGCGCACCGTCAGAGCGATCTCCTGGAACCGGGGGGAGTAGGTCATCTTGAGCGAGCGCGGCCGCTCCAGGTGGACGGCCACATCGGCCGCGATCCGTCCCGGCCTGGGCGTCATCACGATGACGCGGTCCGCCAGCAGGACGGCCTCGGTGATGTTGTGGGTGACGAAGATCGTGGACGACGCCGTCCGCTCGTGGATCCTCAGCAGTTCGAGGTTCAGGAGTTCGCGCGTCAGCTCGTCGACCGCGCCGAAGGGCTCATCGAGGAGGCGGACCCCGGCGCCCGTCATCATCAGCCGGGCCAGGGCGACCCGCTGCTGCATGCCCCCGGACAGCTGCTGGGGGAAGTGGTGCTCGAAGCCTTCGAGGTGGAAGAGGCCGAGCAGCCGCATGGCCTCGCGGAGGTCGTCGTCCTCGACCCTGCGCCGCATCCGGACGGGGAGCAGCACGTTCTCAAGGGAGGTCTTCCAGGCCAGGAGGGCGGGCCGCTGGAACATCATGCCGACGTCCCGCCGGGGCGCCACGACCGGCTCGCCGTGGACCTCGACCGAGCCGCTCGTGTTCGGGACGAGCCCCGCGATGATCCGCAGCAGGGTGGACTTGCCGCAGCCGCTCGATCCGACGATCGAGACGAACTCCTCGGAACCCACCGAAAGGTCCAGGCCGCCGATCGCCTCGACGCCGCCGCCGAATCTCTTGCCGACCCCGCGCAGCCGCACCGCCGCGCCCGTGGAGAAATCCGCGGGCACATCCGTGGACACGCCTTGGCCGACCTTGGCGCCCTGCGCGGAATTCGGGTTTCCCGGTGTGGTGCTAATGCGTGCCTCCTTGGTCGAGGCCAACGGATCGCCCGTTCGCAACACGTCGGTCCGGCCAACTTAAGACGGCACGACAAGCAACCACAAATGCATGCTTGATACGCGTTGATTTACTGAGACGCAACCATGGGACGGCGGTCGGGGTTCCTCTGGTCAGCCGCCCGCGGCGGCGTGCTCCGGCGGCGTCCGCGCGGCGTCCGGGCGGCGCCGCAGGCCGTCGAAGGCGACCTTGCAGACGGCGTCGGCGATGTGCGCGCCGGTCGCGCCGCCGTGCGGCTTGTACCACTCGACCAGCGAGTTGACCAGGCCGAACAGCAGCCGCCCGGTGATCGCCGGGTCGATGTCGGGCCGGACGTCGCCCTCGGCCTCGGCCCGCGCGACGAGCGCGGCGACCAGCCGGTCGAACTCGCGGCGGCGGGCGAGCGCGCGCCGCTCGACCGGCGTGTTGCCGCGCACCCGCAGCAGGAGCGTGACGAAGGGGAGCCGCTCGACCAGCACGGTGACGCTGGCCCGCACGAGATGCTCCAGCCGGTCGACCGCGCGCCCGTCCATGGCCGCGGCCTCGTCGGCGGCGGCGAACAGCCCGTCGAGCGCGCGGTCGACGGCGAGCTGGAGCAGTTCGTCCTTGCGGGTGACGTGGTGGTAGATGGCGGACTTGGTGATCCCGAGCCGCTTGGACAGCTCCTCCATGCTGGTGCCGTCGTAGCCGCGCTCGTTGAACACCTCCACCGCGACCAGCAGCAGGGACTCCTTGTCGTAGCCGGGACGTCCCCGCCGGGCCGCCTGCCTGCCGTCCGCGTCGCTCACGTCGGCCAGTATCCCAGCCTGCCGGGTCCTCCCAGCCGAGCGCACCGGCGCGCGGCGCCGCGCGATCGGGGCCGCGCCGCTCCACGGCACCTTCCCAGCCCGGCACGGCCCGCATATACTGACCGAATGGACGGTCACTAAATCGGGTCGTCGAGACGACGGGGAGGGCCGCGGATGGCTCCGCTGCGCAGTTACGTGTCCGGTGCCTGGCATGTTCCGCCGGACGGCGGCGCACCGCTCAGGGACGCGGTGACCGGCGAGGAGATCGCCGGGATCTCCTCGGCCGGGATCGACATGGCGGCCGCGCTCGCACACGGCCGCGGCACCGGCGGCCCGGCGCTGCGGGAGCTGACGTTCCACCAGCGCGCGCTGCTCCTCAAGGCGCTGGCCCTGCATCTGCGCGAGCACCGCGACGAGCTGTACGCGCTGTCGGCGCGGACGGGCGCCACCCTCGCCGACTCGCGGGTGGACGTGGACGGCGGCATCGGCGTGCTCCTGTCCTACGCGAGCAAGGGCAAGCGGGAGCTGCCCAACGACACCGTCCTGCTGGACGGGGACGTGGAGCCGCTCGGCAAGGGCGGCACCTTCGCCGGACGGCACATCCTCACGCCGCTGCAAGGCGTCGCGGTCCAGATCAACGCGTTCAACTTCCCGGTGTGGGGGCCGCTGGAGAAGCTCGCCCCCGCCTTCCTCGCCGGGATGCCCAGCCTGATCAAGCCCGCGAGCCAGACGGCCTACCTCACCGCGCGCCTGGCCGAGCTGATCGTCGAGTCGGGCATCCTGCCCGAGGGGAGCGTGCAGCTCGTCTGCGGCGGCGCCGGGGACCTGCTCGACCATCTGACCGAGCAGGACCTGGTGGCCTTCACCGGCTCCGCGGCGACCGCCCGGAAGCTGCGCGCCCACCCGGTCGTGATCGGCCGGTCCGTCCGGTTCAACGCCGAGGCCGACTCGCTGAACTGCTCGATCCTCGGCCCGGACGCCCGTCCGGGGACCCCGGAGTTCGATCTTTTCGTGGGGCAGCTCGTCACCGAGATGACGGTCAAGGCCGGCCAGAAGTGCACGGCGATCCGCCGCGCCCTCGTCCCGGCCCCGCTCATGGCCGAGGTCGCCGACGCGGTGGCCGGCCGGCTCGCCGGGGTGACGGTCGGCAACCCGTCCAGCCCGGACGTGCGGATGGGCGCCCTCGCCGGGCTGGAGCAGCGCGAGGAGGTCCGCCGCGGCCTGAAGGCGCTGCTGGCGGGCGGCCGGATCGTGTTCGGCGACCCCGAGACCGTGCGGGTCGTGGACGCCGACGCCGAGCGCGGCGCGTTCGTCTCCCCGGTCCTGCTGCGCGCCGACGACCCGGGACGCGCGGAGCCGCACGAGATCGAGGTGTTCGGCCCGGTCAGCACGCTGCTGCCGTACACCACCGCCGAGGAGGCGGTCGCGCTCGCCGCCCGGGGCCGGGGCAGCCTGGTCGGCTCGGTCGTCACCGCCGACCCCGGCTTCGCGCGCAGCGTCGTCCTCGGCGCCGCGCCCTGGCACGGGCGGCTGCTGGTGCTCGACTCCGAGGACGCGGGGGAGTCCACCGGGCACGGGTCGCCGCTGCCCATGCTCGTCCACGGCGGCCCCGGGCGGGCCGGAGGCGGCGAGGAGATGGGCGGCATCCGCGGGGTCGTCCACCACATGCAGCGGACGGCGGTGCAGGCGAGTCCGGCCATGCTCACCGCCATCACCGGGCGCTGGACGGCGGGCGCGCCGCGCACGCGGGCGGACGTGCACCCGTTCCGCAAGCACCTTGAGGAACTCACGATCGGCGACACGGTGGTCGCCGGGCCCCGCACCGTCACCCTGGACGACATCGAGCACTTCGCGGAGTTCACCGGCGACACCTTCTACGCCCACATGGACGAGGAGGCGGCGAAGGCCAACCCCTTCTTCGGCGGCCGGGTGGCGCACGGCTACCTCGTCGTGTCATTCGCCGCCGGGCTGTTCGTCTCGCCCGAGCCGGGTCCCGTCCTGGCGAACTACGGCCTGGAGAACCTGCGGTTCCTGGCGCCGACGTTCCCGGGCGACGAGCTGACCGTGACGCTCACCGCCAAGCAGATCACCCCGCGCGAGGACGCCGGTTACGGCGAGGTGCGCTGGGACACCGAGGTCACCAGGCAGGACGGCGCGGTCGTCGCCGCGTACGACGTCCTGACCCTCGTGGCCAAGCGACCGGGGGGACGGTGACATGCCCGGAGACGTGACCGACATGCGGGGAGAGGCGACCGGCACGGCCGGAGGCGAGACCGGCACGGCCGAGGTGCAGGCCCTGTTCGAGTGGACGATCGAGCGCGACCAGCGCATCGAGCCGCGCGACTGGATGCCCGGGAAGTACCGGTCCACCATGATCCGGCAGATCGCCCAGCACGCGCACTCCGAGATCATCGGGATGCAGCCCGAGGGGGAGTGGATCACCCGCGCGCCGTCCCTGCGGCGCAAGGCGATCCTGCTGGCGAAGGTGCAGGACGAGGCCGGGCACGGGCTGTACCTGTACTCGGCCGCCGAGACGCTCGGCGCCGACCGGACGGACCTGACCGGCAAGCTGGTCTCCGGGCGGCAGAAGTACTCGTCGATCTTCAACTACCCGACGCTGTCGTTCGCCGACGTCGGCGTGATCGGCTGGCTGGTGGACGGCGCCGCGATCTGCAACCAGGTGCCCCTGTGCCGCAGCTCCTACGGCCCCTACGCCCGCGCGATGATCCGGATCTGCAAGGAGGAGTCGTTCCACCAGCGGCAGGGCTACGAGCTGCTGATGGCGCTGATGGACGGCACGCCCGCGCAGCGGGAGATGGTGCAGGACGCCGTGGACCGCTGGTGGTGGCCGTCGCTGATGATGTTCGGCCCGCCGGACGCCGACTCGACCCACACCGCGCAGTCGATGGCCTGGAAGATCAAGCGGCACACCAACGACGAGCTCCGGCAGCGGTTCGTGGACATGACCGTCCCGCAGGCCGCGGCGCTGGGCGTCACCCTCCCCGATCCCGACCTGCGGTGGAACGCCGAGCGCGGGCACCACGACTTCGGTGCGATCGACTGGTCGGAGCTCAAGCGCGTGATCAGCGGCGACGGCCCGTGCAACGCGGAGCGCATCGCGGTGCGCCGCGCGGCGCACGAGGACGGCGCCTGGGTGCGCGAGGCGGCCGCCGCGCACGCGTCGAAGCAGGCCCGGCGGGAACGCGGCGCGATGGACGACGCGGTGGAGAAGCCCGGGAGAGAGGCGGTGTGATGGAGAAGGACTGGCCGTTGTACGAGGTGTTCGTCCGGGGCAAGCGCGGCCTCAACCATGTGCACGTCGGGTCGCTGCGCGCCGCCGACGACACGATGGCCCTGCGCAGCGCCCGCGACCTGTACACAAGGCGCGGCGAGGGCGTCAGCATCTGGGTCGTCGAGGCGCGGAGCATCACCGCGTCCAGCCCGGACGAGAAGGACCCCTTCTTCGCGCCCAGCGGCGACAAGGTCTACCGGCATCCGACGTTCTACGACATCCCCGAGGATGTTCCGCACATGTGAGGATCCCATGTCCTTTGACAACGCGCTCTCCGCGCTCGCCGAGGCGGGCGGCGAGGGCCCGCAGGCGTACCGCGCCCGGTTCCACGACCCGCTCGCGGGCGTCGACACGTCCGTCCCGGACGGGACCGCCCCCGCCGACCTCGCCGCGTACTGCCTGATGCTGGGCGACGACGCGCTGATCATGTCGCACCGGCTGCAGGAGCTGTGCACCCACGCGCCCGAGCTGGAGGAGGAGGTCGCCCTGGCCAACATCGCGCTGGACCTGCTCGG
This sequence comes from Actinomadura rubrisoli, assembly GCF_004349215.1. Lineage (GTDB taxonomy): Bacteria > Actinomycetota > Actinomycetes > Streptosporangiales > Streptosporangiaceae > Spirillospora > Spirillospora rubrisoli. Next base: position 98,740 of record NZ_SMKU01000001.1, on the reverse strand, counting down.
CCAGGCGCGGCTCCTGCTGTCGCGCGCCGGCGGGAGCGAGGACGAGCTGGCCTACTTCCGAGACGCGCCGGAGTTCCGCAACGTCGGGTTGGTCGAGACCCCGAACGGCGACTTCGCGCACTCGATCGTCCGGCTGCTGTTCTTCGCGACCTGGCGGCTGGCGCTGCTGGACCGCCTCACCGCCTCCCGCGACCCCGTGTTGGCCGCCATCGCCGCCAAGGGCGTCAAGGAGGTCGCCTACCACCGCGACCACGCCGCGCTGTGGACGATCAGGCTCGGCGACGGCACCGAGCTGTCCCACGACCGCGCGCAGCGGGCGCTGGACGCCCTCTGGCCGCAGACGGGCGAGCTGTTCGGCACGCACGAGATCGAGCGGCGGCTGGACGGGGCGGGCATCGGCGCCGACCCGTCCGGCGTGCGCGAAGAGTTCGACCAGGTGATCGGCGAGGTGCTGTCGAGGGCATGCCTCGACCGTCCCGCACCCGTGCCGCCCTTCGTGGCCGGACGCGGCGGTGCGCACTCCGCGGCGCTGGACGACCTGCTCGGCGAGCTGCAAGGCGTGGCCCGTGCGCACCCCGGGGCGACGTGGTGAGCGCCCGCGCGGTCGCCGAGACCGTCACCGACCCCGAGCTGCCCATGGTCACGCTCGCCGAGCTCGGCGTCCTGCGGGACGTCCGGGTGGCGGCCGGCCACGTGGAGGTGACCATCACCCCCACCTACACCGGCTGCCCCGCCCTGGACGCGATGCGCGACGACCTGCGCGCCCGGCTCGGCGCGGCGGGCTACCCCGACGTCCGCGTCCGTACCGCCCTCGACCCGCCCTGGACGACCGACTGGATCAGCGAGTCCGGGCGCCGCAAGCTGGCGGCGGCCGGGGTGGCGCCGCCGGGACCGGCGCCGCGCCGGGCGGCGGGCCCGATCCCGCTGAGCCTGGGGCCGACCCGGCGGGTCCGCTGCCCCCGCTGCGGCTCGTCCGACACGACCGAGCTGTCCCGGTTCGGCGCCACCGCCTGCAAGTCCCTGCGCCACTGCGGCGCCTGCCGGGAGCCGTTCGAGCACTTCAAGGAGATCTGATCGTGCCCGTCTCCGAAACCGTGCCCGTCGCCGGAACCGTGCCCGGCACCGCGGCGGCGGCGCGCCGCGGCGGCTTCAACGCGCTGCGCGTCGCGGGCGTCGAGCGATTGTGCGAGGACGCGGTCGCGGTCACCTTCGACGTGCCCCCGGCCCTGGCGGACGCCTACGCCTTCCGGCCCGGCCAGTTCCTCACCCTCCGCCGCGTCGTCGGTGGACGGGAGGAGCGCCGCTCCTACTCGATCTGCGCGCCCGCCGGCGCGGCGCCGCGCATCGGCGTCCGCGAGATCCCGTCCGGGCTGTTCTCGTCCTGGCTGGTCCACGAGGTGCGGCCGGGCGACGTCATCGAGGCCCTGCCGCCGTCGGGCACCTTCGTCCTCGGCGCGGACGACCTCAAGGACCGGCGAGCCGAGGACCACCGGGGCACGCACCACGTGCTGATCGCCGCCGGTTCGGGGATCACGCCCGTCCTGTCGATCGCCGCGTCCGCCCTGGCAGACCCGTCCAGCCGCGTCACGGTCCTGTACGGCAACCGGCGCAGCGACACCGTCATGTTCGCCGACGAGCTGGCCGACCTGAAGGACGCCCATCCCGACCGGTTCGCGCTGGCGCACGTGCTGTCCCAGGAGCCGCGCGAGGCCGAGCTGTTCAGCGGCAGGCTGGACGCGGACCGGCTGCGGCTCCTCCTGCCGCTGCTCGTCCCCGTCCGCGACGTCGGCCACTGGTGGCTGTGCGGCCCGTTCGGCATGGTCACCGGCGCCCGCGACGTCCTCACGGGCCTGGACGTGCCGCGCGACCGCGTCCACCAGGAGCTGTTCCACGTGGACGACGTGCCGCCCGAACCGGACCGGAGGCGACCCGCGCCGCGCGGCCCCGCGAGCGAGGTCACCATCGTCCTGGACGGGCGCTCCACCACCGTGACCCAGCCGCGGGAGACGACCGTGCTGGACGCCGCGCAGCGGGTACGCCCGGACCTGCCGTTCGCCTGCAAGGGCGGCGTCTGCGGCACGTGCCGGGCCAGGGTCGTCGAGGGCGGGGTCGACATGCGCCGCAACTTCGCGCTCGACCCCGCCGAGGTGGCGGACGGCTACGTCCTGACCTGCCAGTCCATCCCGTCCACCGCCCGGCTCACGATCGACTACGACGGCTGACGCCCCATGCTCCACGGCCGCCCGGACAACCGGGCACCCGAACGCCCGGACGCCTACGCGGTGACCTGCTCGTAGAACGCGAGGGCGTCCCGGATGCGGCCGCGCAGCCACGCGTGCGCCTTGTCGTTGTCGTAGCGCTGATGCCACGCCAGGACGAGGGGGACCGGCGGCAGGTCGAACGGCAGCGGCCGGGTCCGCAGGCCCAGCACGCGCAGCGTCGGCTCGCACACGTGCTCGGGCACCGCGACCACCAGCCCGCTCTCGGCGGCCAGATACAGCGCCGCCGTGCTCGTCGGCGCGGACGCGACGACCCGGCGCCGCAGCCGCAGCCCCTGGAGCGTCTCGTCGATCGGGTCCTTCAGCCGGCCGCGCCGCGAGACGATGATGTGGTCGGCCTGGGCGAACCGCTCCGCGGTCAGGTCGCCGTCCGCGCACGGGTGGTCGGGCCTGAGCGCGGCGACGAGCCGGTCGTGCCCGATCGTCGCGTGGCTGATCTCCGGGAGGTCGGGCTCGGTGGAGCCGATCTCCAGGTCCACGCGGCCGTGCCGCAGCTCGTTGGTGTCGCTGCTGGCCTCCGCCAGCAGCCTGATCGACACGCCCGGGGCCTGCTCGCGGACGGCGGCGAGCAGGCTCGGCCCGATCGCGGTCGTGACGGCGTCGTGGCCGCGGATCGAGAACACCCGGTTGAGGGTGGCCAGGTCGAGCCCGCGTTCGGGTTCGAGCACCTCGCGGGCCCGTTGCACCAGGTCGTGGACCTCGCCGCGGATCGCGAGGGCATGCGGTGTCGGGACCATCGTGCGGCCCGTGCGCACGAGGATCTGGTCGCCGGTGATGCGCCTGATCCGTCCGAGGGTCCGGCTCAGGGCGGGGGCCGACAGGTTCAGCCGCTCCGCGGCGCCGGCGACGCTGTTCTCCTCCAGCAACGCGTCGAGGGCCGTCAGCAGGTTCAAATCTAGATGCACCAGAGTAAATCTAGCCGTAGCAAAGATGCACTGGCCAGTATCCAGGCGCCGCCTTAGTGTCGGGCTGAACCAAGGCGAGGCCAAGGAGCGCAGCATGGAAATCTGGCAGATGCCCGCCACCGACATCGCCCGCGGGGTCCGCACCGGCGCCTTCTCGGCGGTCGAGGCGACCCGCTCGGCGCTCGCCCGGATCGCCGGCGTCAACACCCGGGTGAACGCGCTGGTCGAGGTGCGCGAGGACGAGGCGCTGGACGCCGCGCGGAAGGCCGACGCCCGGCTCCGCCACGGCCATCCGGTCGGCCCGCTGCACGGGGTGCCCGTGACGTTCAAGGTGAACACCAACCTGGCGGGCCTGCCCACCACCGAGGGCGTCGCCGCGTACGCCGACCACATCGCGACCGAGACCGACCCGCAGGCGGCGAGCTGGCTCGGCGCCGGTGCGATCTTCGTCGGCCGCACCAACTGCCCGCCGTTCGCCACCCGGTGGACCACGCAGAGCGACCTGTACGGGGCGACGGTCAACCCCTGGGACCCGGCGGTGACGCCGGGCGGCTCCAGCGGCGGCGCGGCCGCCGCCGTGGCCGTCGGGATGTGCGCGCTCGCCCAGGGCAGCGACATCGGCGGTTCGATCCGCTACCCGGCCGCGTGCTGCGGGGTCGCCGGCATCAGGCCGACCCCCGGACGCGTACCGGCGTGGGCGGGATCGCCGTCCCACGACCCGCCCATGGCGGTGCAGGCGTTCGTCGAACAGGGTCCGCTCGCGCGGAACGTCGCCGACCTGCGCCTGGGCCTGCGGGCGATGGAGGTCTACGACCCGAGGGATCCCCGCGCGGTGCCCCGGCCCGACCGGGCCCACGCCGGCGAGGGCCGTCCCCGGGTCGCGGTCGTCACCGATCCCGGGGGGCCGGGGCTGCGGGGCTCCTCCACCGCCGAGAGCGTCGACGCCGCGCGGACGGCCGCCGAACGGCTCACCGCCGCCGGCTACCAGGTCGACGAGGTCGACCTGCCGCTGCTCGGCGAGGCCGCCCGGCTGTGGTGGCAGCTCGCGCTCACCGAGTTCGCGATCGGGCTGACGGCGGAGGTGGAACGCGTCGGCGACCAGGACTTCCGCCGGTTCTTCGACCTCATGTACACCGTCTACCGGGAGGAGTTCGGCGAGGTCGACCTGGCGGCCTTCGTCGCCGGCTGGGCCCGCCGGGGCATGCTCCGCCGCGAGATCTCGGTGTTCATGGACCGCTATCCCCTCGTCCTGACGCCCGTGTCCGGCGAGCCGCCCTTCCCCATGGGGTCCGACACCGAGTCGGCCGCGCGCACGGCGGAGCTGATGGGACGGCAGTGGCCCCTCATGTCCGTCCCCGTCCTCGGGCTCCCGGCCCTCGGCCTGCCCGTCGCCCCCACGGCGGGCAAGGCCCCCGTCGGCGTCCAGGTGATCGGACGGCCCTTCGACGAGGACGCGGTGTTCGCCGCCGCCGAGGTGATCGAGGCCCGCTCCGGCCTGCTGACCCCCGTCGAGCCGGTGGGCTCCGCGTGAGCGCGGTGCTCGGGGGCCTGAACCCCGCCCGGGCCGGCGACCAGGCGCTGGTGGCGAAGGTCGCCGCGGTCGTGCGGGACGCCGGCACGCAGATGCTCGAACGGTTCACCACCACGCCCCGCCTCGCCGGGCGGGACGATGTGGTGGCCGCCATCTACGCGAACGACGACGCCTCGCTCGACATCCTGAAACCGGGACTGACGCGGCTCCGGCCAGGCGCCGGCTGGGTCGACGACGAGTTGGAGAGCGGCGCCCTCCCCGAAGGCGAATGGTGGGTGGCCGACCCCGTCGAGGGGAACATCAACCACGTTCACGGCATGCGCGACTGGGGCGTCACCGCCACGCTCGTGCGCGACAACATCCCCGTGCTCACCGCCGTTCATCTGCCATTGACGGGAGAGACCTACAGTGCGGTCCAGGCGGGCGGCGCGTTCCTCAACGGGGTGAGCCTGCGCCATTCGCCGAAGACGGGCCTTGACGGGGCGCTCGTCGGGACGGGCCAGGCCAAGCCCGGCGAGTCGGCCGAGGCGTTCCGCCGTATCGGCGCGTCCGTCACGGCGATGCTCCACGCCGCCATGGTGATCCGGGTGTCGGTTCCGGCGACCCTGCAACTGCTTGAGGTCGCCGCGGGGCGGATGGACGCGTTCTGGCAGTTCAGCCAGGTGCGCTCTGGCCTGCTCGCGGGCGCCCTGCTCGTCGCCGAGGCGGGCGGCGTCGTCACGGACACGCGCGGCAGGCCCTGGAGCCTCGCCAGCGACGACTTCCTCGCCACCACCCCGGCGCTCCACGCGGCCGCGGTGAAGACCCTTTCCACGATCAGCTGACAAAGAGGACCCGACCATGAACAGGACCACTCTTGGCACGTCCGGTTTCGAGATCAGCGAATTCGTCTTCGGCGCCGGTTCGATCGGCGGGGTCGGCGCGTCCGCGAGCACACGCGCCCACGGCCTGAGTCCCGAGGAGGGATTCCAGCGCCTGGACGAGGCGCGGGAACTCGGCATCACCATCATCGACACCGCGGATTCCTACGGCGGCGGAGAAAGCGAGAAGACCGTCGGACGGTGGCTGCACGAACGGCGCCCCGAGGACTTCGTGGTCTCCACCAAGGTGGGCCTGATCAGCAGGCCGGACGGTTCCCGCGGCGTCGACCTCTCCCGTCCGCACATCGAGCGGCGGCTTGCGCGGAGCATCGAGCGCCTGGGCCGCGTCGACCTCTACCTGTCGCACGTCCCGGACCCCGGCACGCCGATCGAGGAGACGCTGGAGGCGTTCACCCGCGCCCAGGAATCCGGACTGATCGGGGCGTACGGCGTCAGCAACGTCGACCGCCAGAAGCTGGAGACCATTCTTCAGACGGCGGACGCCAAGAGCCTTCACCGGCCCGTCGTCGTCGAGAACCGCCTCAATCTCCTCGACCGTGGCGACGAGGCGGAATTGCTCCCCCTGGTGGTCGCCGAGGGACTCGCGTACACGCCCTTCTCCCCCCTCGCCGGGGGAGTGCTCTCCGAGCGGTATCTCGACGGAGCGTCCCCGGAGGCGGGCAGCCGGATCGCGGTGGCCGGCGACCTGTACTACAAGGGCTTCCACTCGCCCGAGAACCTGGAAAGGGTCGCTGCGCTCCGGGAGAGGGCGAAGGAGCGCTCGACCAGCGTCTCCGGCCTCGCCCTGGCCTGGCTCCGCGACCACCCGGCGGTCACCGCGCCGATCGTCGCGCCGAGGACGTCCGCCCAATGGGACGCCGTCCACGACGCGATGGGCATCAGGCTCGACGGCGACGAGCACGCCGAGATCTCCGGCATCTTTCCCCGGCGGGCAGCCGGCCGATGACGGCAGAGGGCCTGGAACCGATCGAGACGGCGACCGTCGAGGAACTGCGCGCTCTGCAACTCGAAAGGCTGCGCTGGTCGGTGCGGCACGCCTACGAGAACGTGCCCCACTACCGGGCCGCCTCCGACAAGGCGGGAACGCACCCCGATGACATCCGCGCGCTGTCCGACCTCTCCAGGCTTCCGCTCACCGGCAAGGACGACCTGAGGACGAACTATCCGTTCGGGATGTTCGCCGTCCCGCGAGAGCGGATAGCGCGAATCCACGCGTCCTCGGGCACCACCGGCCGGCCCACCATCGTGGGCTACACGAGCGACGACCTGGAGACGTGGGCGAGCGTCGTCGCCCGCAGCATCCGCGCGGCCGGCGGACGGCCCGGGCACCGGCTGCACAACGCCTACGGCTACGGGCTGTTCACCGGCGGCCTCGGCCTCCACGCGGGCGCCGAGAAGCTGGGGTGCACCGTGGTCCCGGTCTCCGGCGGAATGACCGAACGCCAGGTCCGGCTGATCGAGGACCTCCGGCCGGACGTCATCTCGGTCACCCCCTCCTACATGCTCGTCCTGATCGAGGAGATGGAGCGCCAGGGCATCGACCCCCGCTCGACGTCCCTGAGCATCGGGATCTTCGGCGCCGAGCCGTGGACGAACGGGATGCGCCGGGAAATGGAAGAACGCCTCGGCGTGCACGCGGTCGACATCTACGGGCTGTCGGAGGTCATGGGGCCGGGCGTGGCCCAGGAATGCGTCGAGACCAAGGACGGCCCGCACATCTGGGAGGACCACTTCTACCCCGAGATCATCGATCCCGTGACCGGCGAGGCGCTGCCGGACGGCCGGAAGGGGGAACTGGTGCTCACCTCGCTGACCAAGCAGGCGATGCCGGTGCTCCGCTACCGCACGCGCGACCTGACCCGGCTGCTCCCCGGCACCGCCCGTCCGATGCGCCGGATGGACAGGATCTCCGGCCGGACCGACGACATGATCATCCTGCGGGGGGTGAACCTCTTCCCCACCCAGATCGAGGAGCTGCTGTTCACCACGGCCGAACTCGCGCCCCACTTCCAGTGCGTCCTGACACGATCGGGCGTCCTCGACGAGCTCACCGTGCGCGTGGAACGGCGCGAGACTGCGACGATCACCTCGGCGGCCACGGCCGGCGAGCACGTCCGGCGGCTGGTCAAGAGCACGATCGGGGTCAGCGTCCGCGTCGAGGTCGTCGCCCCCGGCAGCATCGAGCGCTCCGCCGGCAAGATGCGCCGCATCGTCGACGAACGCCCGCCCCGCCACTGACCTCTCGCCATCGGTGACTCGCAACCAGCTCGCATTCCGAGGTGCCCCGGCGCGGTTCATCCGCATGTGCGCTGGTAGGGCTCGCCTTCGGGCAGGTATTGCCGCCATTCCTGTTCGGTGAGGGACCGGCCGGCGAGGGCGCACACCGAACGCAGCGGATCGCTGGGCAGGGGTATCCGCCAGGACCGGACGGCTCCTTCGTAACCGGCCGCGGTGATCGTGCCGCCGTCGGGACCGAATGCCAGTGCTCGAAGTGCCCCGGTGCCGTCGCTGGGCAGCGGACCTGCGAGCTGCCGCCGGGTCGCGACGTCCCACAACCGGAGGCCACCGTCTTTGTCGCCGATGGCCAGCGTCGCGCCGTCCGGGCTGACGGCGATCGCGGTGGGGGCGGTGCCGCTCTTGAGCGGATCACCGATCTGGCGCCAGGAAGCGATGTCCCACAGCCGGATGGTGCCGGTTCCCGTCTCGTCCGCCTCGGCGACGAAAATGACCTTGCCGTCGGGACTGAATGCCATGGACGAGGCCCCGCCCTTGGCGGCATCCGTGACCTCGTGCTTACTGATCAGCTTCAAGGTGGTGGTGTCCCACAACTGGAGATGGGTGCCCTGGACGGCAAGGACCTTGCCATCGGCACTGAACGCTATTCCGCCGGAACCGCCCGCGTCGCCGGTGTCGCCGAGCGGCAACCGCCGTCGGGCCGCCATATCGAAGGCCCGGACCTTCGGCTCGACGACGGTGCCGGAACCGACCACGCCGCTGGCGCCGGCCGTGACGAGGATCCTGCCGTTCGGGCTGAGCGCCACCGCATCGACCATGCCGACATCGTTGATGGCCAGCGGCGCGCCGATCGGCCGGCCGGTCGCGGTATCGAGCAATCGTGCGGTCCCGTTGAGGACGGACCCGCTGTTGGACTCGATCCGGACGCCGCTGAGGGCGAGAGTCCCGCCGTCCCGGCTCAGGCCCACCGCGCCGGGCCCGCTGCGTGCCATGGGAATCGGGATCGGTTCACCGGTCTGCCGCCAGATTGTGGTGTCCCACAGACGCGTGGTCCCGTCCAGGCTGCCGGTGGCCAGGGCCGTGCCGTCGGAGCTGAACGCCACCATTTGTATCCCGCTCGTGTGGCCTCTGTACGGGATGCTGATCGGCTTGCGGGTGGTGGTGTCCCACAGGCGCGCGGTGCCGTCCTGGCCACCGGTGGCCAGGCTCTTCCCATCGGGGCTGAACGCCACTGCCTCGACGTGGGCCTGCGAGCCGCCGATCTTGATGGGGGCACCCACTTGCCGGTGCGTGGACGTCCTCCACAGCCGTACGGTCCCGCCGGAACGCCCGTCGTCGCTTCCGCCGGTGGCCAGGAACTCGCCGTCAGGGCTGAACGCCATCGCGGCGACACCGCCGCTGAAGCCCTTGACCTTGAATGGTGCTCCCATCGGCCGCCGGTGGACCATGTCCCATAGCTGGACGGTCTCGGCGTTCGCGTATCCGATGGCGAGGATCTTGCGGTCCGGGCTTAGTGCCATGGGGGTGAGCTCGTCGGCTGCGGCCCTGGGCCGTCCTGCCCTGATCGGCTCGCCGATCGGCCGCCGGCGGGCCGTGTCCCAGGTGCGGATGCTCCAGTCGGAGTCGACGGTGACCAGGGTCCCACCGTCGCGGCTGAAGGCCATGGCCAGGATCTCGCCGGTGTGACCGGCGAGCGCGGCACCGATCTGCCGCCCTGTGGCGGTGCTCCACAGCCGGATGAGCCCCGGGTGCGTTTCGTCGCCGTCGCCGGTGGCCAGGACCGTCCCGTCCGGGCTGAAGGTCACGGGCCAGACGGTGGCGGCGTGCCCGGTGAGGGGGTGGCCGGTGGGACGCAGGGTGGAGGTGTCCCAGAGCTGAGCGGTCCCGTTCTCGCCGCCGATGGCCAAGCTCGCACCGTCGGGGCGGAAGGCGATTGCCAAGACCGCGCCGACGCGGCCGTTCAGGACGGCGCGCGCCGGTGTGGCCAGGGCCGCGACCATGCCGTGGCGGGCCTCGCCGGTCGGCGCGTAGCGCCAGGCCGCGGCGGCCAGCAGCCCGGACACGACCGGGTCGCTGCCGCGGACCTGATCGCCGCGCGCCGCCACCAGCCGGGAGAGGGCGAGGTCTCGTTCGCGGTCGGCGGCCCGCTGGGCGTCGACGGCGATGACCGCCGCCGTCACGGCCGCCGCGACGAGCGCCGCGAGAACGGCCAGGACGGCCCGCCGGCGCCTGCCGCTGCGGGCTTCGGCGCGGATGCCGGCGGCGAGGAAGTCGTCCTCGGCCGGGGTGAGCGAGGGGTAGCGGCCGGGATCGGCGCGCCAGCGGGCCCGGGCGTTGCGAACGGCCGCCAGTTGCTCACCCCGGTACAGATAGGAGGCGGGCCGGCCGCGGCGGTCCCAGTCCTCGGCGCTGTCGCGGAGCTGACCGTACAGGACGTGCCCGGTCAGGTCGGGTTCCAGCCAGGCCGACAGCCGGGGCCAGGCATGCAGCAGGACGTCATGGGCGATCTGAGCGCGATCACCGTCGACCACGACCAGCCGGGCCCGCGCGTAGGACTCCAGGACATGGTCGAGGTCGGCGCGTTCATCGCGGGTGCGGTTCGCGTGCAGGTCGGCGCGTCCGACCGTCCGGCGGGCCAGGGCTCCGTCGGCGGACACGGAGGTCAGCATCTGGAACATCTGCCGCGCCGCGATCCTCTGAGGTTCGGTGAGGGCGTCATAGACGGCGTCGGCGCTGGTGGCCACCGCTCGGGTGACACCGCCGGTGCGCGCATACCCCCTGCTCGTGAGCCGGTCGCCGTCGCGGTGCTCCCAGACGGTCAGCATGGTCTGGGACAGCAGCGGCAGGGCACCGGCGTCGTGACGGCCGGCGGGACGGCCCGCGGACGCGTTCAGCTCGCCGAGGATCGCGTCGACCAGGCCGGGCTCGACGTCCAGCCCGGCCGCGTCGGCGGGGCCGGTGATGACGCGCCTCAACTCGGTGTCGGACATCGGTCCGACGACAAAGGGGTCCTGTTGGAGCGCGGCGGTCAGTTCGTGGTACCCGGCGCACCGGTCGATGAAGTCGCCGCGCACCGCGATCACCACCAGTGCGGCGGGGGAGCCGCCGGCGCCATTGGGGACGCTCGCCGCGGCGTGCAGGGCGGTGATGAATCCGGAGCGCTCACCCCGCTCCCGCTCCGTCTCGTCCGAGGTGAAGATCTCCTCGAACTGGTCCACGACTAGGACGAGGCGGGCGGCGGCCGCGGCCTCGGCGGGGACGCCGCGGCGGCGGGCATCGACCTCGACGGCTTGGCGGGCCAGCGCGGCCGCGCTACCGGGATCGGCGGTCAGGCCGCGCAGCGCGGTCGGCGCGTCGACACCGGCCAGCCCGGCCAGCAGCGTGGCCAGCCGGGTCAGCGGAGAACGGGTGGGCTGGCCGAGCACATGCCGGGGCCAGTCCGCGGCCGCCCCCGACAGCTCGCCCCGGCCGATCGCGGGGATCAGCCCGGCCCGCAGAAGCGAGGACTTGCCCGCACCCGACGCGCCGGTCACGATCAGCGGCCCGGAGCAGGGCGGCCGCCGCGACAGGACGGCGACCAGCTGGGCGGTCAGGAGCTCGCGTCCGAAGAAGACCTGCGCGTCGGCCTCTCCGAACGGCGCCAGGCCCCGGTACGGGCTCCCCTCACTCCACGCGGGCCCGCGATCGTCGCGCCGGGCGGCGCGCGGACGTGTCCGCCGCTCGATCGCCGCGACCTGTTCCAGCAGCAGCCGGATATCGGTCGCCTGCCGGTACTGCAACCCCACCGACACCTGGAGCTCGGCACTGTGCCGATCGACGCCCTCGCGGATCCGCCCCAGCTGAACCCGCAGATCGTCCAGCACGAAACCGAATTCGGAGAACTCCTCGCCCACGGCCGCCAGCGCGACGGCCAGCTGGGCCTGAAGCTCACGGTCACCGGTCTCCACCGCGGCCTCGATCGCGGCACCGACCGCTCCGATCTCACTGAGCACGTGCGCGATCTCACCGCGCAATTGCTCAGCGTGCTCCCCACCGGCCTCCAGGACCCGCTGAATCCGCCGCTCCACCTCCGTTTCCAGATCCTCGGCCGAAGGCCGATCACCACCGATCCGCGCGACTGCCGCTTTCACCACATCGGTCAGCACATTCCCGCCGACCGCGGTGATCGCTCCGATTCCCGCCGCCGCGATGCCCGCTTCGGAAGCCAGCAATGGGCCGAAGGCGCCCGCCGACAATACGCCGATCATCACCGGTGAAGACCACCGGCGTGCCCCGGCGCCTGCCGCGGGCGCCAACCGAGCCACCCGCGCCCGCACTCCGGCGCGCATCGACTCCGAATGACCGCCCCGCGCGTCCTGGTCCACATGGCGATATCAGCATCCGAGCACCGGGAAAACCACGAAAGGCCGCCATCGGCCACGATCATTTGCCGCCGACCTAGTACAAATTAGGTAGATAGTTGGGCATTGAGCAGTAAAGGATCTTAACGGCAGGCACGCGGTCGAGACGAGGTCCGCGCCCCGTCGCCTAAGGCTTGCGGGCCACCGCGCCGTAACCGTGGACGTGGGCGGGCTCGCCGCCCTCGGCGGGGTCCGGCCGCCACCTCGTGATGGAGACCGTGCCCGGCTCGATCTTCTCCAGGCCGTCGAAGAAGCCGTCGATCTGCTCGACGCTGCGCAGGATGTAGGGCAGGGTCCCGGACGCGGCGTACCTGTCGGTGCTGCGCTTGGCGGCCGCAGAGGTGTCGGTGCAGTCCCACAGCGCCAGGAAGCTGCCGGGCGGCACACCCGCCATGGTGTCGGCTACGAGCCGCCTGGCGGTGTCGTAGTCCTGGCAGAACCCCAGCACGCCCATGAACATCACCCCGATCGGCTGGTTGAAGTTCAAGACGTTGGCGGCCTGTTCGAGGATCTGCTGGGGGTGGTGGTAGTCGGCGTCAAGGTAGTCGGTGACGCCCTCGGGAGTGGTTCCCCGCATCAGCGCGCGCGCGTGCGCGAGCACCATCGGGTCGTTGTCGACGTAAACGACGCGGGCTTCAGGCGCGACCCGTTGGGCGACCTCGTGGGTGTTGGACTCGGCGGGCAGCCCGGCACCGATGTCCAGGAAGTTGCGGATCTTCGCTTCGCGCGCCAGGTATTCAACGACGCGGATCAAGAAAAACCGGGACTTTCGGGCGATCGTGAGGACCTCGGGGTTCATCGCCGCGATCGCGTCCCCGACCACCCGGTCGGCCTCGAAATTGTCCTTGCCGCCCATCCAGTAGTTCCACGCCCGCGCCGGGGAAGGGATGTCGGTCCGGAACCGATCCGCGGCGTATTGAGGCAGGTCGGGAGGCAGATTCGCGGACGGGTCGCGGGGGGATGGGCCGGAAGCGGGCATTGTCGACTCCTCGAAGGCTCTTGGCCGGTTGAGAGAACCTTACGTTCCTGTGGCACGGCGCGTAAGCGACTGCCCGCGGAACCCGGCCGGATGGCCGCGACCGGCCTGCGGCCGCGGCAGGGGCCGCGTCGGCTGGCGATATGCCAGCTATGGCCGCACTATCCGGTCCTGTGTGGGACTGTCCCAGATTGCCGGAAGAGTGGGCTGCCTTGAGGGGGAATTTAAGCCATGCCGAGAACTGCGCGAATCATTGCACCAGTGTGGAGAGACGGTGGCAGAATTTCTGTCCACCTTACGTGTCACCGGCGCAGTCTTGCCATCGCCTGACATGCCGGCGACTTAACCGCCACGGAAATGGACGGCCAGGTCGCCGCGCCCGGGGGCGGTCGCAAGTCGACCGCGACGGAATGTTTGGCCGTCAGCGCACCGGGGGCACTCTGTCAACTACGGCAGGGAACAATGTGTTATCAAGGAACTACCCATCGGAGTCGGTGGGTTCCAGAGGGGGAGAAAACTCATGACTCGATGCACGCGACTGGTTCTCACGGTTGCGATGACGGTCGCGACCGTGGCGGGGACCGCGGCCACGGCGATGGCAACGGAGGATCCGGGCTATCACGGCCACCACCCGCATGGCGGCATCCAGTGCAACCAGGGGGCGCTCAACAACGTCGTCAATGTCATTTTGCCGATCTCACTCCTCGGCAACGCCCAGGCCGTAAAGGTCTGCTGACCGACACGGCGTCGGGGGATGAGCCCGTTCAAGGGGCCCATCCCCCGCGCCGGCGGTTCGGGCCGCCACCGCGGACGCGACACCAGCCCGGGTAACCGGTCACCTGGCTCCAGAACCGGGCGTGTGCTCACTCATGGACGAGAGGAAGGCCGAAGTAGCCGAACAATGTCTCGTCGATGAAGCTTGAGATGTGGACGATGCCCGAGCGGGTGACGGTGAGCACCTGGATGGAATGTGCGCGCAGAAGGCCGTCCTGCTGGGGTAGGTACATCGCAAAGGCGGGCTGGCCGTTCGCGCGGGTGGGCACGAGCCGGGGGCCGCCGGGGACGGCGGACAGCCGCGCGGTGAGCAGCCGGCCGATGGCGTCCCGGCCGGTGAACCACTGGGGGACGGGCGGCATCTCCCAGGTCGCCTGCTCGGTGAGCAGACGGGTGATGGCGGGGACGTCGACGGCCTCGAAGGCCATGGCGAACCGGTCGAGGAGTTCGCGCTGCGCCGGTTCGTCCGGCTCTATGATCTCGTCACTGGCCGGGACGAGCCGCTCCAGGCGGGAACGGGCGCGCAGCAGCGTGCTGTTCACGCCGGCGCCGGTCATGCCGAGCAGCTCGGCGACCTCGGCCGCGGGCCAGGCCAGCACGTCGCGCAGGATGACCACGGCCCGCTGCCTGCCCGGCAGGTACTGCAGCGCCGCGATCAGCGCCAGCCGCAGACCCGCCCGCGCCGCCACGATCGCGGCGGGATCCTCCGGCACGCGGCCGATCAGCCTTTCGGAGAAGGGTTCCAGCCAGGTCACCTCGGGTGCCCGCAGGCTTGTCGGCGTCGGATCCTCCGACGGCGCGGCGAGGCCGGAGGGCAGCACCCGCCGGCTGCTGTGCTCCAAGGCGTTCAGGCACGCGTTGGTCGCTATCCGGTACATCCAGGTACGCAGCGACGCCCGCCCGTCGAACGTGGCGTACGAGCGCCACGCGCGCAGGTAGACCTCCTGGACCAGGTCCTCGGCATCGTGGACGGAACCGAGCATGCGGTAGCCGTAGGCCAGCAGTTCGCGCCGGTACGGATCGGTCAGCCGCGCGAACTCCTCGGCCCCCGCATTTCTCTCATCGGTCTTCATAGGACGCACCTCCCCATGTACTGACCGGGAGCGGTGTCCGAAGTCGTCGGCTTCCGCCCGCTGAATCTCGCGGCCCGGCCGGTTTGTACAGGTGATCGGTGAAAGACGTTCACCCGAGAACCCCAAGGAACGCGCATGGCCCAGAGGACAAGCGCCTGGCTGCTCGGCCTGACCGCGGCGGCGTCGCTGATGGTGGCATTGGACGCGACGGTGGTGGCGACCGCGCTGACCAGGATCCGGCTGGATCTGTCCGCCACCATGGAACAACTCGAATGGACGGTGAACGCCTACAACCTGAGCTTCGCCGTACTGCTGATGACGGGGGCCGCGCTCGGCGACCGGTTCGGGCGCAGGCGGATGTTCGTGGGCGGGCTGGCCCTCTTCACGGCGGCCTCGGCCGCCTGCGCGATGGCCCCCGGCATCGGCTGGCTGATCGTCGCCCGCGCCGTCCAGGGGAGCGGCGCCGCGCTGGTGATGCCGCTGGCGATGGCACTGCTGAGCAACGGGTTCCCGCCGGAGCGGCGGGCGAGGATCCTGGGGGTCTTCGCCGGGCTCACGGGGCTGGCGGTGGTGGCCGGTCCGGTGGTCGGCGGGATCGTCACCCAGGGGCTGGCCTGGCAATGGATCTTCTGGCTCAACGTGCCGATCGGCCTGGTGGTCATCCCGCTGGTGCTCCGGCGCGTCCCGGAGAGCCGCGGCGCCGGAGCCTCCTTCGACCTCGGCGGCGTGGTCCTGGTGACCGGCGGCGCGCTCGGGCTGGTCTGGGGCCTGATCCGCGCCGACGGAGCGGGCTGGGGCGCGTTCGAGGTGGACGGCGCGCTCGCGGCCGGGGCGGTGCTGCTGGCGGCGTTCGTCGCCTGGGAACTGCGCGTCCGCCGACCGATGGTGCCGATGCGGCTGCTGCGCTCGCGCGGCTTCTCCGCGGGCAACGC
Organism: Actinomadura rubrisoli; assembly: GCF_004349215.1. Lineage (GTDB taxonomy): Bacteria > Actinomycetota > Actinomycetes > Streptosporangiales > Streptosporangiaceae > Spirillospora > Spirillospora rubrisoli. The sequence continues at coordinate 82,754 of NZ_SMKU01000001.1, read as the reverse complement.
CGCCGCGCTTTTCATGTACGCGTCGCTGTACGGCTCGCTGTTCTTCATGGCCCAGTTCCTCCAGACGGGCTTGGGGGACGGGCCGATGGCCACCGGACTCCACCTCATGGCCTGGACGGCGACGGTGACCGTGGTGGCACCTGCCGCGGGGGCACTGGTGAACCGGGTCGGAGCCCGTCCCCTCACCGTCGCCGGACTGACCCTCCAGGCCGTTGGAATGGGATGGATCGGGCTGATCGCGGAACCGTCCCTGGCGTATTCGCAGCTGATCGCGCCCATGGTCATCGCGGGCGCGGGGGTCAGCATGGCGATGCCCGCCGCGCAGACCTCGGTCATCAACGCCGTCGCGCCGCAGGAGATAGGCAAGGCGTCCGGCGTCCTCAACACTTTGCGGCAGATCGCCGCGGTATTCGGCGTGGCGGTCCTTGCCGCGGTATTCAGCGCCAAGGGCGGCTACGGCACCGCGCGGACCTTCTCGGATGGCTTCGCACCCGCCATCGCCGTGAGCGGTGCGCTGTCCCTGGCCGGTGCGTTCGCCGGCCTGTTCATTCCCGGACCGAACCGGGCGGCCCGGATGGCCCCGGTGCCGCCCGTACCCCGGCCGGCCCACGAAGCGACTCGCTGAGCCGAGTGGGGCGAGCGCCGGTCCCGGGTGGTGATCACCAGGGGCCGGGCTTGCCCGGAGTGTGGATCCACACCTTGAAGAACGGGTCGAGATCCTGCCCGGAGATCTTCTCGGCGAGCGCCTCGTACTCCTCGGTGGTGCCGGTGCCGTACTTCTTCTCCGCCAGCCAGGTGCGGGTCAGCCGCATGAACCGCTCGTCGCCGATCCTCTGCCGGAGCGCCTGCAGCATCATGCCGCCGCGGAAGTAGATCGCTCGGTGGAACATCTGGTCCCGGGACGGGTCGGCGACCACGATGTCCCAGAACGCGGGCCGGTCCGGCGGTATGGGCGGCGGGTTGTCGTAGATCTGCTGGAACGAGACCTGGGCGGGCTGGCCGCCGTGCTTCTCGGCCCAGTACTTCTCCGTCCAGAGCGCGTAGCCCTCGTTCAGCCAGACGTCCTTCCAGCGGTGGACGGAGACGCTGTTGCCGAACCACTGGTGGCTGATCTCGTGCACCACGCCCTTCTCGACGGGCTGCTTCTGGTAGGTGGGACGGGTCTGGGTCTCCAGCGCGTTCTCGATGCTGAGCGGCGGGACGGCATTGTTCTCGATGATGGAGCCGGTGCTGGTGAACGGGTAGGCGCCGAAGTAGCCGGCCAGCTCGTCGGTCGCCCGCGTGGTGTTGCGCGGCGTGCTGAGCGAGTCGGGGTCCGACGCCACCTCCGGGTCGACCGCGTCGAGCTGCCGGATGCCCGTGGCGGTGGTCGTCGTGGAGACGTTGAACCGTCCGATCGAGCTGGTCGCCAGGTAGGTCGCCATCGGCCGGTCCTCCCGCCACAGGAAGGTGTCCTTGCCGCGGGCGCTCCACCGCTTGACGAGATGGCCGTTGGCGATCGCCTTGAGCCCCCGCGGCACGGTCGTCTCGATCGTGAACAGCGCCTTGTCGCGCGGGTGGTCGTTGGCCGGGAACCAGGTGGAGGCGGCGTCGGGCTCGGAGACGATCGTGGCGCCGTCCCTGGTGTGCAGGAACCCGTACGGCAGGTCGAACACGACCGGTCCGCCCAGCGTCTCCGGGACGCCGTCGTACTGGACGATCACCGTGAACGGGCTCCGCTTCCGCAGCCCCTTGCGCGGCGTGATCTCCAGTTCGCGCACGCCGGTGCGGGCGAACGAGGCTTCGGCGCCGTTCACGCGCACCGACCGCACGTTCAACTTGTACAGGTCGAGATTGAACCGGGACAGGTTCTGGGTGGCCGTGGCGGTGATGGTGGTCGTGCCGGTGAGCTGGTCGGTGCCGGGGTCGTAGGCGGTCTTCAGGTGGTAGCGCGCGACGTCGTACCCGCCGTTGCCGAGGTCGGGGAAGTAGGGATCGCCGAGCCCGGCCGCGCCGGGCTCGAACCGGACGTCGGCGGCCGCGGCGGGTGTGAGCAGCCCGAACGCCGCGGCGCCCACCACGGCGACCGCCAGGGGAAGCCGGTGCACGGACCTGGGAAACGCCATGAAAAGTCCTCTCCGGTCGAAGGCGGGGGAGCACCCTCGGAACTCTCAACAAGATCATTACCTCGCCCGGCGAGGAATGTCGACCGTCCGGCCCGAAAATGATCAGCGCGCCCAGGGATCGGCATCGCGGACGAGTTGAGTACGCCGCCGGTGCCCGAGTGAGTACTCGCACCCATCCGCCTCATGCGAACCGGCCTCTAGCGTGAAGCACATCGGAAGCGAGCCTCAGTGAGGACCATGATGGGCAGATCGAGCAGGGCGAGGTTGCGGAACTCAACGCTGGGCTCGTGCCTCGCGCTCGTCGCGCTGCTGGCCGGCGGATGCGCGCTGGGCACGGGCAACGACAAGAAGCGCGCCACCGAACTGGCCGAGCGGCTCTATCCGGGACAGCTCAGGCTGATCGGCGCCCGCACGCTGTTCCCGGAGACCAACGGATCGGAGGTCACCTTCGCGGTGCGGGACGACCCCGACGCGGTGGTGCGGCTGCGCATCGACGGCAAGAAGGCCCTCTGCGACCGCAAGCCCTGCGAGGGCGCGCTGACGGAGGCCGTCGCGCGCGGCCGGAAGCAGGCCGCCGAGTTCCGCCTCATGAGATCCGCCTTCGAACGGTGCGGGTATCAGATCATCGGCCTGGGACCCACCGTCGGCGAACCATGGGTCACGGCGGACCTGACCAACGACAACGTCACGGCCGTGCTCGCGGAACTGGGCCGATGCGCCGTCCAGTGGTCGGCGGCCCTCACCGCCAACGGCTCGCCGCCGCAGTCGGACGGCTCCTACGGCCTGCCGGCCGGCACCCGCTCCCTGCGCGTGAAACTCGTCCGGTCAGACGTCGCCCGAGGCCGCCCGTCCGGCGACCCCAAGGCGCCCGCCTTGGCCCGGCTCACGGCCGGCAAGCTCCAGGCGGCACTGTCCAAGCGGACCTACTTCGCCGCGGGCTTCACCATGCGCGACGGCCGGGACGAGCCGGTGACCTCCGGCATCTCGATCTCGCGCCCCTTCGAGGAACGGCAGGCGTTCGGCCGGCGCGTCCGGACGGCCGTCGGCGAGCAACTGCGCGCCACACACCCCCAGGCCACGGTCACCTCTTACAACGGCGTATGGCGCCTGGAGCAGGGCCGGGTCGATCGCTTCACCGGATACGTGCTGTTCTGCGACACCCCCGGGCACGACCGCAACTGCCTCGGCAACGACGCCGTCCGCGTGACCGTCGACGAACAGGGCGTCCCAGTGAGCGAACTCCAATTCGTCCCTAACGTGCGCGAGGGCAACGGCCCCCTCCGCCTGCCACCGAACTAACGATGGCACGGAACGTCCCCGCGACAACGGATCCGCTCGGTGACAGGCGTGCCGAGACGGCCTTGGACAGCACGACCCCGGCGGCCGATGATGGGAGCGGGAGAAGCCGATAAGGAGTGATATCCATGACCGACCTCGCACTCACGATCGGATGCTTCCGGTACGACACGACGCAACCGCTGTTCGACGGAGACATAAGCGTCGGCGGCATCGATGTCACGATGAGAACCGGGGCCACTCTGCCGGAGATCTTCGAGCGGCTGGTCCGCGGGAACGAGTTCGACGTCGCCGAACTCGGGCTCACGTTCTATCTGCGGCTGCTGGAGACCGATCTGCCGTTCGTGGCGCTGCCGGTCTTCCCCAACCGCGTATTCCGGCACTCGTGCATCTTCGTCAACACCCGGAGCGGAATCACCGGACCGGGTGATCTCGCAGGCAAGACCATCGGCGAGTTCGGTACCTACGGCCAGGACTCCGGCGTCTGGGCCAAAGGGATCCTGATGGACGAGTACGGATTCAAACCCGAAGAGAGCCGTTGGGTCATCGGCGGTCTGGAACACCCCGCGGCCCCCTTCGACTTCATCCCCCACCCGCATCCGGCCGACGTCGATGTGACCGTCGCGCCTGAGGGGAAGACACTGAGCTCGATGCTCGACGCGGGCGAGATCGACGCCCTGTTCTCGGCGAACGTCCCGCAGTGCGTACTCGACGGATCCCCGAACGCCGCCCGGCTGTTCCCCGACTTCGAGCCGCTGGAGCGCGACTACCACCGGCGCACCGGAATCTTCCCGATCATGCACGCGATCGTCGTCCGGCGTGATCTCCTCCGGGACCGTCCCGACCTCGCACGCGACCTTTACCGCGCGTTCTGCGAGGCGAAGGACACCGCCGCCGACCGCTACCGCCGCAACCGCAGGCTCTACCAAATCCAGACCATGGTGCCGTGGATGCACGCCCTGGTCGAACGCAACCACGAAGAATTCCCCGAGGACTGGTGGCCCTACGGCATCTCGGCCAATCACGCCACAATTGACGCCTACCTGCGCTATCACTATGAGCAGGGCCTATCGACCAGGCAGTGGAAGATCGAGGATGTCTTCACCCCGGAACTGCTCGACACCTGAGCCTCCGAACCCGCAGACGCTCTGTTCCGGCTCATAGGCGCAAACGACGCGTTCGCTGATCGCGCCTCTCGTGGTCGCGCTAGCTGTACCAATAACTCCCCGCAGGCGGGGTCGACCGCCTGGGGGTCGGTGATCGCAAACTGTGAAGGCCAACACAGTTCATCAACACCGACCCCAGAAGGAGAATGTTGATGCGTGCTAGAACCCTGGCCGGAATGTCCCTGGCCGCCGCCGTAGCAGGGGGACTGGCGGCCGCCCCGGCCCTGGCCGCCCCGGCCCCGGCCCGGGCCGCCACGGTGTGCCAGGCCACGGTCTTCGGAAATGAGGTCGCCGTACCCGGCGACTGGGAGGCCAAAGCCGCCGACGTATGGTCGATCCAATGCCCGCAGGACCGCCATGTGAAGGTGAAGATCGACTACGTGACCGGGCGCACGGTCGTCTCGGAGACCGACATCGCCGCCGGGGAGCAGTGGCAGGCCCTGGACTTCACGCAGTCGCCCGATGGCAGAGGCGTGAACGCCGTCGTCTACGTCTACGAGAACAACGAAGAACTGACCCAGGTCGCCATCAACTGGGACTGACCGTCTTCGCCCGGAGGTAGGTCCCCAGTCCTGGGCCGGTGCTGTTCCGTCCGTGCCGAGGTCGCGCCAACCAGCCCGCATCGGGGGTTCCCGTATGCGGGCTGGTCAGGCGGTCGTCACCGGTGCGATCAATAGGGGTTCTTGGCGGACACGTCACGCGGGCTGATCGTGAAGCCCTGCCAGTGCGAGGGGAGCGGGTCGTGGTCCTCGTCGCGCGGGATGTGGTGGAAGTCGACGCTCACCCAGAGGATCGGATCGGTCAGCGTCTGGCCGTTGACGAACTTGTTCACCTGCTTGGCGCAGCGCGGCTCCTCGTTCTGAGCGGCGAGCTTCTCGCAGGCATTGCGCTGGGTGACATAGAGGTCGGACAGGGTGAACTGCTCGCCGGCCGACGCGGGTCCGCGGAACTGACTGCTGGCGATGTCGCTGATCTGCCACGAGATCGGGTGCCCGTCGGAGTTCTTGACGGTCGGATCCACCACGCGCCAGAAACGGTCGGGGGCGAGCTTGATCGCGGCCTCCCGGGTGAGCGTCTTGCGCAGGATCGTGCGCTTGAGGGCGCCCTGGCCGGAGAAGTCGAACTGTTCGACCTTCTCGCCGCCCTGTCCCTGCAGATCGAAGTCGGCGCGCCAGAACGCGTTGTGGAAGTGGTTCGGAGAGTAGTTGCTGTTCCCCCGTCCGATCGGCCAGCCGTGCTTGGCCGAGGTGCGGTCGGAGGCGAGGGAGCCGGTCGCGCCCAAGCGCGGGGTGATCTGTCCGTCGTCGGTGAACCGGTATTCCAGGATGTAGTCGTACCATCCGACCTCGAAGACGCCGAACAGCACGAGCTCGCTGGACTGCCGCTGCTTGTCCTTCTCGGCGTCGATGTCGGTCTTCTTGTATCCGTAGCCGCGGCCGTGGGTGTTGACGCAGACCAGAGGGCGGCGGTTGTGCTTGCGGATCTCGCCGCCGGGGCAGTCGCGCGGCAGGAGGTTCGCCGCGTAGTCCAGGTCCAGCGGCATGTCCAGGTGGCGCTGAGAGTTGTCGTCGTAGGGCACGTGCACCTGGGTCAGCGCCAGGTCGCGCAGCACCTTGATCTCACCGCTCCCCTTGGGGGTGTAGCGCACGTTGAGCAGGCGCAGGCCCTCGCCGTTGCGGGCCTCCCAGCAGATCTGCCATCGGGCTCCGTTCGGCAACTTCTTGTCGACCTTGTATTGGCCGCTGCAGTCGGCGGCAGGAGCCTTGGCGGTAGTCCCGGCGGCGGACGTGCCCGGTGCGAGCGCCGCCGCACACATCATCGCGGCGCAGGTCACCGCCGAGCCGAAAGCGATCTTGGTCTTGAGACGGCCCCGTAGGCGGTCAGTGGGCTTCATGGTCGGCACTCCCGCCTTACCGGTTCAGGGTGATCACGCGCTGGGTGGACATGTTGATGACGATGCGGCCGGTCTCCATCCAGGTTCCGTTCGGGAGCTTGAGGTTCACCGAGAAGCAGCGCTGGTCACCGCACTTGGCCACCGAGGCCGCGTTGCTCGCGCCGGCCGCCTGCGGGGCCAGGAAGATGTGGCCGCGCGTGTGGATGTCGGCGGCCGAGGACGGTTCGCGGCCGGCGGCGTTCTTGTACGAGGCGCGCAGCGCCGGGCCGAGACGGCCGTCGGCCAGGATCAGCCCGACCGCGTGCCGGAGCTCCTCGACGCTCGCCATCGGCTGCGTTCCCTTGGCCCGCTCCGACTTGACCACCCGGCCGGAGGCTAGGTCCACGTGCCGCACGACCAGTTCATCGGTGCGGTAGTCGTACAGCCGGACGTCCGCCACCCGCGGTCCGCCGTCCGGCCCGTCCAGCCGGTTGGCGCTCACGAACGCGACCTGCGGGCGTCCGGCGGCCGCCTGCCCGCGCGGCTGATCGGCCAGCGCCGCGCGCTGCGCCTCCTGGATCTCCTGGTCGGTGAGCGGATCGAGGCCGGCACCCTGCGGGGCCCGGACGTGCGCGTCGCGATCGGCCTTCACCGGTGAGGACGGATCGGACAGCTGATAGATCGCGAGCACCGTCAGCCCCACGCCGGCCAGCGCTGCCGCGATCCGTGCACCGGGGCCGCGCCACGCGCGTCCCCCCGAAGACGGTCTTCTGCTCATGGTCGTCCCGGCCCCCCTGATGGTCATCTGTGCTTGATCTTTAGACAGCCGAGACCCTCCCGAAGGTTGTCGGAAAAGTCCACTCAAATGTGGCTTGATCCGGCCACACAGGGGACCACTGGCGGGGTTGTGCTGGACGGCGGGAAGCGGTAAACGATCATCGGCGTCAGACGCCTGCGCCCCTTAGGCGGGGCGGCTGATCAGCCGGTCATCTCGGACGGCGCCGGGTGCGGTTCTGCCGTCCGTGGCGGTTACCGGTGACGGCCTGCCTTGCTAGCGTGGTCGCCATGCAGAATGATCTGCCCGACATGCGCGCGTCGCACGAGGATCGCGAGCGGGTCGTGGAGGCGCTGCGGGTCGCCGGCGGGGACGGCAGGCTCAGCGCCGAGGAGCTCGACACGCGGCTGGAGGGGGCGCTTTCCGCCCGGACGCTCGGCGAGCTGGCCGGGCTCACCGCTGACCTGCCGGTCGCGCCCGCGGCCAAAGAGGTGCTCGTGATCGAGCAGGAGGGCGGCAAGTACGCGCAGGAGGGGCGCTGGCTGGTGCCTGCGCGCATCGACCTTCGCACGCAACTGTGCCGCGTCACGCTCGACTTCACCAAGCTCAAGCTCCGCGCCAAGGATGCCGCCGCCCATCCCCGCCTCCACATCGAGCTCGCCGGAACGCTCCTGCACGCGAAGATCATCGAGCAGCGGCGATGACGCCGGCCTCGGCCGAGGCCGCGCTGCTCGATTCCGGCGAGCAGCGCGCAGACGTTGACCTCGGCACCGCGTCACTCGCAGAAGATCTGCACTTTGGACTCGGTGTCGTCGACGTCGACGCTGATCTCGTCGAGCTGGTCGACGAGGTCCTCAAGGTGCTGCGGCTTGAGGTCGGTGAGGTCGACCGGCACCCCCGACTTGCTCAGCTCCGCGTTGACCTTGGCGAGCGCCTGCGGAGGGACGAGGCTCGCGAGCCGGACCCCGGCGCGCAGCAGCTGGAGCGGGACCCGGATGTTGATCCGGCTCGTTCCGTCCTCGCCGTCGTTGGCGTTCACCACCACGCGCAGGTACTTGGGCCGGGCCTTCGGGCTGGACGCGACCGTCGGCGGCAACTCGGGCCGCTGCTGCTCAAGGGCGTCGATCAGCCGCTCCGCCTCGCTCGCGGTGATCTTGCCCTCGGCCAGCATCTGCAGGATCTGGTTGCGCTGCTCGTTCATGGTTGCCGGTTCCCCCTCGCTCATTTCACGCTTACCTGTACGACCGTTCGGCCTTGCTCGATCTGGATGCCGGGCAGTGCCCACAGCGGCGATGGCTGACCGTCACCGGTTGCGGGATCATCGGGACCTCTCCAGCTCGGCCAGCGCCTCCTCGGCGCTGATCTCTCCCCGCCGCAGGCGGTCGACGACGTCGGCGCCGGTCGGCGCCGGGTCGGTGTCGACGAAGTCGAGGTGCTCGGCGATCCGGTTCAGCCTGGACTTGACCGTCGGGTAGCTCACCCCGAAGATCCGCTCCATTTCCTTGATCGAACCGTGTGACCGCACGAACGCGGCGACGAACACCTGGTCGTTGACGCTGAGCTGGGCCAACTGCGGCGGCTCGAACCGGCCCTCGACCACGACGCCGCTGCCGGCCAGGCGGACCCGCTCGACCACGAACGGCCGTCCGTGCGTCAGGTCCGTCAGTTCCTGCCAGTCCACCCTCGACCCCCCTTGCTGTCGGCGACGTGCTTGCCCTTCATGTGTACCTTGACTTTCTCAAGCGGTCAACGCGAGAACATTGATTTTTTTGATTTGATCTTCAAGGATCCGTATCCGCCCAGGTGAGCGCGTCCCCGGGCCGCAGCACCCGGCGATCGTCCGGCCCCGCACGGCACGCCCCACCCGTCCCGTCCCGGCGCGGCAGCGGGTCCGGACGGTCGGAATGGTGCGGTGTTCTGCCCCGGAGAGAGAAAACGCCTAAGCTGGATGATCTATCGATAGCCGGAGGATCAGGGGACCGATGTGACCGACAGCGAACTGAATCTGCAGACCGGAATCCCGCATTCGGCCCGAATTTACGACTACATTCTCGGCGGCAAGGACAACTACCCTGCTGATCGGGCGGCGGCGGCGAGCATCGTCGAGGACTGGCCCAACCTTCCGACGTCCATGCGGGCCAACCGGAAGTTCATGGCCCGGATGGCCCATCATCTCGCCGCCGAACACGGCATCAGGCAGTTTTTGGACATCGGAACCGGACTGCCCACCTCCCCGAACCTGCATGAGGTCGTACAAGCCGTCGCACCCGAATCGCGGGTCGTTTACGTCGACAACGATCCGATCGTGCTCGTCCACGCGCGGGCCCTGCTCACCAGCACCCCCGAGGGCAGGACGGGCTATCTGGACGCCGATTTCCGGGACTCCGACGCGATCCTGGAGTCCGGCCGGTTGCGCGATTACCTGGACCTGGACCGGCCCGTCGCGCTGAGCCTGATCGCGATCCTGCATTTCATCGTCGACGACGCCGAGGTGCGGCGGATCATCAATCGCCTCATGGAACCGCTGGCTCCGGGCAGCATCCTGGCGCTGTCCACGACCACTCTCGACAACAACCCCGAGGTCGTGGCCGCGGGGGTGGCCGCCTACAACGCCCACGGCATCCCGACCGTCGCCCGCACCAAATCAGAAGTGGAGACCTTCTTCAACGGACTGGAGATCCTCGACCCGGGCGTCGTGCCCGTCCACCATTGGCACCCCGACCAGGAGGCGGCCGCGCTCGACGACGCCCAGGTCACCATTCACGGCGGCATCGCCGTCAAGAACTGACGGCCCGAGGCGTCGCGTGCGGCCGGCTGCCTCGCATGGCGGCGTCACGTCCCCGGTACGGCATTGGAATCGGGCGCGCCTTCGGAAGCGGCACCCTCCACAGGCACCCAGCCTCGCCGCAGTGCGATGAGGGCGGCTTCGGTACGGCTGTGCACGCCCAGTTTGCGGAAGATGGAGTAGACGTAGTTCTTCACGGTCTTCTCGGAAATGCCCATTCTTTTGGCGATGTAGCGGTTGGAGTGGCCTTGCCCGATGGACCAGATGACGCGTTGCTCCTGCGCTGTGAGCTGGTAGTCGGTGTCGTCCGCCGGCGGCCGTGCCTCTGAGTCCGGATACCGGGCGTTGGGCGACGCCCCGGCCGGGCTCGGTTCCGCGAGCATCCGGTGCCGGGTCTGCTCAAGGAGGCGCAATGTTTCCGCCTGGAAACGCAGCGCCTTGCGCGCGAAGGCGATGGCCTCCTCCAGATAGGTGAGCTCCGGCCTGGCGGCGGCATCGCAACGGTCGATGTACGGCGCGGGATCGCGCGCGTCCCCGGCGCACCCGCCGTCCCGGGCATGGCTGGCCATATGACCGCTACTCCGTCCGCATTAAAATGATCATGACTTTTCGCGCGCCCCCGTCCCGCCGGCGTTGCGGGCCGTCTCCATGACTTCGTGAAAGGCCGTGTCCATGGATCGCATGAAGGAGTCGGTGTCGGTGACGGCGGCGGAGTCCAGGGTGAAGGCGATCGAGCACTTGTCCCGGTGGACGAGGAGCAGGGCCATCACGGCGCAGCCCGGCACGGGCCCGAAGCAGTACGCGTCGGTGACCGCCGCTCCGGCCATGTAGGACGGACGGTAGATGCCTGCCACCTGGCTGGCCTGGAGGTCGTAGCTGTTGCCCAACCGGGCCACCAGGTCGGTCACCACCGGCGTCGGCAGGCGGTTCAGCGCGTTCAGGAGCACGTCCAGGCCGCCCGGTGCGAATGCCGCGCTCGCCGCGGCGATGCTGTCGCGCACGGCGACCATGCGGGCCCGGGGGTCGGGCTCTGCCATCGGACCGGTGAAGCGGATCCCTCCGAAACGGTTGCCGGTCCGGGGGCTGTCGGCCCGGCGCAGGCTGATCGGCATCGCGATGGACAGGGAGTCCATCACCGCACCGTGCCTTTCGTGGTAGTGCCGGAAACCGCCGAGCAGGGCGGCGATGAAGGCATCGTTGACCGAGCACTGCGCCAGTCTGGCCGCCGCTCTCATCGGGTCCAGCGGCATGCTCAGCACCGCCGGCCGCCGCGCGGTCCCACGGTTCTCCAGCAGCGCGGACGGCTCGCCGACCCGGCGCGGCATCAGCTCGCCGATCGTCCGCACCGCCCGGATCGTCTCCATCACCGTTCGCCGGGGACGCCTGGCGGCCCGCCAGACCTCGCGGGCGGGACGCACGAGCGCGGCCGGGCCGGGCAGCGGGGCACCGGGGAGACCGATCGGCCGGAGCAGCCCGGCCGGTGGGCGCGGCGGCATCGGCGGTGGCTGGGGCCTGTCCGGATCCGGTTCGGCGGTGCGGCCGAGCACCCTGGTCAGCCAGAAACCCAGAGTCGGGCCATCGCTGACGCAGTGGTGCACCTTGAGGATCCAGGCGGCGCCCGGGGCGCCGTCTTCCCACCGGACGTCCTCCACGAGCACGCTGTCCCAGGGGGGACGGCCTTCGTCGAAGGGCGTGGCGGTGACCATCTGGACCAGGTCGAGGAGCTGCCGGCGACCGCCGGGCCCGGGCAGCCGCGTCCGCCACAGGTGCCGGCCGAGGTCGAACCCCGGATCGGTCTCCCACCTCCCGAGCCCCGAGGGGAGCAGCGGCGCCACGGCCCGCTGCCGCAGCCGGGGGAGCATGCGCGTGACCCAGTCATGGGTGGCGGCCCAGCACTCCCAGTCCGGTGTCCGGTCGAGCAGGATCAGGCAGACCAACGGCGAGTGCAGCCGCGGATCGGCCCGGCATCTCCACATCAGCGTGTCCAGTGTGTTCATGCGCTGCGGGAGGCGCCAGGCGCCCACGCCGAAGGCCCGCGAAGGTCGCATTCACTCCTCCCCGGACTCCGCGGCCATGGCCGGTGCCGGCTCCCCGGCGGCCGGGTCCGCCTCGTCCGGTGCCGGGATCTCCTGCCACCTGCTGAGGGTGTCGATGTACAGCCGGCGCACCTCCTCCACCTTCCGTCCGAAGTCGCGGACCTTCCACGAGCCGACGTCGATGGGGTCGTGGACGACGACCTCGACCACTCCCGGCCGTATCGTCTTGGCATTGCGCCACATGAGCTGACCGCTGTTGCGGATGACGATCGGGACCACCGGCACCCCCGCCCGCTTCGCGACCAGGAAGGCGCCCTTCTTGAACGGGCCCGGCGACGGGGTGAGGGAGCGGCTGCCCTCGGGGGCGATGGCGAGCGACAGCCCGGCGGCGAGCCGCCGCACCGCCGAGTCGATCACCTCGGGGGTGCGGGCGGCCGAACCGCGGTCGACGAACACCATCTCCAGGAACTCCGCGGCCTGGGCGAGCACGGGGAAGCGCCGGGCCTCCTTCTTGGCGAACCCGGTGTATCCGCGCTCCAGGAGTCGGCTGACGATCGGCGCGTCCAGGGGGCTCTGGTGGTTGACCAGGAACACCGCCGGGCGATGGAGCCACAGGTTCTCCTCGCCCGTCACCCGCAGCCGCACGCCGGCGAGGCCGAGGCACAGGTCGCTGCCGAACCGGAGACCGAGCTCCGCGGCGCGTCTGCGGTCGGCGCCGACCAGCACCGTCCCCAGGCCGGTGCCCACGCCGGTGAGCATGCCGCCGCCGGCCGCGACGGACCGGGCGAAGGTGATCGGGCTGGGGACCGGGCGACCGTCCATGTGCAGCACATGCCAGCCGTGCTCGGCGGCGGCACGGGACAGCTCCTTGCCGGGATTGACGACGCAGGACCTGCCCGCCGTCTCCAGGAAGGGGATGTCGTCGAGGGAGTCGGCGTAGGCGTGGCTGAGCGTGAGCTCGATGCCGTGCTCGGCGGCGAAGGCGTCCACCGCCTGCGCCTTCACCGGCCCGCGCAGCGGCGGCCCGCCGAGGCGTCCGGTCAGCCTGCCGTCGAGGGTCTCCAGCGGGCTGCAGAGGACGTGCTCGATGCCGAGGTGGTCCGCCAGCGGGGCCACCTGGTAGCGGGTCGCCGCGGACAGCAGGACGACGGAATGCCCCATCCGCTGGTGGGCTTGGACGAGCGTCCACGCGTCCTTGCGGAGCTTGCCGGCGAGCCCTTCCCAGAGCACCCGTCGCCCGAACTGGAGCAGCTCGGTCTCGGTACGCCCTGACAGAAGCGCGAGAGCGAACTCGTAGACCGCTCGCAGGTCCCGGTCGCAGGTCTCCTTCCCTATGCCCGCCCTGGCCAGCCGGTAGGCGCCGAGGGGGCTGGTCCCCAGAACGCCGCGCACCAGGTCGCGCGGCATGAGCTCCCGGTGACGCAGTCGGTTGAGGACGAACTCGTTGACCGAGAAGCCGTCGATGAGGGTTCCGTCGAAGTCGAGGAACGCTCCAATCTGCGGGCCCGCTGGGCCGTGCAGGATCTCTTCGGCGTAGTCCTCGGCGGTGCTCATGGGTTCTCCTTCGGTAGGGAGGGGGAGGACGCGGCGTCATGGGCCGCGATGCGGCGGAGCCTGCCAAGGAGGCCCGCCACCTCCTCCTCGAAGCGGCGCCGGGCGTCGGTCTGATGGGCACCGGCGGCCAGCAGGCCCTCTGCCGTCGCGGCGGCCGCGGCCGCCCGGAGCAGTTCTTTGGACACCGACTCCGGCCACTGGGCCGTGTGCGAGGCGTCGGCGTCGATCCGCAGCAGTCCTTCGCGCTCGGCGGGACGGTCGGTCGGAAGCATCGTGAGCCGGACGGCGACCGTGTGGGTCGCCTCGACGGCGGCGCCGAGTAACCGGTGCGCGAGCAGGAATGGCTGCTCGGCCAGCGCGTGCTCCGCGTCGCCCTGCGTCGCCGCCGTCAGTTCCGCCGTTTCCCGCCATACCTGATCGGCGAATCGAGGCCAGGGCGGCAGGACGAAGGCATGGCCGAGCAGGCCGTGCAGCCGGCGGGCGGCGGCGAGGACCCGGTCCTCGGGCTGCGGCAGGGCACCCGCCGCCATCATGAGCGACAGCTCGGCCACGGCGCGCGGGACGAACCAGTGCCCGCCCGATTGCAGGTAGTACGAGGCGAGGTGCCGCTGGTGCCGGCCGATCTGGTAACACGGCTCACCGCCGCGGCGGACCGAGGAGACGATCCCCGCCCTGACCATGCGGTCGAGCGACTTCCGCAGGCGTGGGCCGCCCTTGAGCCGGTCCGTACCGATCGCGGGGATTCCCCTGCGCTCCATGAAGCCGAGGAGCGGGACGAGCGCGCGCGCGATGGCGGGGACGCCGTGCGGGCGCCCTTCTCCGGCCGCCAGCACGAGGGCGATCAGCGACTCGGCGGTGACCGGCGTCGCGACGTGCAGTTGCTCGGTCAGCCGCTCGGCCACGGCCCGCGCCGTCTTCCTGTGGCTGCGGTCGCCAGGCCGGGCGTCCTTTCCGGCGCCCGGACGGGCATCCGCCCGCTGGATGGGGAAGGGCGTCCCGAAGCCGAGGTAGGCGGTCCTGCCGACACGCCGGTTCGTCCGCAGATAGCGCACCAGGCTCCGCAGGTTCTCGGCGGGCTTGCCCGCCCCGCCGTCCTCGGCCACCAGCCATGCGGCCTCGGGCAGGAGGTCGTAGGTGATCGAGACCGGCACGATGTGGACATCGCCCCGCCCGGTTTCGTCCAGGGCCTTCAGCAGCTCGCAGACCAGGCCGATGCGCGGCGTGCGGAGCCGCCCGGTGCGAGAGCGCCCGCCCTCGACGTACCACTCCAGGTGCACACCCCGCTCCAGAAGACGGGCGAGGTAGGCGCGCACCGCGAAACGGTAGAGCCGATCGGAGCCGAAGGACCGGCGAATGAAGATCACACCGCAGTGCCGGGCCAGCCAGGAGAACGGCCAGAAGGACAAATTGTCTCCGGCGAACCGGAACGTGGCGGGGAGTTCCAGCTTCCGCAGGGCCCGCGAGAGCAGGTGGGAATCCGCGTACGAACGGTGCGCCGGAAGGAAGATAAGCGATTCGCCGCCATTGATCTCCCGCAATGCGGACAGTTCCCGCTTTGTGATCACCGCGGGGACCGGAGCCGCATAGACGAGCCTTTCGAGCGGCGTCAGCAGCCGGCGGGCCCAGGTGCGCTGATCAGTGACGAGACCGTCCAGTCGGGTACAGATCCGCTTCTCCACCGTCGGCGGCGGCAGATGCATTCGAGCGGCCAGGTCGTTGATCCGGCGGCGGTTATCGGGATCTTCGAGAAGGGCGACGGTCTCATGGCGATCGCGGTAATGGTTCATGGTCCTCTGGGCCTGCTACGGGGGTGGTACTCGCTCGTCATCGGGGGAAAATTCGACCTTCCCTCGTCAGATTAGTTGGCAGTTGCGTCAAATGCAATAGGACTTTGTTCCCTGAAGTTTTCCAGATCAATATTTGCGGATCTGGGGTACATGGTTTGGGAGGACACGCGATCCATGGAATGGGAGCATAAATGACTAGAAAAGGACGGCCTTCGGTGGCTTTCGTCCTTGGCGGTGGAGGTGTGCTGGGCGCGCACCAGACCGGGATGCTCAGCGCCCTGCTCCTGTCGGGCATCCGGCCGGACCTCGTCGTCGGTGTCTCGTCGGGAGCGCTGCACGGCGCGGTGCTGGCGGCGGACCCGACCCTGAACAGCCTGATCACCATGCGCCGCTTCTGGCACGACTTCCACGAACGGGCGATCTTGCACCGCTGCCGGCTGGAACGGGTCGTGTCGACCTTGGCCCCCTCGGGGCGCCGGCGCACGTCCCAGCGGTTCCGCCGGCTGGTCGAGGAGCACCTGGCAGCCGAGCGTTTCGAAGAACTCGCCATCCCCTTCCACTGCATGGCCACCGACATAGGCGCGGCGTGCGAACGCTGGTTCGCCCGGGGGCCGCTGCTACCCGCCGTGCTGGCCTCCACAGCGGTCCCGGCACTGATGGAGACCGTCTCCCTGGACGGTGTGCAGCTGGCCGACGGCGGGCTCGTCAACAGCCTGCCGGTCGACCGGGCGGTCACGCTGGGAGCGCGGACGCTCTACGTCATGCAGACGACCCCCGGACCGGGCTCGACCGAAATACCAGATCATGTCTGGGAATGGCCGTCCATGGCACTGAACATCACACAGCGGTACCGGGTTCGCGCATCGCTGGAGGCCGTACCGGAAGACGTCACCGTGCATGTGCTGCCGACGGGCATATCCCGGCCTGAGCAGTTCAGCGTCCAGCGGCAGATCCAGACGGCCGGCCCGGCCGAAGGGATCAAGGACGCGGAGATACGCATCGAACGCTCCTATCTCGCCACGCAACGGTATCTGTGGCGGCATGGACTGGGATCGTGACGAAAGGGCTCCGCGTGCTCGGATGGGCCGCTCTGACGGCGGGCGTGGCCATCGGCGTGCGCATCGCCGTGCGGGCCGGGAACGCGCGGACGGCCCGGTCCCGAGCCGCCGCCGCGTTCACTTCGCCTTCTCATCGGGACGAGCGGGCGGAGCGGGGCGGCGGATCCCTCATCAGCATGGCCGACCGGCGTGCGCGCCGTGCCGGCCGGGACCCGGGCGAGCGGCCCGGGGCACCGGCCCGGCGGGCGACCCGCGGCATCTCCTCAATGACCCACCGGAACGGCGGGGGACCTGCCGGCCGCAGGTAGGGGCGTTCCGTAGTGGCGCCGCCCCGGAATCGGGACCATTCCACGTTCCTCCAGGGCGGGCCGGTATTCACGGACACGGGACCTTTTTCCCCTGGCACATTGATTTGCGCGGCGCAATGCTGAAAGAAATCCCCCGGCAAGGCCGCCGACTTCTCTCAGAGAATGGAGCAGAACATGCCCGAAAGCACCACCGGCCTACGTGAGCGCGTCACCGGCATCATCAGCGACCAGTTCGACGTGCCCAGCGAACGCATCAGGCCCGAGGCCACGTTCGCCGATCTCGACCTGGACTCGCTGGCGCTGATAGAGCTGGCCGCGGTCCTGGAGGAGGAGCTCGACGTCCAGGTCACCGACCAGAGCGTGACGATGAACGACACCCTCGGCAAGGTTCTGGAGCTGCTGGAGGCCAAGGGGGCCGCCTCGTGAGCCGACGGGACGTGGCGATCACCGGGCTCGGACTGATCACCCCGGCCGGCACGGGGGTGGCGGCGGCCTGGACGGGCCTGTGCGACGGCCGGCCGACGGCCGACCACCACGGGGACCTGACCGGCCTGGACGTCGACTACGCCTGCGCGGTCGAGGACCTGGAGCCCGAGACCCGCCTCGGGCGCCGGCTCGCCCGCCGGCTCGACCGGATCTGCCAGCTGGCGCTGATCGCGGCCCAGGAGGCCGTCCGGGATTCCGGCCACGACCCCGCGACCTGGGACGGCTCGCGCGTCGGCGTGGTGCTGGGCTGCGCGGCCACCGGTGTGCACACCTGGGAGACGGCCATGGAGCGGATGTGCGAAGGCGGCCCGCGCAAGGTCTCCCCGGTGGCCATCACCCAGTACCTGCCCAACATGGCCGCCGCGGAGGTGAGCATCGCGCTGGGCGCCGGCGGCCCGTCGTTCACCGTCGCGTCCGCGTGCGCGTCGGGCGCCTCGGCCGTGCACCTCGCGCGGGAGCTGCTGCTGTCCGGCGCGGCGGACATCATGATCAGCGGTGGCAGCGCGGCGGAGCTCACCCCGCTCACGGTCACCTGCTTCGACCGGCTCGGCGCGCTGGCGCGCAGGCCGGACAAACCGCAGACGGCGGCCCGGCCGTTCGAAGCCGACCGCAACGGGTTCGTCATGGGCGAGGGAGCGTCCGTGCTGGTGCTGGAGCGCGCCGCGGACGCCCGCGCCCGCGAGGCCCGGTCACACGCCACCCTCGTCGGCTGCGGCGTCACCGACGACTGCTACCACCCGACCGCTCCCCAGCCCGACGGCCGCGGCGCCGAACGCGCGGTCCGCCTCGCCCTGGCCGACGCGGGCGCCGGGCCCTCCGACGTCGGTCACGTGAACGCGCACGGCACCGGCACGCGGCTCAACGACGCCGTCGAGGCGCGCGTCCTCGAAACCGTCCTGCCCGCCGGCGTCCCGGTGACGTCGATCAAGGGCACCATCGGCCACACGCTCGGCGCCGCGGGCGCGGTGGAGGCCGCGGCCGCGGCGCTCAGCCTGCGCGAGGGCCTCATCCCGCCGACGGCGAACCTCGACCGCCAGGACCCGGAGATCGCCCTCGACGTCGTGGCGGGCGCCCCCCGCCGCACGCCGGACGGCCTGGTGCTGAGCAACTCCTTCGGCTTCGGCGGCCACAACGTCGTGCTCGCCCTCGCCCCCGCCTGAGCCCCCACGGACGGAACCGATCTCGCCATGCCCGCATTCGACGACCACGCGATGCTCACCGAACTGCTGCCGGTGGTGGAGAAGGAACTCGACCGCCATTACGCAGCCGCAGAGGAGTGGTTTCCCCACCAGTACGTGCCGTGGAGCGAAGGGCGGAACTACGACGGCCCCTTCGGGGGCAGCCCGTGGGCGCAGGAGCAGTCGCCGCTTCCTCCGGTCGTCCGCACGTCGCTGCTGGTGAACCTCCTCACCGAGGACAACCTCCCCAGCTACCACCGGGAGCTGTCCGCGCGGCTCGGCCGCGACAGCGCGTGGGGTGCCTGGCTGCACCGGTGGACGGCCGAGGAGGCACGGCACAGCGTCGTCATCCAGGACTACCTCATCGTCACCCGGGCACTCGATCCGGTCGCGCTGGAACGCGCCAGGATGCGGGCCGTCAGCACCGGGTTCGCCAGTGAGGCGCAAGGCGTCCTGGGCGCACTCTGCTACACCACGCTCCAGGAGCTGGCCACCAGGATCGCCCACCGCAACACCGGACGGCTGAGCGGCGACCCCCGGTGCGACAGGATCCTCGCGCGCGTGGCACGCGACGAGAACCTGCACATGGTGTTCTACCGCAACCTGCTGCGCGCGGCCTTCGAACTGGCCCCGGACACGGCGATGCGGCGGCTCTACGAAACGGTGCGCGGCTTCCGTATGCCCGGAACCGCGATCGGCGGCTTCCAGCGAAAGGCCCTCGACATCGCCGAGGCGGGCATCTATGACCTGCGCATCCACCTGGACGAGATCGTCCTGCCCACTCTGCGCAGACTCGGCGCGCTGGAGTGCGGGGATCTCGGGCCCGAGGGGAGAGCCGACCAGGAACGGCTGTGCGAGCTGCTGGAAAGGATGGACGGGTTCGCCCGGCGTTTCGAAGAGCGCCGCGCCGGCCGGAACGCCGCGCTCCCCGCGAAGGCGAGGCAGAGGTGAAGACCGGAGCCGACGTGGCCAGGGAGGCGGTGGCCGCCGCCGCGAGGGCGCTGGCGGCGCCGCGGACTCCCGCGGACTACCTCCGGCTCGTCGATCCCCTCGCCCCCGGTACGGGGATCCGCGGCCGGGTCCGGGCCGTGCGCCGCATGACGGAACAGGCGAGCCGACTGGTCATCGAGGTGGGCCGGAACTGGGCCGGCCACCGGGCCGGGCAGTGGACGATGGTGGGCGTCGAGGTCGACGGAGTGCGCCACTGGCGTCCCTTCTCCCTGTCCTCGCCTCCTGGCGGATCCGGTCTCATTGAGATCACGGTGAAGGCCTCCCACAACGGCTTCATCTCCCGTCGACTGGCGTTCGGCACACCGCCCGGAGACCTCGTTCACCTCCAGCCGGCCCGGGGAGAGTTCACCGTGGACGGCAGGGGATCCAGGTTCCTGTTCATTACCGGCGGCAGCGGGATCACCCCGGTGATGTCCATCATCCGCAACCTGCTCCGGCCGCGGCGACGGCCCCTTGACCTGGTTCTCATCCATTCGGTGAGAACCCGCGATGAGTTCATCTTCGGTCCGCGGCTGCACACGATGAGCGAGTCGCGTCCCGATTTCCGGCTGGTGGAGAGGCGAACAGCCGAGCACGGCCAGCGGGCCGGGCGGCCGGGTCCGGTTCCTGGCGAGCGGCGCGGAAGCCGAAGCGGCCGCGGATATGTCACTGCTGGAGTCGGCCGAGCGCGCCGGGGTCCTCCTGCCCAGCGGATGCCGGATGGGGGTCTGCCTCAGTTGCGTGGGCAGGCTGTGCGGCGGACGAGTCCGCGACCTGGCGACCGGCGAGGTCCAGAACGGAGAGGGACAGTTCGTCAAGACGTGCGTCTCCGCCGCGGTCGGGCCAGTGGAGATCGATCTCTGACCCCTTTGGAGGACGGCGTGAAGCGGTGCAGTTCCCCCACCGAGATGAGCACGGCCTGCCTCGCATTGTCGAAGATCCTGGAGAACTGGGAGATCGGCCATAACGTCATGCACGGCCAGTGGGACTGGATGCGCGACCCGGAGATTCACTCGTCGCACTGGGAATGGGACACCTACATGCTGTTCTTCGACCTCATGCTGGTGCCCTACGGCATGGAACTGGAGAAGGCGCTCGAAGGAGAGGAGCCACTCGGCGGGCTTCTGGCTCGGCTCTCCGCGGCCGCACGCAAGACGACGAGGCTTGCGGCAAAGGAGTACCTCCTTTTCCCGCTGCTGTCCGGCCCGTCCTTCCTGCCCACACTTATCGGGAACCTGACGGCGGGCACCGTGCGCAACGTCTGGTCCGCCGGCATCGTCATATGCGGCCATTTCCCGGCCGACACCGCCGTCTTCGACGAAGCGCAGATAACTCGTCCATGCCCTCCCGGCAAGGGGGGCGGTGGGTGATCTGTCTCCGCTCAGGCTGTGCCTGTTTCGGCGGTCGGGCGCATCAGGGGCAGGATCCGCTGGGCCAGTGCGCTGAGGTTGGCGGCTCCGAGAAGCTCCACGACCGGGAGTCTGCAGTTGAGCTGATCCTGGATGAGGTTGCCGAACTCGGCTCCCATGAGCGAGTCCATGCCGAGCTGGTCGAGCGGGCGGGTGCGGTCCAGCCGGTCGGGTGTGGTCAGGAGCACCTGAGCCAGCAGGTCGGCGAGCGCCGTCTCCACGATGGTCAGCGGCTCCTGTTCACCGGCGGCCAAGGCCCTCCTGACCTCTCCTTCGGCCTGTGCGTGCGCCTGTGCCGGCAGGAGACCGGCCAGCCGGGGTTTGGAGATGGAGCCCGTCATCTGAGCTAGACGGTTCCAGTCGACGCGGGCGACCGTCAGCACGGGGTGGTCGACCTTGCCGAGCAACGGGTCGAGTTCGGCCAGGGCCTCCCGTGACGACAGGGGGGCGAGTCCCGCGGCGTCGAGCTTCTCGACCAGGTCGAGGCGACGCGTGACACCGACGTCGCCGATGGTCCCCCACTGCAGAGCGAGCCCCGGAAGACCGGCCTCGCGCCTGGCCAGCACCATTGACTCCAGGGCCATGTTGGCCGCGACGTACGGCGCCTGCCGCTGGTTGCCGATAAGGGCCATGAACGAGCTGTAGACGACGAAGAAGTCCAGGCCCGGGTCCCTGGTGAGTTCATCGAGGAGGAGCCCACCCCGCATCTTGGCGGCGAGCGCCCTGCGCACCTGGCGGTCGTCGAGCTCATCGAGCCGGGCGTCTTCGAGCACCATCGCCGCGTGGACGACACCGGCGAGACGCCGGCCTGAGGCGTGGACCTCGGCGAACAGTTCCCGCAGCGCCTCGGCGTCGGCCACATCGACCGCGTCGGCGACGGCCTCCACTCCTGACCGGCGCAGGTGGTCGAGGAGTTCGGACGCTTCGGGCGTCGCTGCTCCGCGGCGGCCCAGCAACCTGAGATGGCGTGCCCCGCGCTCGGCGAGACGGCCGGCGGTGGCCGCGCCGAGTCCTCCCAGGCCGCCTGTGATCAGGTAGGTGGCCTCTGGATCGAGGGGCGGCGGGCTCATGGGGACCTCGACCCCGACGGGCTCGTCGAACGTGACGACGATCTTGCCGGTGTGGCGTGAGTGCCGCATCTGCTCGAACGCCTCGTGGATGCGGGCGGCGGAATAGGTCCGGTGGAGCAGGGGCCGGTACGTCGCGGAGCCGATCTGGTCGGCGAAGCTCATGAGGGCGCATGCGTCCTCCTTGGAGCCGCGGACGAATCTGTCCATCACGTCCACGCCGATGAAGGTGAGGTTGTGGAGGAACGGCGCCATGGGGAGGGCGGAGTCGGACAGAAGGTCGCGCTTGCCCAGCTCGACGAAGCGCCCGTACGGCTTGAGGATCTCCAGGCTCCGGACGAGGCCCTCACCGGCGAGGGAGTTGACGACCACGTCGACGCCCTGTCCACCGGTCAGGTCCAGGACCTGGCCGGCGAAGTCCAGCGAACGCGAGTCCAGGACGTCCCGCACGCCCAGCAGGCGGAGGAGGTCCCGTTTCGCGGGCGTTCCGGCGGTGGCGATGACCCTGGCGCCGATACGGCGGGCGTATTGCAGGACCGCCAGCCCGACTCCTCCCGCGCCGCTGTGCACCAGGACGGTCTCCTCCGCCCGCAGGCCCGCGCGGTGATGGAGGCTCTCCTGGACGGTCGCGAACGCCACGGGGAGCGTTGCCGCCTCCGCGCATGTCATGCCGTCGGGGATCCGGAAGGCGAGGTCGGCGGACATCGGCGCGTGCGAGCCGAACCCGCTGGTGGCCACACCTGCGACACGGTCGCCGACGGACAGGTGCCCGACCGAGGAACCGACGGCGACGACCGTTCCCGCGCAGTCGAGACCCGCGTGGACACGTTCGGGACGGCGCCGGTCGAAGGTCATCGGGATCAGATCGAGCGCGGTGAGCACGTCGCGGTAGTTCAGCGCGGCCGCGCCGACCCGGACGACGATCTCGTCGGGCTCCGGCTCGGGGATCTCGACGGGCAGCCACCTCAGCCGGTAGTGCAGCCCGGGCTCGTCGATCCGCAGCGCGAACGAGGGCACATCCATCGAGCTGACGTGCGGCGGGGTCACCGGGCACGCCCGGCTGACGAACCTGCCTCCGGCGGTGAGGGTGACCTCGTCCTCGTCCGTCCTGGATTCGAGCTCGTCGGCCAGCCGCCCGGCCAGGGCGTCCGGGTCCTCGCCGGCGCCCGTGAGCATCACCCTGCGGACATCGAGCCCCGGAGCCTCGGTCGCTAGCGTACGGGCCGCGCCCCAGAGCGCGGCTCTGGCCCCCGGCAGCGCGGCCGGGTGCCGCCCGATCCCGGCCTGCGTCCCGCACACCACCCACAGGCGCGCCGCCATCTCCGTCTCGATCCCGGACGCGGCGGACGCGGCGGCTCGCAAGGCCGCGATCGCCCGCACGGCGCCCTCGGTCTCCTTCTCGGCCGAGGTCTCCTCGTCCCCGGCGGCTACCAGCACGACGTCGGAGGTCCGGGCGTCGGCCAGCACGCTCCGCCAGGTCATCGGGTCGGCGTTCGCGTCCCAGTCCCCCTCTACCCGGCGGTCGCGGGCGGCGAGCTCCCCGACCAGGCGACGGCTGAAGTCATCGAGGCCGCCGCCGGTCAGCGCCGCCACATGCACGCTGCCCGGACCCGCCCCGGCCTGACGATCGCGAGGAGCGCGCGGGGCGCGGGAGGTGAGGATCGTGGAGATGCTCTGGTGGGGGGCGTCGAGTTCCTCGGTCTGTGCGGTGGCGGTGAACCCGCACTCGTCCAAGATCTCGACCCAGCCTTCGCGGGAGAGCATCGGGCCCTCGGGCCGCAGATCCGGGTCGCCCGGCCAGTAGGAGTCGAGCAACCCGAAGGTCGGCCCGCTGTAGAACTCGTCATGGACCTCCACCGCCAGGAGCCGGCCGTTGTCGGCGAGCAGTTCCGCGATGTTCCGCAGGCTGGATCGGAGGTCGTCGGTGGCGTGCAGGACGTTCGCGGCGATGACCAGGTCGAAGGAACCGGGGCTGAAGCCCTGCTCGGCGAGGTCGGCCTCCAGGTCCAGGGTGCGGTAGTCCAGGAAGCCGTACGAGGCGAAGCGGTTCTTGGCTCTCTGGAAGAAGGCCGAGGAGATGTCGGTGTAGGTGTACCGGGTCCGTTCGGCCGGCAGGACCGGCAGCGCGGCGGCCGTGGTCCCGCCCGTGCCCGCGCCCACTTCCAGGATGCGCAGCGGCCTGTTCCGCTGCAGGCACTTGACGATCTGCCTCAGCAGTTCGGCGCAGACGCCGTTCTGAAAGGAGACGAGCGGCTCATGGTCATAGTGCTGAGCCGCCAGATCGCTGTCGGCGAAGAACAGGTCCAGCGGGTCGTCGCGCCCCAGCAGCACCCCGCCGAGATGACGGCCGGCCACTCCGAAGAGCTGGAGCTCGACCCCGTGGCCCGGATGCTCCAGGGCGATCGCCTGGAAGATCTCTTCCGGCTCGGGACGGCCTGTGATCAGCCACCGGCCGGCGTCCTCGGCCAGCAGCCGGTACCGGACGGCCAGCCGGAACAGCATCCTCAGCAGCCTGGTGTGCTCGGCCCGGACACCCGCCTCGATGAGATCGGCGATCTCGAAGCCGTCATGCCCGGGCACGATGTCGCGTACGGCGCGGACCGTGAAATGCGCCATCATCTCCAGAAGCCGGTGGTGGGCGTGGAAATGCCGCGTCTCGGCGAACCTGTCCTGCAGTTCCGCGATCGTATCCGCGGCTGCGGCGAAGGTCTCGGCCGGGGACGGGAGATCGCCGGCATCGGGTGATGTTCCCGGCAACGGAGCCGCTCGCAGGACCTCCGTCACCATGGTCACATCGGCGGGGCGGGCCCCGGCGAACCGGCGCAGGCGGAATCCGCTCATCTCAAGCGTCACGGTCCCTGCCGGATCGGTCATGACCACATCGACCATGACCTCGCCGGGCGCGCCTCCGACCCTCCGGACGTGTGCCGTCCCTTCGGAGGGAACCGTCCGCCAGCAGCGTACGGCGTCTACTGAAACGGGGAGATAGGGGATGGTTCCTTCCCCGAACTCCAGCAGCAGCGACAGCGCCGCCTGGAGCCCGCCATCGACCGCGGCCGGATCGGCTTCCGCCGTTCGACCCGGCGCCGCCGATGTGTAGCGGGCCAGTACTTCGTCCGTCCCGACACGCAGTCCGGTCAGGGGGCGGAAGGCAGGCCCGTACGGAAGGCCGGCGGCAGCGCAGTGGGCATAGTGGTCATCGGCCGTCACCGCCTTCGGGCACCGCGCGCTGATCGCCTCAAGGTCGAGCCCCGGCGGCGGGTCACCCGCCAGCTTGCGGACGCGTCCCCGGACATGCCCGGACCATTCGGCCTCGACGCCGCGCTGGCTGCTGACCTGGAAGACACCGCCGTCCGACAGCGACGTGTGCAGGCGGACGTCCGGTTCCGGGGCGTCGAACGGCAGGGGCAGCGTCCGCTCGATGGACAACCGGACGACCTCGGCGGGACCCCCGTGCACCGATCGGCCGGCCGACAGCGCCATGTCCAGGTAGGCCGCGGCCGGCATGACCGCCACCTGGCCGACCCTGTGGTCGGCCAGCCAGGCGTGCGTGGCCAGGCTGATCGTCTGGACCCAGGACGGATCCGGACTGCGCCTGCGGCGTCCGAGCAGAGGGTGCGCGGGATGTTCCGCCGGCGGGCCGTCACCGTCCGCGTTCCACCAGTCCGGGCTGCCGTTCCAGTGGTGCTCCTTCTGCCACGGATAGGCGGGAAGAGAGACGACCTTCCCCCGGCGGGGGAGGTGCGGGGACCAGTCCACCCTCCCCCCGGCCGCGAGGACCCGGGCCAGCGCGGTGTCCAGCGTGGCGGTGCCCGCACCGCTGCGGGACAGGGTCGGGATGACCGCCGCCTGCTCGTCCCGGCCGATGGTGCAGCGGCGCAGGTAGCCGTTGAGGACGGGGTGCGGGCCGATCTCGATCAGCACATCGCAGCCCTCCGCCTCGGTGAGCGTGCCGACCGCGGCCGCGAACTGGACCGGATCGCGCAGGTTCCGCCACCAGTGGTCCCCGTCAAGGGTCCGGCCGGGTTGCGTCGCTCCGGTGACCGTCGACACCAGGGGCGTCCGGGTGTCGGCCGGGGCCAGGTCCGCGAGCGCATCGAGCAGGGGCCTGTGCAGCGGGTCCATGACCGGGCTGTGGAAGGCGTAGTTCAGGCCGAGGTCCCGGAAGGCTATCCCCTGGTCGTCCAGCCGCAGGCCCACGGATTCCAGCGGCGCGGCCTCCCCTGCCAGGGTGACGTCCCGCGCTCCGTTGACGGCGGCGACGACCACCCGCCCGGCGCAGCCCGCCTCGGCCAGCAGGCTCTCGGCGTCGTCCCTGCCCAATCCGGCGGCCGCCATCCGTCCGGCGCCGGCGGTACGCTCCTGCGCCGCGCTGCGTTCGACGATCACCTTGCAGGCCGAGACGCGGTCCAGGGCCCCGGCGCAGTAGGCGGCGGCGACCTCTCCGACGCTGTGGCCCGCCACCGCCGACGGATGGACTCCGCGAGCGGCGAGAGCCGCCACCAGGCTGCCTTGCAGCGCGAACAGCAGCGGCTGAGCGTACTTGGTGCTCGTGGCCTTCCTGTGGTCGGCGGTGGACAGTTCCTCGATCACCGACCAGCCGAGCATCGGCGTCAGGATCTCGTCGAGCGCCGTGACCTCCGCGCGGAAGGCGGCGTCCTCCGCGAGCAGGGCCGCGCCCATGCCCGGCCACTGCGACCCGTTGCCGCTGAAGACGAATCCGAGCCGGCCCCGCGAGACCGCCGCCCCCCGGGCGGCGCCCGAGGCCGGGTCGCCGGCGGCCAGGGCGCGGAGTTTGGCCGCCGCCTCGGACGGATGCTCCGCCAGGACGGCGCACCTCAGCGGATGCCGTGACCCGCGGCGGCGGGCGGTGTGGGCGACGTCATAGAAGCCGCCCGGATCGGAGGTGTCCAGGAACTCCGACCATCGCGCCGCCGCCGCGGACAGCGCCTCCTCCGTCCGCGCGGAGACCACCAGCGGGAGCCTGGCGGGATCCGCCTCGGGCCGCGGTTGGGACGTGCCGGAAATGTCGGGAGGGGACGCCACGACAGCGTGCCCGTTGGCGCCCCCGAAACCGAACGAGTTGACGCCCACGATCAGGCGTTCACCGGTGGCCAGAGCCTTGGCCACCGGGACCGGTTCCAGCCCCAGCCCCGGGAAATCGATCTCGTCGTTGACGGGCTCGGCGTGCAGCGTCGAGGGGATCCGGCGCTCGCGGAGCACCAGAAGGGCTTTGAAGAGCCCCGCGAGCCCCGACGCGGCCTCGCTGTGCCCGAGGTTGGACTTCACCGAGCCGATCGGCAGCGGCTCGGCGCGGTCGCGGCCCAGGACCTCGCCGAGCGCCGTGCACTCGATCGGATCGCCCGCCTGGGTCCCCGTCCCGTGCGCCTCCACGTAGGAGACCTCCCGCGGAGCCACGCCCGCCGTCCGGTAGACCCGTTCGAGCAGCTCGGTCTGCGCCCGGGCGTTGGGCAGCGAGAGACCGACCGTCCGGCCGTCGGAGTTCGCCTCGGTGGCGAGCAGCACGCCGTGGACGCGATCACCATGTTCCAGCGCGGCCGCGAGCGGCTTGAGGATCACCATGCCCGCCGCTTCGGCGCGGACATAACCATCCGCCTTGCCCGAGAAGGGCCGGCATCGGCCGGTGGGGGACAGCATCGAGGCCGCGGAGAAGCCCACGAATCCGAACGGGTCCAGCATGATGTTGACCGCACCGACCAGCGCCATCTGGCTGCGGCCTGCCCGGAGGATCTCGCAGGCCTGGTGCAGCGCGATGAGAGACGACGAGCACGCGGTGTCGACCGCGAACGACGGCCCGCGGACGTCGAGGAAGTGGGAGACCCGGTTGGCGGTGTTGTTGCTCGACGAGCCGACCATCGTGTAGGCGTTCGCCGTCTCGCGCCGGAGGCTTTGAAGGGTGTAGTAGTCCTGGAAGCAGGCGCCCGTGACGACGGCGGTGTCGGCGCCCGCGAGCGTCCGCGGATCGATCGCGGCATCGTCGAGAGCCTCGACCGCGCACTCCAGCAGCAGCCGCTGCCGCGGATCCAGCCGTGCGGCCTCCTTGGGGGAGATCCCGAAGTACGCGGCATCGAAGGAGTCGATACCGGTGAGGAACCCGCCCGCCTTCGTGTGGGTCTTGCCCGGGCGGCGGCGAGGGTCGTACACGCGGTCCGCGTCGAACCGATCGGCGGGCACCTCGCCCACCAGGTCCCGGCCCCCCTCCAACGCCGTCCACAGCTCACCCAGCGAGGTGATCCCGCCCGGCAGCCGGAGCCCGGCGCCGATGATCGCGATACCGTCCGGGGCCTGGACACGGCCTGCTGCCACGAGTTCCTCCCAGGATCTCTTCTGCGTTACGGATCAGAGCGCTCGGCCCGGTCAGGGGCCAGGTGCATGACTTCGGCGAAACCTTCTTCCACGCACTCCGCCAACCCCGGCGGGTCGGTGACGGCGGCCGGATCGACGGTCAGGGTGACGCTGGATCCGGCCGGTCGCGGCAGGACGAACGCCATGGCGGCGCTTCCGGGCAGCGGCCCGACACCGAAGGCGTCCTCGACGGAGGCACCGGACACGAACAGCGGGCGGAAGAACCCTCCGACCGTGCTCACTTGGAGGTCGTAGCTTCGCCCGAGCCGCCTGCCCATGTCCTTCATCAACGGCGCCGGGAGCTGAGAGGCCAGCGTGACCAACGCGTCCAGGCCCGCCGGAGAGAAGGCGTCCGCGGCACGGGCGATCAGGTCGTGGACCGCGGTGAGCCGGGAGCGCGGATCACCGTCGTCCATCGGCGCCGCCAGCCGGATCGCCCCGAAACGGTTGCCGGCCCGCGCCGGACCGGTGTGCAAGGCCAGCGGCATCACGGTGGCGAGCGTCGGCGGCACCGCCACTCCCGCCTGCTCGTGGTAACGCCTGAATCCGCCGACCACACCCGCGAAGATGGCGTCCTGGAGCGTGACGTCGGCTGCGCGCGCGCTCGCCATCAGCGGCTCCGTCGGCACCTTCACCAGATCCACGCGCCGGTCGGAACTCCGGTCGGCGAGCAGCGGGGAGAGGGGACCGGCCTGCCCGATGCACACGTCGGCGACGGTGCGCAGTGCCCGCCTCTTCTCGGCGAGAGCGTGTGCGGGCCGGTGCAGGGCCTGGGTGGCCTCGTGGACGAGGTCGGGCAGAGGGAGGCGTGCCCGGGACGTGCCCCTGGGCTCGGGCGGAGGCGGCTGGAGCTTGTCCCAGCGCGGTTCGGGGGAGCGGCTGAGCAGCCCGTCCAGCCAGGAGAGGAGCACCGTTCCGTCCGCAAGACAGTGGTGATAGCGGATCAACCAGGCGGCCATCGCCCGGCCCTCCCACTGGACGCTCTCGATGAGCAGGCTCTCCCAGGGCGGACGGCTCCAGTCGAAGGGAGCGGTGATCAGCGCCTCTGCGAGATCGAGCAGTTCCCTGCGGCCCGCGGGTCCGGGCAGGGCCGCTCGGCGAAGATGACGGCCGGCGTCGAACTCGGGGTCGGGAATCCAGACCGGCGCCAGGGGCCGGAGAAGCGGCGGCGTCGGACGCTCGCGCAGCCGCGGCACCATCCGGGTGGCCCATTCGTGGCCGGCGGCGAACCGTTCCCATTCCGGCGCGCGGTCAAGGAGAAGCACCAGCATGTTCGGCGACCGCAGTTGGGGATCGGACTCACTGCGCCACAGCAGGTTATCCAAGGGATTCAGCCGGCGCGGCAGATCCCAAGCCCCCTCACCGAAGAGCTCCTCGGACATCAGCATGCGCACCTCCTATTCGGCATCACGCCGCCCCGTGAATGCGTCCGCCAGCGCGTCGCCACGCGGGTCAAGGTCCACATCGAAGGTGACCAGGAATCGCGCCAGCATCAGGTAATAGCCGGCCAGCACGGCCAATTCGACGATCTCGCGCTGTGTGAAGTGTTCGGCCAGCCGGGCGATGTCGGCCCTGCCGCTCGGAACCCCTGCGACGATCCGGTCCGCCAGCGCCAGGGCGGCCTGCTGCGCCGGCCCCAGGCAGGGCCTTCTCCGATCAAGGTCGTAGACGGCCTGGATCTGCTCTTCGGTGACTCCGCCGGCCCGGGCCGGCGGAAGGTGCTGCACCCATTCATATTTGGCGCCGGTCTGACGGGCGACCCACAAGATGACCATCTCGCGATGCGCCGGAGCAATGTTCAGGGTTCCGAGCAACGCCGCCCCCAGATCGGCGACATGACATACCGTCGTCGGGGCGTATGCCATGATCTGGAAGACGTTGAGTCTGGTCGGCAGCTCGTCCAGGCACTGCCGAACCTGTTGTGGTAGCGACTCGTCTTCGGGAAACGGCAGATGGGGCATTGACTCAACTTTCACGACGTGCGCTGGAGGACACCGGTTGCGCTTGAAGGTATCTGATATTGATACTAAAATCCGTCGCGACCCAGAGCAATGGAACCGTTAGGGCCACACCGAAAGAACCGGTATCCGAACTGATAGAAATTGCTGATATCACGGATCGGCTACGCGCCGCCGGCCCGGCCGCGAGCGGACGCCGCGCCGAGGACCGCCGTCACGGGCTTGACGGGTGAGGAGGGCGACCCGGTGATGAGGGTGTCCACGTAGAGTCGCCGGACCTCTTCGATCCTGGTGGAGGCCTCGACGGCGTCGTCGCCCGTGATGTCCATGGGCTCGTGCACGACCACATGGACTGTGCCCGCGCGCGCGGCCGCCGTGTTGCACGGCAGGAGGCAGTCGATATCGCGGATGACGACGGGCACCACCGGGACGCCGGCGCTTCTCGCGATGAGGAAGGCCGTGTTGGCGAACGGACCCGGCATCGGGGTCAGCGACCGGGTCCTCTCGGAGGCGATCACCACGGAGTGGCCGCGTGAGAGCCGGTCCACCGCGATTCCCGGCTCGGCGCCTCGTCCCATGAAGAGGACATCGCCGTGCCGGTGGTCCGGGCCGAGGAGTTCGGCGATGACGGCGGGATCGAGCGGGCTTCGATGGTTGAGCAGGAACACCACGGGCCGCCGCTCGGAGAGGAACCGGGCGCCGTCGACACGCAGTCGTATCCCCGCCAAAGGCGATTCACCATCCGCCATCGGACGGCGTTTTAGGCGCCTCATTGTCCGCCCGCGGTGCCCCGGGCGGACAAGAGGTCCCCGGCTCACCGGCAGGCAGGCCCAGCCGCGCTCGGCCGCGAGGCTCGACAGGCCGTCCGCCGGGCAGATCGCGCACGGGTGGCCGACCGTTTCGAGAAAGGGCACATCGTCGGCGGTGTCGGCGTAGGCATGGCTCGCCCGCAGGTCGATACCGCGTGATGCGGCGAATTCGCCGACCGCCGAAGCCTTGGCCTTGCCGCGCAGCAGCGGCCCGCCGAGCCGGCCGGTGAACGTGCCCTCCTCGACCTCCATTTCGCTGCAGAGCAGATGGTCGATGCCGAGTTCGTCGGCCGCGGGAGCGATCTGGTAGCGCGTCGCCGACGAGACGAGAACGACGGTGTGTCCCTTCCGCCGGTGAGCCTGGACGAATGACCAGGTCCCATGGCGGAGCCGGGCGGCGAGGTCGAGCGCGAACACCTCATGCGCGTGCCGTTGCAGGATCTCCTCGCGGTGGCCGCACCAAAAGCCGAGTACCAGGTCGTACGCGGCTCGCACATCATCGTCGGACGGTTCCGCGCGCAGCGCGCCCCGGGCCAGCCGCCAGAACAGGATCGGGCGGGTTCTGAGCAGTCCGCCGAGCAGCGCCTTGGACGGAAGGCCGGGGCGGCGCAGGAAGGCGGTGAACGAAAGGCCGTCGACCAGCGTGCCGTCGAAGTCGAAGAAGGCGGCGATGTGCGGCCCGTCCGGCCCGCGAAGAATCTCCGTGATATGGCTGTCGGTGGGATCGGTCAACGCTTCGCTCCGTCCTCCGGAACCCACTGGACCTCCGCGCCGGCACCGAGACGGGCTTGGAAGCCCCGAATCGACAGGCACGCCAGGGGGCGTTGGCCGTTCAGCCCGAGCTCGTGCAGCAGGGCGACCAGCCGTTCGCGGCGCTGGCCGAGTTTCAGCTTGGCCGTCGTCATCGGGTAGACCCGGACCGGCCCGCGGAGGTCGGCGACCGAACGCAGCACCGATGTGCCGCGCCTTGAGTAGACGACCAGGTCGTGACCAGGGCTCGGCACGCCGGGCCCGAGCAGCCCTTCGAGCCGGAGAAGCCGTCCCGCTTCGCTGGAGGCCCGGACGGCGAAGCGCAGCCGGCTCACCTGGACCTCCACGTGGGCGATCTGCGAGGGATGTCCCCAGACGTCGCGGTTCACGGCGTCGATCTCGTCGGTGGTCACCACCGTGCCGAACGGGTGGACGCCGACGCCGCGAAGGTCGCCGCGGCGCAGGAACTCGGTGACCGGCGGCCACCGCGACGTCCAGGGACCCCGGACCAGCACGCACGCGGCCACCTGCTGGAAGGCGCCGAGGCTGCCGCGCCGGCAGTCCGTTGCGACCAGCGCTACGACGACCTTTCCCGGCCCGATCCGCAGCGGTTCCCCGACCGGGAGCCCACTGAGCAGCGACCGCGCCGCGCCGGCGTCGGCCGCGAAGAGGGCGGCGAGGCCGTCGCCCCCGGTGCAGGTGACGGGAAGTTCGGCCGCTCCCGCGGCCGTGTCGATCCGCTGGGTCGGCACCGCCAGGAACGGGTAGCCGCTGGGCTTGGGCGCATCGTCGTAGGTCTGGTAGAGCTGGGACCGGACGACCTCGCCGTCGTAGGGCTGGAGCTGCTCGTCGATGTACGTTCTGGGCTCGACCAGGAGATGCTCCAGATCGTTCAGGTAGTGCGCGGGACTGTGGCAGTCGGGGAACAGGTGGGTCGGCTCGGTGTACTCCACGACGTACCAGTCGGACGGAGGGTCCGCGCAACTGCCGGCACCGACTCCGTCCAGCATCGTGAAGAGGTCGTGCTGGTTGACGACCGAGATCACCTTCGTCCCGGTGTCGGCGCAGCGCTTGTAGCTGATCGGGGAGCCGACGCTGATCGCGTGGGTCACCTTGTAGCGCCGGCAGAACGATGCCTCCTGGGCGAGGATCATGCCCGCGATGCCACCCGCGCTGTGCCCGACCAGGGCGATCTCAGCGCCTTCGGGCACTCCGTACTGGTCGATCGCGCTCTTCAGCGCGCCAGGATAGCTGGAGCGGTCTTCGGCGAGGGAGTGGAGCGCGCCGACGAAGTCTTGCGGGGAGGTGTTCCAACTGGGTCCCGGACGAGCGCCGGGGGCCTGCACCACGTACCGTTCGACTCCGTCCGGTCCCGCGATCGTCTGAATCAGTATCCGGCCGTCGTTGCCCAGCAGGTTGATGTTGCGCAGGAAATCCAGCATGGTTCCGCGCTTCTGGAGGGCCCGCGCCTCGTAATCCGACGCGTCCACCGGGCCGGCGGCCCCGTCCCCGCGTTCCCATCGGGTGATCATTTTGGCGGGTACCCCGAGCAGCAGATCCGCCTTGGGCACCGACCGCTCCGTGGCCACCCGCCACGCCGCGGCGTCGTTGAAAGGGTTCTCGTCCTGTAGGCCCTTCAACGCGAAGAGCTCGTTGGCGGCCGGGGCGAGCCGGCTCAGCGCCCCGATGAACCCGCTGTCTCTGAACAGCGCCCACAGCGCACGCGTCGCCTCGATGTCCTCATCGGCGTACACGGCCTCGACGAAACGCGTCAGCTTGGGATCCCCGGTCAGCTCCGGATGGGCCAGGCGAAGGGCGTCCAGCCGCAGTTTCAGCGAGGTCACCATGATCTCGGTGAACAGGTTTCCCCGCCCGATCACGCGGCCGAGTCCACCGAAGAGGGTGCCCTGCCTGCCGCCGGTGACCGCGAAACCGAGGCCGCGCCCGTTGGTCAGAGCACTGAGCAGCTTCCGGTCCATCGCGAGCCCGCTGCGCGGCGCCAGAAGCACGGACGGTGAGAGGGCCGAATCACCGAGCGCTTCCGTGGTCCGCTCCGCCACCTCCTTGACGGTCTCGGCCACGCTGGCCAGCTCCTGTGCCGCCCGCTTGAGTTCCTGGAT
This sequence comes from Actinomadura rubrisoli, assembly GCF_004349215.1. GTDB lineage: Bacteria > Actinomycetota > Actinomycetes > Streptosporangiales > Streptosporangiaceae > Spirillospora > Spirillospora rubrisoli. The sequence continues at coordinate 48,878 of NZ_SMKU01000001.1, read as the reverse complement.
GTCGTCCTCGTGCTCTTGCTGATACTCGGAGACGAAACGAGGGGGAGTCATGATGGTTTTCCTTTTGATGAAGATGGGTGAGTGCCGCATGCGTCGGAGCCCGCATCGTTGTTCATCCCATCGTCTCGACGGTCGCCAGCGATGAATCCCCGGCGAAAAGGGCCGCGAACCTGGTGCTTATGCACCGGTCCAAAAGTATCCCAGAACCAATCAAAGATATCTGTCATACTGCGAAGAGAGCAAAGAGAGAAGGGGAAGTGATGGCAGACCCAGAGCATCGGTCAAAGGTCCTGAATGAAGATTCCGATACGCTTCAAGCCTGTGCCGCCCGCCTGGAGAGGCTGGCTCAAGTCCTTCGTGACGAAGGAAGGCTGCCCTCGTGGCTTGATCGGGCACTGAAGGACGAGGCGTTTCGATGCCGCGCCGCCGGAGCCGATCTGACGATGGTCGCTGCGCTGCTCGACAAGCACATTGCCCGGGTCGGCGATCGAACCCGGCCGGTGCTCCAGCGGATCCGGCCACTGATGCCGAACCGTCCCGGAAAGCGCCCCTGGATCTGATCACTCCGAGCGCGTGACCTGCGGCACGGGACGGTGGACCGCACCCGACCAGGCGGTCCGGTGGTGAGGCGGCCGTTCAGCGGTGAGGCGGCCGTTCAGCCGCCTGCTCTTCGATCACTGCTCGCGCTGTCGGCCATGCGGGCCGTGCCCAGGAACTTGGCGACCGCCTGCGTCCGGTCGGCGACCCCCAGCTTGAGGAACACGGCATGCAGGTGATTCTTCACGGTCGGTTCGGAAATGGCCAGAGACCGCGCGATAAGTCGATTCGACAAGCCCTGAACCAGTAGATCCAGCACTTCTCTCTCGCGCGCCGTCAAACGTGCCGCCACCTCAAGGTCGGGTGACACCCAAGTATTTGCTGGTGCATTTCGGAGCGAGGTGATGGCCTGTTCGTCTTCGCGCTGGATCCCCGCAGCGCAGAGCGATTCCCGCGAACTGAGGACATCTTCCAGATTCTCGATGACGCGAGCGAGGTCGGCCAGATGATCGGCGGCCTCCTGCATCAGTGCGCGTGCCGCCGTCCGCGTGATCGAAGCGTCCTCTCGTCGGGTCTCCTCATCACGCCTTTCCACACGCACTCCTCAGGTTGCCAAACATGATCTACCAGGTCAGCCAACCACATAGCGTGCCATTATGGTCGTCACGACATGACATAGCGTTCCCCTAGGTCCCGGTGGAAACCGTATGATCTGCAAAGACATGGTCGATCGTCGGTCGATCGTGGCTAACTGAAGCCGGTGGCCCAAGCCCGCATCTTGATTTTGTGCGGCCGGAATTCACGTTTATGCAGACGGGGCTTGTCGTTGTCCGCGGCGCCTTGCGCACCGCTCATTCCTTCTTCACCGCCGGATGGTCGTCTTGGGGACCGAGGAACATCGCGGTCACCGCGGCGTCCCATAGCCGGGCCGGGAGCAGCGCCCGTGCGGCGAAGGCGAGGTGCGCGTGCGCGGGTATCCGGTAGCGGCTGCGGGGTCGGGGCGCGGTGGCGGCGTGTTCGATGGTCTTGGCCGCCACGTCGGGGTCGGCGGAGAGCCGGGCGAACAACAGGGAGCGGAAACGGCCGCCGGGACGGTGAGGCGCGGCCGTGCGGTCATCGGCCAGGTCGAGCACACCGTGCAGGGTGGAGCGGAACCCGTCGAGCTGTGCCCGATAGGGCCCGGAGGGTCGGGGCCGATGCTCGGTCAGGTTCCGGTCGATCGAGTGGCTGAACTGCGTGTCGAACACTCCGGGCTCGATGAGGATCACGTGGACGCCGTGCCGGCGGGTCTCCATGCGCAGGGCTTCGGTGAAGGCGGAGAGGGCGTGCTTGGAGGCGGCGTAGCCGCCCCACAGGGGCAGGACGCATCGGTCGGCGATGGATCCGATGTTGATGATTCGTCCGCCGCCGGTGTCGCGCATCGCGGGCAGGACGAGTTGGGCGAGTCGCAGGGGGCCGAAGACGTTGGTGTCGAACTGGCGGCGGATCCGTTCGGAGTCCAGTTGCTCGGTGGCGTCCATCTCGGCGTAGCCGGCGTTGTTGACGAGGGTGGCCACGCGGCCGTGGCGCTGTTGCACGGCGTCCACGGCTCGGATCATCGACTCGGGGTCGGTGAGGTCCAATCGCAAGGTGCGGCAGCCGAGTTCTTCGAGTTCAGCCAGGGTCTCGGGGCGCCGGGCGGTGGCGTAGACCAGGTGCCCGGCGCGGGCCAGCCGTGCGGCCGCCGCGCGTCCGATGCCCGAGGAGCAGCCGGTGATCAGGATGGGGTGATCGGCCATGGGATCTCCGTCCGGCGCCGGTCGGGGACGCGTGCCCCGAGCAGCGCCAAGGTTCGGGCCGCGGCCTGTTCGCCGCTTTTGAGGCTGCCGATGGTGGTGGAGTAGCCGTACAGGTCGCCGCCGGCGGGTAGCACGGGATGGGCGAATCGGGGTTCCTTCGGGGCGGCGCTGATTCGTGCGAGGTCGTGCGGGCCGCGAGTGACCACACAGGGGGATATGCGGTCGACGTCGACCGTTGTGGCGCCTTGCAGTTCGGGCAGGATCCGCATCCGGCGGGCCCTATCGAGGATGTTCCCAACGATCGTCATGTCGTCGATGTCCCACTGTCGATCGGAGGCGGCGCCGCGCAGATAGCAGGTGACCAGTCCTTTTCCGTCGCTGACGCGCGCGGGGGAGAGATTGTGCTGGAGGACGGCGCTGGTCCACTCGGGGCTGTCTCGACGCGGCAGCGCGAGCAGGACCGCCCGCTCCGAGGTGCGCCCGGACAGGTGGAAGGTGACTTGGATCAGGCGGGAGTAGCGGGTCGAGGCGAGAAGCGCGCCGACTTGCGGGTCGAGTTGCTCGTACAGGGCGGGGATGCGGTCGGCGGGCACGGCCAGGACGACCGCCTGCGCGTGGTCGGTGTGGGTGCCTCCGTCGCGGTCGGTCCAGTGGACCGCGGCCTGGGCGGGCGTGGAGGTGACCTGGGCGACCTGTGCGTGGTGGACGACGGGCAGCAGGCGTGCCAGCCCTCGGGGGAGGAAGGCGCTCCCGATCGAGGAGGTGAACAGGCCTCCGGATCGCATGAGGAACGCCAGGAAGAGCAACGCTCCGGCCGCGGCGCCGTCCTCGGGCTCGGCGAGCGAAAGCGTGCAGTTGAGGGGGTCGAGCAGCAGGTCGAGGGTCCGCGGGTCCAGGCCCTTGCGGTGAACGTATCGCGTGAGTGTCTCGACCGCCGGCCCGGCCGTCAGGTGAAGGCGGGTGGAGTGCATGCGGTGCCGGGCACGGGCCAGGTCGGTGAGCACGGTGACCCGGTCGCGGACGGGCACGGTGCGCAGGAGGCCGCCGGTGAGCAGGCGCGGTGCCGTCCCGGTGCGGCTGCGGGCGATGGTGTCGCCGTCGACGACGCCGACCAGATCGCAGGCGGCCAGCACCTGGTGGGTCAGACCGGCGTCGGCGATGATGCGGAGCATGCGGTGGTGGCGGGCGGCCAGCAGCGGTGCGCCGAGGTCCACCATGACGCCGTGGCGCTGCTCGCCGGCCATGCGGCCGCCGACGCGGCCGGGTCCGTCCCGTTCCAGGACCAGAACCTCGACTCCCTGCTGTTGAAGCCGGAACGCGCAGGCCAGACCGGCGATGCCGGCGCCGACGACGATGACGCGCGCGCCGACCTGACGTGCGTCGACGCGGGATGCGTCGATGCGGTGCGGCTCCGGGGGGCGCGGATCTGAGTTCGTCATGCTGCGTCCTGCGTCGGCGGCGCCGGAGGGGTCAGCCGCCGTGGCGGAGCAGCCGGCCGGGGGTGGTGCCGGTGGGGCGCCCGTCGTCGAAGGTGACCTGGCCGTTGACCACGATGTAGCGGTAGCCCTCTGCTTTGCGGGTCCGGCGCCAGTCGCCGCCGGGGACGTCGTGGGCCACTTCCTCGGGCAGGGAGCGCAGCGTGGCGTAGTCGTAGACGACGATGTCGGCGGGGGCTCCCAGGGTGAGGGTGCCGCGTCCGGCGAAGCCCGCCACGTGGGCGGGAAGGGCCGACAGCTTCCAGTGCATCTCCTCCAGCGAGACCCAGCCGTACTCGCGGACGAAGGTCTCGATGTGCTCGGTGGGGAACCGCCCGGAGGTGATCATCTTGGTGTGGGCGCCGCCGTCGGACACGCCGGGGATCATCCACGGGTGCTGGACGATCTCGCGCAGCAGGTCGGAGTTCTGTTCGAGCAGGTCGGCGCGCCACATGGTGCGCAGGTCCTCCGACAGGGAGATGTCGAGCAGCGCGTCGACGGGGTCCTTGCCGAGCGCCTGGGCGATCTGGGGGACCCGCTGCCCCGTGTACTCCCGGTAGGCCGGGTTGCCCGTCTCCACCAGCGTGGTCAGGTGCAGCGGGTAGAGGACGACGTCCTCCTTGCGGAGCCGTTCGCGCATGCCGGGGTCGGAGAGTTTGGCGATGCGCTCCTGGCGGCCGCCCATGAGCGCTTCGGCCCAAGCCGGGTTGGCGTCCCACAGGTTCCAGATGTCCAGGGTGAACGGCATGCTGACGTCGGTGGTGGTGGCCTGGCAGTACAGCGGCAGCCCGCGTTCGCGGCAGCTGTCGAACCAGGCCATGCCCATGCGGTGCCGGTCGGGGTCGTTGCCGTCGATGACCAAGGTGTTCCAGATGATGGGCCGGCCGGAGGTGCGGGCGAGCTCCTCCAGGTGCGTGACGTCGTCCACCGGGTCGTTGCTGACCATCATGATCTGCATGAAGCCGGTGTTGCGCTCGGCCAGCGCCCCGCCCAGCGCGAAGGCGGTGTCGTGGCTCATGACGTCGCTGGGGAAGGAGGTGGCGTCGTGGTCGCGGTGGACGCTGGAGTAGGAGTCGGCGGGACAGCGCAGCGCCGACCAACCGCAGGCCCCCGCGTCGACGGCCTCGCCCAGCAGGCGGCCCACCGCGGCGTTCTCCTCGGCGGTGGCATGACGGCTCTTGGCGGCCTCGTGCCCCATGACGTAGGTGAGCAGAGGGTTGACGCCGACGTAGGGCAGCACGTTCACGCCCTTGGGCAGGGCGTCGACGGCGTCCAGGAACTGGGGGAAGCTCTCCCACGTCCAGGGCAGGGTCGCCTGCATGGACTCGTAGGAGATCTGCTCGACGCGGGTGAACATCATCATCGCGGCCTCCCGCTCGGCGGGCCGGACGGGCGCGAAGCTGTAGCCGCAGTTGCCGATGACGACGGAGGTCACTCCGTGATAGCCGGAGACGGTGCAGTAGGGGTCCCAGAACAGCTGGGAGTCGTAGTGGGTGTGCAGGTCGACGAATCCGGGGGCGACGATGAGCCCGTCGGCGTCCAGCACATGGTCGGCGTCCGAGGCCGACAGCCGGCCGAACCCGGCGACCCTGCCGTCCTTGATGCCGACGTCGGAGCGGACCCGGGGGTTGCGGCGGCCGTCGATGACGGTGCCGCCCTTGATCACGGTGTCGAAGCGGGCCACGGTGTCTTTCCCTTCCGGAGTGGCGGATCGAGTTCAGGGCTTTCGGGCCTGCCAGTAACCGATCTTGAACGTGCCGGAGCGGCCGCCGCGGGCGGTCGACGTCGCGTGCCGCCACAGCAGTTCGTGGTCGGGGTCGCGGGGCGGGGGCACGGCGGCGGCCGCGTCCTCGAAGCGGCGCCAGTTGGGCTCCATGTCGCCCCGCTCGGACAGGTCCACGCAGAAAACCAGGTGGAAGCCGGCCTCGACGAGGTGGTCGGCGAGCTGACCGAGGCTCAGCACCGAGGGCAGCGCGGCGTAGGCGCAGATCGGTTCGATCCACCGCGCGTACTCGCCGGGCGGCAGGCCGTCGGCGCACAGCCAGTCGCAGCCGGTGAACACCGCTCCCGGCTTCAGGACGCGATGGACGCCGGCGTAGGTGGCCGGTTTGTCGGGGGAGTGGCAGATGGCGTCGAAGGAGAAGGCGCCGTCGAAGCAGGCGTCGGGGAAGGGCAGGTCGACCATGTCGGCGACCGTGAAGCGGGTCAGCTTCTCCAGGCCCTGTTCGGCGGCCTTGGCGGTGGCGACGCCGATGTGCATCGCGACGATGTTGACGCCGGTGACGTGGGCCCCGGTGGCCCGCGCGATGGACAGCGCGGGACCGCCGATGCCGCAGCCCACGTCCAGGATCCGCATCCCGGGGCCGAACCCGGCGGTCCGGGCCAGCTCGTGTTCCTGCCGTCGTACCGCCTGGGCCAGGGTCTCGCCCGGGGCGAACGGCGGGAGATGGAACGACTCGGACCAGTTGGCCCGATACGGGGAGGTGACCAGGTCGTAGAAGGCGGGCACCATCGCCGTGTAATGGGCCCGGCGGCTGCCAGGGTCGGCGGTGATGCGTTGGAACTCGGTGATGTTCATCTGCGGCCTCACACCGGCTGTTCGGCCTCTGCCGAAAGGTGACGGGGGTGCGTGCCGGTCGCGCGGGGGGCCGCGCGCAAACTATGGAGCACCGCCACGTAGGCGGCGTAGAAGACGAAGATGAGCACCCCGGTGTAGCCGACCAGCGCGATGCGCGGATGGGCGTCGTCGAAGAAGTAGTAGGCCACGGAGCCGAAGGCGGTGCCGATCCACATGCAGTAGCCGACGAGCAGCGACTGCCCTCGCAGGTTTCCGCGGGCCAAGGCCATCGCGACGAACGCCACCGACATCAGCAGCGTGTCGCCGAACCCGATGTAGATGCTCGCCGCGTCGCCCAGCGCCCGTTCCAGCAGGTTCACCAGCCCCAGCGCGGCGGCCAGGCCGACGCCGAGCAGGACGTGGAAGGCCGCGCGCGGCAGCCTGGGGAACTCCGCCGGACCGAAGCGGACGATCGTGTACAGGATCGCCAGGTCGAGCAGGAACCAGATGATGTCCGCGGTCTGCTGCAACGGCTCATAGGGGGTGAGCCAGGCGAACTGGAACTCCCAGGCCAGGTTCCCGCACAGGGCCGCCACGGGCATCCCGAACGTGCGGTCGCGCAGCCCCAGCCGGATGAGCTCCACATAGACGACCACCCAACTGACCACCAGCACGCCCAGGCAGAGCGCGTACAGCGCGTCGCGGCTCATGACGGCCTCCCCGCCGGGGCCGAGTGGGTGCCGGTGGTGTCGCGTCCGGCCATGACGAGCTCGTAATGCTGCGCACGGAGCTTGCCGGGACGGTAGGCCAGCAGCTCGCAGTCCCACTCCGGGCTGCCGTCCAGGAACGCGAAGATCTTGTCGACGACCTTGTTGTAGCCGTTCATCATGCAGGAGTTGCAGCTCAGATGTGCGCTGCGTCCCAATGCCGAGCCCACGCCGTTCTGAACGACCTCGTGCACTCCGGTCATGGTGGCGTCGGTCTCCAACCGGCCGATGTAGGACGCCTTCTTGAAATCGGCGTCCATGCCCGCCAGGCAGCAGGCGGAGAAGTCGTTGCGGACGCCGAAGAAGACGTGCTGGCGGCTGTGGTGACACCTGTCCAGCACCTCGGGTGAGGCCAGGTAGGTCTTGTCGAAGGCCAGCACGGTGGGCCGGTGGGTGAGCGTGGGCACCATGACGCCGAAGTCGTCGTCGTGCAGGTCCTCCACGGCGGCCAGGTCGGCCACGATCTGCCGGAACTCCTCCTCGGTGAAGCCGCCCGCGACGTTGCCGTAGGTCTCCTGGCTGAAGGACACGAAGTCGCATCCCAGCGCACGGATCAAGTCGGCGAACGGCACGATCTGCCGGTGGTTGTCCTTCTGGATGACGAAGTGCGCGCCGATCAACGTGGTGCTGCCGGACGCGTCGCGGTCGGCCACCAGTTCCCGGATGCTGTGCAGCCGCTCGGCCAGCCCCTCGGCCGCGTGGACGAGGTTGAAGGTCCGCTCGTCGACCGCGTCCACGCTGACCCGCACGGCGATGGCGCAGCGCAGCACCGCCCGGCGCACGCGCGGCACGCGCAGCTTCTTGCCGGCGGTGGTGACGCGGGTGGTCAGACCGAGGTCGGCGACCCCGTCCAGCAGGTCCTCGATGCCCGGAAGGTTCAGCGGCTCACCCGACCCCGACATCATCACCAGCCGGAACGTGTCGGGATACGCCTGACGCAGTTCCGCCATGCGCCGCAGCGTCAGATCGACGTCCAGATGGAACTGCGGGCCCTCGCCCATGCGCTTGTCCATGGTGAAGCACATGGGACAGGCGTCGGTGCAGGAGTTGGTCAGGTCCAGCCCCAGCGTGAACAGCGTGTTCCCGCGCGTTTCCATCAACCGGTCGACGAACCAGCGCGGGTTGTAGTCCAGGAAGGACAGGATCGAGCTTCCGACCGGCAGATCCAGGACGGCCGAGTCCGTCGCGCGGATCAGCCGTATCCCGTCGTAGCGCTGCAACCAGCGCCGGTCCAGGAACGGCGCCGAGCGGTCGGGTTGTGGTGGATGTCGCATGATGCTTCCTTCACGGGGCGGTCACCGTGCCCCGGTGATACTCAAGGGCCGGGGCGGCAAACACCGCACAACCGCAAGAGGTGTCGCGCTTTGAACGAATGTCGCGCTCTTCCGTCGCCGCACGCGAAAAGGCTTTGCGTTCTCCCAGCCGTCGTAGAAGGTTCAACGTGTGCTGATCCGGAATGCCACCGCCGACGACTGGCCGGCCATCTGGCCGTTCTTCCACCAGATCGTCACGGTGGGAGACACCTTCCCCTACCCCCTCGACCTCGACGAAGAGCAGGGCCGCGCCATATGGCTCGTCTCAGATCCAGGACGCACGGTCGTCGCCGCCGACGACACCGGCACGGTGCTCGGCACCGCGAACATGTACGCCAACCGCTCCGGCAACGGCGCGCACATCGCCAGCGCCAGCTACATGGTCGACCCGAACCACCAGGGACAGGGAGTCGGCCAAGCGCTGTGCACGGACTCCCTGAGATGGGCACGCGCGGCGGGCTTCCGGGCGATGGTGTTCAACGCCGTCGTCGAGACGAACATCCACGCCGTGAGACTGTACGAGTCGCTCGGTTTCACAGTGCTGGGCACCGTACCGGAGGGCTTCCGGCACCCCGAGAAGGGCTACGTCGGCCTGCACATGATGCACCGCCCGCTGTGATCGCCACGTGAGCCGGGCCGCGGATGGCGGGCGTGCTCGCTCCATGCTCCTAGACGGTCCCGGGTTCCGGGACGCCGATTCTGAGCAGGTCGAACGCCTCGTCCGGGCTCTGCGCGACCTGGATGAGCCGGCGCTCCTCCCGGGTCAGGAAGCCCTGCCTGACTAAATGGTCCAGCATCTCCAGCATGGGGTCGAAGAAGCCCAGGTGATTGACCACGACGATGGGCTTGTCCATGAGGCAGAGGTTGTTCCACGTCGCGACCTCCATCAGCTCGTCCAGGGTGCCGATGCCGCCCGGCAGCACGGCGAACGCGGAGCACAGCCGGTACATCAGGGCCTTGCGCTCGTGCAGCGAGCGCACAACGAAGATGGTTCCGCGAGGGCTGTCAGCGTTCTGCTGCTCTCGGAGGCTGTGCGGGACGATCCCGGTGATCCCGCTGCCCGCCGCCGCCACGGCTTCGGCGAGCGCTCCCATGACGCCGCCGCCGGTCCCGTAGACCAGCTCCAGCCCACGCTGGGCGAGGGCGGTGCCGAACTCGCGGGCGAACCGCAGGTGCCCGGGGTCCGAGCCCGGCCGCGCACCGCAGAAGACAGCGATTCGGCGGTTACTGACTTCTGTCGTCCGCATGGTCGTCTCCCTAGGTGGATTCGGCGTGCGAAATGGCGGCATGGTTGCCGATCCGGCGCCCACCCGCGTCGCTATGCGCAACGGTACGCGAGCACCGAGGAGAAGGCCCGGCCAACCACTTAACCGCCAGTGAGGGGGACTTGCCAGGGGCCGGCGGGGAATGTGCCCTTCTGAACGCGAGTGGTTACCCGATGAGTCACTGATCTCTTTCCAGTCTCCGTTGGCGTGACGGCGCAGGTGAGGACCTCTGATCGGCACCAGCGTGCCGTCCAGGATCACATGGGCCTTGCGGTCGAGTCCTGGTCGGCTCCGCATCTACCGGGAGCTCCACCGTTTGGTGATCACTTCTCGCCTGCGCCGTTAGGGCAACTGGGGTTGGAAAGAGATCAGTGGCTCATCGGGCAATGGCTCACGTTCGAAAGGGCACGTTCCCGGCCGATCCCTGGCAACTCTCCCTCATTGGCGGTTAAGTGGTTGGTGGTCGCCCTGCGCAAATCGAACTTCAGCAGCAGGATTGCGCAGCACCAGTAGAGAACTTCCGTTACTGAAGGAGGATCGCGGATTGAGTAGCGAATCGCAGGACCGTGTGCGCGCAGCCGCCTCGGTCACCGCCTTTGACCACATCAGGCTGGACGTAGCGGACATCGACGTCGCCGAACGGTTCTATACCGACGCGCTCGGGCTGTCCAGCGTGGTGCGCTACGAATTGGCCGACCGCGTCATTCTTCAGATGGCGCCGGACGGCAGACCGGCGGGTGTAGAACTGTGGCAGGAACGAGATCTCGTGCCGAATCCGCATCTCACCCACCACGTCGCGTTTCGCGTCGCCGACGTTCCGGCATTGGTAGAGCACATTCGTGAGCTCGGCTACCGAGTCGTCACCGAGCCATACCGAATCGAGCAAGAGACGGTGGCGTTCGTGGCCGACCCGGATCGCCACACCATCGAACTGAACGACTTTCTGGGCCGCCCGACAGTAGGAGCACCGGCATGACGGCCGACGCCTCGTCCACTACGGACTATCTGAACCGGCTCACCACGGCTCTGGACGAGCTCGACCTGTCCCGGGTCGCGGACTGGGGATCACGGCTGGCTCGGTTAGGCGGCAACGGCCGGCGTCTGCTGGTGGCAGGCAACGGCGGGTCCGCAGCGCAAGCCCAGCACCTGACGGCCGAGCTGGTGGGCCGATTCCAGACGGAACGCCCGCCGATGTCCGCGTTGGCGCTGCACGCCGAGACGTCTTCGGTCACGGCGATCAGCAACGACTACGGCTACGAGCACGTCTTCGCCCGGCAGGTCCGGGCGCACGCGCGTCCAGGCGACACTGTGCTGCTCATGTCCGGCTCCGGGCGGAGCGCCAACCTGCTGCGCGCCGCGGAGGCCGCGCGCGAGGTCGGCGCGGTGACCTGGGCGCTGACGGGTCCGGCACCCAACCCGTTGGCGGCGCTGGTGGACGAAGCGGTGACCGTAACGGCGCAGGCGGTGTCCACGGTGCAGGAATGCCACCTCGTGGTGATCCACCTGTTGTGTGCCGCCATGGACGCCGCCGTCGCCGCCAGGGAAGCCGTCGCCGCGGACGCCGCCGGTTCCGGCCCGCCCGTGCCGCCACCTTCGTCCACCTCGTCACCGGAGCCGGTGGGGGAACGGCGGCCGGCCGCGGCGCGCGGAGTCCGCGCGAACCTGGTGGTGGTCGGCGACGCGTTCCTCGACCATGACCACCTTGGCCGTGTGGAGCGGGTCGCGTCCGACGAGCCGGCCCTGGTCGTGGCCGGCGGTACCACGCACAAGCGCCCCGGCGGTGCCGCACTGGCCGCTGTACTGAGCGCCAGACAGGGCCACGCGGTTACCCTCGTCACCGCGCTCGGCCGGGACGCGGGCGGCGACCGGCTGCGCACGCTGCTGGACGAAGCGCGAGTCGAGGTGGTCGATCTCGGGCTGGACGGCCCGACCGCGGTGAAGACGCGGATCCGCGCGGCCGGGCGCACCCTGATGATGCTGGACGAGCACGACGTCTGCCCGCCGGTCGGCAGGGAGGGCGAAACGGCCTTGGCCGCGGCGCGGCGCGTGCTGATGGCGGCCGGCGGCGTCCTGGTGTCCGACTACGGTCGAGGCGTCGCCGCGCATACCGACCTGCGTGCCGCGCTGGCCGAGGCCGCCCGGCGGTCTCCGCTGGTCTGGGACCCGCATCCGCGCGGCGCGGTTCCGGTCCCCAACACGGCCGTCGTGACGCCGAACAGCCGAGAAGCCCGGGGGATCGCCTCCCTCGCGGGCAGCGACACGTTGTCCGATGACGTGGAAGCGGCGCGTGCGGTGGGACGCGCGTGGGGGCCGGTCCAGGTGGCGCTCACCCGGCACGAGCACGGCGCCGTCCTGCTCGCCGACGCGGATCTGGCGCCGCTGGTCGTGCCCACGAGGGTCGCCGCGGGACGGAAGGCCGACCCGTGCGGCGCCGGCGACTTCTTCGCCGGTCACCTCGCCGCCATGCTGGCCGGTGGCCGGCTCCCCAGCGAGGCGGTGGCATCGGCGGTGTGGGCAGCGTCGGCGTACGTCGCGGGGGGTGGCCCGAGATTCCTGGACGACCCGCCCGACGGCGGCTCACCGATGGCGGGGCTTGCGAATGCCGAGCCCGCGGCGGCCGCGCGCGGAGCGATCGAGCTCGCCCGTGCGGTCCGTGCCAGGGGCGGTACCGTGGTCGCCGCCGGGGGGTGTTTCGACCTCTTGCACATCGGGCACGTCCGGCTGCTCGAACAGGCGCGTCAGCTGGGTGACTGCCTGATCGTCTGCTTGAACAGCGACGACTCGTTGTCCCGGCTGAAAGGCCCGTCGCGTCCGATCGTACCGGCGGCACAACGCGCTCTCATGCTCGAAGCGCTCGCCTCCGTGGACGCCGTCCTGGTGTTCGAGGAGGACACCCCCGAAGCGGCGATACGCGCGCTGCGACCCGGGATCTGGGTCAAGGGCGGCGACTACTCGGGGATGAAGATTCCCGAGGACGAGCTGGTCGGCTCCCTGGGCGGACGAACCGTGGTCGTACCTTTCGTCGCAGGCTGGTCGACGTCGTCGCTGATCGAGTCGGCACGGACACTGCGATGACGAGACTCCATCCCCTTCACTGCCGCACGGCTCCTCCACGACCGGCCACGCCGCCCGGACCACACGGGGGGCCTGCATGAGCCGGCAGAGCGTGCTCGTAACGGGAGCGGCCGGATTCATCGGGAGACACGTGGCGCGGGCCTGTCTGGACGCCGGGTTTCAGGTGACCACGGTGGACCTCACCACGCCGCCACCCGACCTCGGCCGGGACACCACCGTCCACACCGGTTCGTTCGACGACCCGGCGATCCTCCAGGCGGTGGACGCCGGCCGGTTCACGGCGGTGGTGCACCTCGGCGCGATCAGCAGCACTGTCGAGGAGAACTGGCAGGTGCTGGAGCGGGTGAACGTCACCGGGCCCGCGGCGCTGGCGGAGCGCTGTGAGCGCAGCGGCACGCGTTTCGTCTACGCGTCCTCGTTTAGCGTCTACGGGGAGATCGGCGACCGGCGGCCGCTGCCGGAAAGCGCGCTGGACTCTTCCGCGTGCTCCGGCCCGCTGACCGCCTACGCCAGATCGAAGGCCCTGTTCGACACGCACATGGCCACGCGGTTCGACGCCGACGGCGGACCGGGATGGGCGGGCCTGCGGTTCACCAATGTCTTCGGCACCGGGGAGCGGCACAAGAAGTCGATGGCCTCCATCATCGGCCAGCTGCTCCTCGCGACCGCGCGGCATGAACCGCTCACGCTCTTCGCCGACACTTTGGAGGCGTGCCGGGACTACATTCCCGTCGCCGCGGTCGCGCGGACGTGCGTCCTCATGGCCGATCCGGCGGCGCCGTCCGGCATCTACAACCTCGGATCGGGCCACGCGGTCAGCTTCGCCGAGTTGCTCCACTGGTGCTCGGAATTCGCGGAGGCACCGCTGAACGTGCGATTGGTCGCGAACCGCCACGTCGGCCGGTATCAGTACTGGACCTGCGCTGACATGTCCGCTCTGGACGAATCGCTCCCGACGCGGCCCCGCCCAGGCCTGGACGATCTGCGGAGCGCCGCCCATAAGTTGCACCGACATTTCAAGAATGCAAATGACCGCGGCTGAAAACGCGTCGGTCAGAACAACAAGCCGATCCATGGAATTCTCAAGGATGGAGATCGCGTGAGTATTGAAACGGTCGTGGTGACCAAGGATGAACTGGACATGTTCATGCCTCTGATAGTCGAGCAGCAGTATGACGCTGGAAAAGAGGTCGATCTCGCCACCACCCGCACTTTCTTCGAGGGCGTCGTCGGCGATGAGGCGAGCTTCCAGATCATGGCGGTCGAAAAGGGCGTCGCGGTGGGCTGCGTGATGGTCGATCCCATTCCGAACCTCCAGTTCGCCGACAAGGTGGCGTACGCGCACGACGTCTATGTGACCGAGTCCCTCCGCGGCGTCCGGGGCATCGGGGCGTATCTGGTGGCCGCGGGGTTCGTGGAGGCGATGCGGCGCGGCTACGAGTTCGCCGAAGGCGAGACCCACCCCGACAACCGTCCCGCGCGGAGGCTTTACGACCGCATGGCCAAGAAGCTGGGGGTCAGTTACAAGGAGGTGGCCTCGGTGCGTTACCTGGTGGACCTTCGCTCCGGTATCGAGCGTGCGCGCCACGAGCCCGAGTACCTCGACCGGCTCGCCACCCCCCGGCTCTTCAGCCGGCAGAGTGCCCGATCGGGAGCCGACGGTTAGTGCGCCGTCCACGTATCGACGAGATTCCAACCGGCACTTGGCGCGTCTTCTCGGCCATTGACCAGTCCATGGACGCTGACCTGGAGGGGCAAATATGCGTACCGCAATGGTCGTTATAAACGAAGGCGTGGGTAACGGGATCATCACGGCGCCGCTACTGGCGGCCTTCGAACGATGTCATCCGGGATGGCGCTACTTCATGGCACCGAACATCGCACTCGACGCTGAATGGGTGCGTTCGGCGGTCGGTATGCACGGTGCTTCCGGGACGTTCCCGGCACTGTGGCGACGGTTCTCGCCGGCTGATCGTGATGCGCTGTGGAACTTCATCGATCGCACTGGGGTGGAACTGGTCGTCAACCTCAGAATGGAGTCCGCCGAAAAGGACGGAAACTATTTCGAGTTCCGGGCGGAGGCGATGGAAAGGGGGGTCGAGTGCTGGGATCTGCACGAACTGGGCGAGCGGCCGCAGCGGGTGCCCTTCGCCGAACAGGCCGCCGGTCTCCTGCGCGCGCACGGCGTCCCTGTCGACCTGAGCCGCCCGGCCTGGCTCGCCGGCCTGCGACGACCGCGTCCGGGAGTGGTCGGCTGCTACGTCGGTGCCAGTGCCGCGGTCAAACGCTGGCCGGCGCGTGACTGGTCGACTCTGATCACGCATCTGGGCGACCGGGGGCTGGCCGTCGAGGTCGCGGTCGGCCCGGGAGCGGACGAGCAGGCATCGGCGAGTCGGCTGTTGTCGTCGCCGGTCGTCGCCGACTCGGTGTTCCCGGACTCTCTGGAGGCTCTTCGCGACTGGATCGCCGGGCTGGACGTGCTGGTCAGCAACGACACGGTGGCCGCGCACCTGGCGGCCGCACTGGGGTGCCCGGTGGTCACGCTGTACCTGGCGACCGACGGTGACATCTGGTCACCGGTGGCGGCGCCCGATGTCTCGCGCGCCGTGCAGAGCGCCATCGCGCTGTCCTGCTCCTACATGAAGCCCGACGGCACCTGCCAGCGCTACTACTCCGGCTGCCCGGCTCCGTGCGCAGCCGGTGTGCGTCCGGCGGATGTGCTGATCGAACTGGATCAGCTGAAACGGAGCGGGCGGAAGGCTCGTCGTCAGGAGGTGGACCAATGACCCGCCGACGAGCGATCGCGGTGCTCGGTGGCCGGCCCGGCAACGCGGGAGCCGACGCCCTGCGGCTGGCGGAGATGATCGGCGGAGAACTCGCCAGGCGCGGCTACGGCGTGGTGAGCGGCGGCGACGGTGGCGTGGCGGCCGCAGCCAACAAGGGCTGCCGGTCGGTCGGCGGCGACACGCTCGCGTTGCTGAAGTGGAACCGCCTGTCCGACGCCGAGGACGGGACCACCTGGGCCCTGCCCACATCGATGGACCTGGCCCGGAGCAACATCCTCAACTGGTGCGGCGACGGGATGATCGCGTTCGAGGGTCGTTACGGCACGCTCAGCGAGATCGGTCTCGCCCTGGACACGGGACGCCCGCTGCTGGTCTTGGGCGACCACCCGTTTCTCACCGCCGAGGCGTTCGCGGCACCCACGTGCCGCGTCGTGCCGGACCCGCGCCCGGAGGACGCCGCCAAGCTGATCGACCTGCTGGAGACGCTGATCGCGGCCGGCGAGCAGGCACCGGTACGGCCCGGTGCCGCCGTCGTCGAGGACGACCAGGTCGATGAGAGCGGTATCGGGTTGCGACGCGCGGTGCCGGGCGACCTTGAGCTGTTCCGCCGAGCGTTCGGGGACGCCGACGTGCTGGCGTGGCGAGCGCTGGAACCGGTCGACGGGGTGCTCAGCCGATTCCAGCACGAACGCTGCCTGGTGATGCTTGAGCGGAATCGTCCGGTCGGCTTCCTGGAGTACCGCACGGAGGCCGATCCGAGGTTCGACCACGTCCAGGTCGAGGCGCTGGCGGTGGCCGACGCGGCCGACCGGGGCCGGTCGATCGGGACGCGGGCATTGAGGTTGTTCGCCCGGTCGGTCTTCGCCGCCGGCCGGCACCGCATCGCCGCCGCGCCCGATCCCGGCAACGGGGCTGCCGTGCGGTGCCTGGAGAAGGCGGGTTTCCAGCAGGTCGGCCTGATGAGGGCGTACGAACGCCACCGCGGTACGTGGCGGGACGCGCTGCTGATGGACCTGGTCCAGGGCGACCTGACCGGCGGGCCGTCCGGTCCGCCCGAGATCGCTGCCGGGAACCGATAGCAGGACAAGAGCGAGACGAAAGGAGGATCGCCATGACCGGACCAGGTGTTTCCCGCATCGGCCCGGAAGAGGAGGCCGAGGTTCTGAACGTCCTACGTGAGCGAGAGCTGAGCCGGTACCGTTTCGACGACCATGACGGGTCCGCGCCGCTGTCGAAGGTCGCGCGGTTCGAGCAGGAGTTCCGCACCCTGACCGGTGCGCGCCACTGCCTGGGCATGAACAGCTGCACCAGTGCCCTGTTCGCCGGTCTGCTCGCCGCGGGCGTCGGTCCGGGCGACGAGGTGATCGTGCCGGGCTACACCTTCATCGCCTCGATCGCCGCGGTCGCGCATACGGGAGCCGAGCCGGTGCTCGCCGAGGTCGACGAGAGCCTGCTGCTCGATCCGGCGGACGTGGCCGCGAGGATCACCGCGCGCACGAAGGCGGTGATCGCCGTGCACATGCTCGGAGCGCCGTGCGACCTCGACGCCCTCGACGCCCTCACACGCGAGCACGGGCTGCTGCTCGTGGAGGACTGCGCGCAGGCCGGGGGCGGCACATATCACGGCCGGCACCTGGGAGGATTCGGCCGATTCGGCGCGTTCAGCCTCAACGTCTTCAAGACCTTCACAGCCGGCGACGGCGGCGTGCTGCTCACCGACGACGACGATCTGTACGAGACGGCGTTCGCCCTCCACGATCACGGCGCCGCGCCGTTGCGAGTGGGCGTCACCGAGGGGCCGCCGCTGTTCGGGCTGAATCTGCGGATGCACGAGCTGACCGGCGCGGTGGCGCTCGCCCAGGTGCGCAAGCTGCCGGACATCCTGCGGACGCTGCGCGCCAACCGGGACAAGTTCGCGGACGCGATCGGCGACCTGCCCGGGGTGACGCGTCGTCCACTGCACGACCCGGACGGCGACTGCGCCACGGTGCTCGTGTACACGTTCGCGTCCGCGGCCATGGCCGGTGAGGTGGCGGCCCGGCTGGGCACGATCACCCTGAGCCGGTCGGGCAAGCACAACTACGCCAACATGTCCCAGCTGCGGCCGGACCGGCTGACCTCGACGGCGTCCGAGACGCGCAGGCCGGATCGCGCCGCCCCGCGCCGGTCCTATCCGCCGGGCAGCCTGCCGCGCACGGACGACCTGCTCAGCCGCAGCATCGCGTTGAGCGTCGGGGTGGTCGACTCCTACCTCGGCAGCAAAGTGGGCATCGACGTAACCGCCGAGGACGACGCGATCGAGGCGGCGGCACGGCTGTTCAAGACCACGGTCGAGGACGCGGCCAAGGCAGCGTCATGAACGGGGGAAGCGATACCGGCGCCGACTCCGAAGGGGCTCCGCCGGCCTGCGTTGAGCAGGCGTCGCGGTGGAAGGAGCGCCCCGGATGAGCGCGGTTGCGTTCGAGTACGGAGCGCGGGCGGCGACGGATTTCCTGGACGCGCACCGGCTCTCGGCGCGGACACCGTTCCAGACGCGCGGTTGGTGGCGAGCGTGGATCCGTGAGGCGGCGGACGCCGAGGGCGTGACCCCGGTGCTGGTCCACACGACGCGTACCGACCGGCCCACCCTCGTGGTCGGCCTGCAGTTGCACCAGGGTGGCAGCACGGCGGTCCTCCGGCCATTGTCCTGGCCATGGGCCGACTACCACGAGGTCGCGCAGGTGGGCGACGGGCCCGCCGGCCCCGAGCCCGACATCGGGGGATTGGCCGAGGCGATCGACCGGTGTCAGCGGGCGTTCGGCGCCCGACTGGAGCTGAGTGACCTGACCGCCGATGGACCGCTGCTGCGCGCCGTGTGCGAGCTGGGCGCCGTGCCCCGGCCGTCGGAGACGGTCGTCCGGCTCGACCTCACCGACCCCGACGTCGTCCGACGCGTCAGCGAGCGGCGCGACATGCGGCGAAAGCGCCGCCGGATCGAGCGACTCGGCACACTCCGGCTCACCTGCGCGGACACCTCGGCGCGGATCGCCGCCCGCCTGCCGGCGTTCATCGACCTGCACGCTCGGCAATGGCGTGACCGGCCTGATGCGGTCGCGCCATTCGACGGCGGCGTGGTCGACCGGACTTTCGCGGCCGTCGCGGCCGAGCCGTCCAGCACCGCGCGGTTACACGAGTTGTGGCTGGACGAAACGCTGCTCGCCGGATGGTTCGGCTTCTGGCACGATCGCAAATACTACGCCTACCGTACGGCCTACGACATGGGCTACGGCCGCGATTCGCCAGGGCACCTGCTGGTGGCCGCAATGGTCACCGAACTCGCCGCCCAAGGGACGGACACCTTCGATCTGATGCGCGGTGCCTACGCCTACAAGCTCGAACTGCCCAGCAGCCGCTCGCTCACCATGGCGGCAAGCCTGGAGCAACCGTGCCGGGTGTGAATCCGTCGCTTTCGCCGACTCGGCGGAGCGCACCGGCCGGCTGAAAAAGCAAACTACAAACAACTGCGGGGTGCCAGTGCAATCGGTGGTCGACGTAGAGACACTCGTGGTCGGCGCAGGAATGGCCGGCCTTGCGACGGCGGCGGAACTCGCCCGGCGGGACCGGGGTTCGGTGGCCGTACTGGAGGCCGGGCCTGACCGAGGCCGCACACATATCCAGAACGAATACTCCTCGGCCGAAGCGCTCCGGCTCTGGTTGCGTCCGGACACCGATCCCGACTTCCGCCGTCCATATCAGACGGCCGGCGGCGTCTACCGCGACTTGGCCGGCCTGCGCCGCCGGGTCGGCGGCCGCTCGCTCTACTGGGGCGGAGTACTGCTGCCCATCGAGCGCTGGGCCTTCTCCGAGGAGTGGCCGGACGCGGTCGTCACCGAATTGACCGAGAAGTGGGATGCGGGGCCGTCGCTGTACCAGCGGGTCGTCGACGACGTGGTCGGCTGGGGCGCCGAGCCTCCTGGAGCACCCGGGCTGTCCATCGGTGAACTGGCGTTCGACCGCACACCGCACGCCACCCGCGCCGAACCCACCGGCGGGTGGAGCGCGTTCAGCCCGTTGGCATGGTGGGACGACGACGGCGACCCCAGGGTGCGCCGTGTGCCGATTCTCGCAGGCCATGACGTCCTGGGGGTCCGTGTCGAGCACGGCAGGGCGACCGGCGTGCTCGCACTCACCGAGGACGGTCGGCTGCGCGACCTACGCGCGAACCGGGTGGTCCTGGCCGCCGGTACGGTCGTGAACAGCCGGCTGGCGATCCAGGCCCTGGCCGCCTCGGACGCCGGCGCACCGCGTGAGCTGCCGGGCCTCGTGGACAAGATCTCACAGGGATTCACGGTCGCCCTCACCGACGTCGAACGGCTTCCCGATGCCGTCCGGGCGGCCGCTCATGAGGGCCACCTTTACCACCGGATCGGCACCGGCAGAACCCGGTCCAACCAGTTCGTGCGATTCACCGAAAGCGTGGACGGCACGGTCAACATGGACAGCTGGACCATGGGCGAGCAGCGCCGCGGCCCGCTCGGCCGGGTGCGGTGCGACGGCAGCGGCGAATGGCCCTGGCCGACGACCGTGCACGCCCGACTCGAAGCGGCCGACGAGGCGGTGCGCACCGCCCAGCAACACCTGCTCGGCGAACTGTGGTCTGAAATGGCGCGACTACTCGGAATTCCGGCCGGGACGCTCGCGTTCTCGTCGCACCACGGTTCACCTGACCTGGCCGAACGGCTGACAGCGGCCCGCAAACCGACGCCACTCACCTACAGCTTCCCGCTCGGTTCCGAGCAGCACGAGGCCGGCACGTTGGCCCTCGGCGAAGTCCTCGACGAGGACCACCAGTTCACCGCCGTACCGGGTCTGTACGCATGCGGGCCGTCGGTGATGCCACGCACCGGAGCGGCGAACCCGTCGATGACGACGCTCGCGCTCAGCAAGCGGCTGGGAGCGATCCTCGCCGAGTGAAAGCCCCAGAAGCAGCGAGCAGAGAGAGTCCCCATGCAAAGAATGTCGATCGCGGTTTCCGGCACCGAATTCACGGACTCCGACGGCGTGGACGGCCTGATCGAAATGGCCAGGTCCGCCCAATGCGACGCGGTGGAATTCTGGTATCCGAAGAACGCCGTCCGGGACGGTATCGACGCCGCACTCCGCAAGCTGCACCGCGCCGGGCTGCGGCTGGCCTGCGTGTCAACCCCCAGCCAGCTCTACGGCACCGGCGAAGCGGACGCCGTCTCGCTGCTCCACGAGGCGATCACGGTGGCGGCACGGACCGGCTGCGACCGGGTGAACACCTACTTCGGTCACGCGCCGGTGGTCGATGACCCGGGTGCGGTCGCGGCGTACGCCGGCGCGCTGGCACCGGTCCTCGATTACGCTTCGGCCAAAGAAGTGGTAGTCGTGTTGGAGAACGAGTTCGACGCGTTCGGATGGGACCCGGCCGCGTCCGATGTCAGCAGGCGGCCGGCCGCATTGGCGGCACTGTTCGCCCGGGTCGGCTCGCCCTGGTTCGGCTTGAACTTCGATGCCGCGAACTTCCTCTGCGCGGCGGTCTCCCCGTCCAGCGACGCGTTGCCCCTGCTCTTGCCGTGGGTGCGCTATGCCCACGTGAAGGACGTGCGTCGAGCGGCGGCGGAGACCCCGCCCGCCGGCTGGACCCGGTACACCGATCACGGCAGGGCCTACGACACGGCGCCTCTCGGCACCGGGGAACTGGACTGGCCGGCGCTGATCGGAAGCCTGGCGGCCGCGGGCTACGCCGGATACCTCACGCTCGAACCGCACTGCGCGCGGTCGATTCTCCTGGCCGAGACCGCCAGGGCAGCGGACTACCTGCGCGACGTGATCAATGGTCACATGCCGCCCCACCGGCGACCTTCCCACCACAACTGATTGGCAACCGCGCGTGCTCTCCGACATCGAGGCACTCAAAGCCCCTGCCCACACCCTGCTCACCCGGCCGCGGCAACGCGGTCCGGCCGTCCCCGCCCCGGCGGAGGCGTCGTGACCTCCGCGGCCGCCGAAACGTCGCTGTGGCGCAACCGCGACTTCGTCACGCTCTGGAGCGGCCAGGTCGTCTCCACCGTCGGCGCTCGGATCAGCGCGACGGCGATGCCGCTGCTCGTGCTGGCCACGACCGGCTCGCCCGCCGACGCGGGCCTTGTCGGAGCCGCCGGCACCCTGCCCTTTCTCGTCGCCTACTTACCGGCCGGACCCCTGGTAGACCGGTACAACCGGCACCGGATCCTGCTGACGAGCGAGATCCTGGCCGGCCTCGCTCTGGCCACCGTTCCGATCGCCCTGTGGCTGGGCCTGCTGACGGTCGCCCAGCTCATCGTGGTCGCGTTCGTCCAGGGGCTGTGCTTCGTGTTCTTCAGCCTGGCGGAGACGGCCGCCCTCCCCAAGATCGTGCCGGCCGTCCTGCTACCCGCCGCCGTGGCCCAGAACGAGGCCCGCAGCCGCGGCGCCGCCCTGGCCGGCGGACCGCTCGGCGGCCTGCTCTTCGGAATCGACCGCGCCCTGCCCTTCCTGGCCGACGCGATCTCCTACGCCGCCGCCTCCCTCGCGCTGCTCTTCCTCCGCAAGGACCTGCAGAACGAGACGACCGCGCCGGCCGAGCCGCTGTGGCAGGCGACCGCGGCAGGACTGCGCTGGATCTGGCGCCACCCGCTCATCCGCACCGCGATCCTGCTGATCACCGCCTCCAACCTGGTCTTCCAGGCGCTCATCCTGACCATCGTCGTCCTCGCCCAGCGCCACGGTGCCACCCCCGGCGGCATCGGGACGATGCTCGGCATCTACTCCGGTGGCGGGCTCGTCGGCGCACTGGTCGCCGGCAAGGCCCACCGTTACTTCACTCCCAAAATGGTCATCATCGGGGTCAACTGGATCTGGGCCGCGCTCCTGCCGCTCCTCCTGCTCACCACCGACCCCCTGCACATCGGTGCGATCGGCGCAGCCACCGCGTTCATCGGACCGGTATGGAACGTGGTGATCATCAGCTACACCGTGCTCCTCGTCCCCAACGAGATCCTGGGCCGGGTCACCAGCGCGGCGATGACCTTCGCCTGGGGCGTCATGCCCATCGGCTCCCTCGGCGCGGGCCTGTTGCTGGCCACCGCGGGCCCCACCGGTGCCGTCCTCGCCCTCACCGCCATCATGCTCATCACGGCGGTCGGCGCGACCATCAGCCCGGCGGTCCGCCACGCCCCGCCACTGACCGCACACGAGGACGCGGTCTGAGGGCGAACTCCGCCCTCGCCCCTGCGGTGATAGTCCCTGCCCATGTTCGCCTGTCCCGCCAAGGAGTTGACCGTGATAACGCCGGCTCGCGAGCACGTCCAGCCACGTGCCACCGTCTCTCGGCGGCCGGCGGTGTTCCTCGACCGCGACGGGACCCTCACCGAACCGCGACACTACCCGTCCCGCCCCGAGGACCTGGTACTCCAGGCGGGCATCGGGCCACCGCTGCGCGCCCTCCAGCACGCCGGTTTCGCCCTGGTCGTGGTCACCAACCAGAGCGGACTGGCCCGCGGCCTGTTCGACGAGGCCGCCATCGCACCGATGCACCAGCGGCTTCAGGAACTCCTGGCGTCCCACCAGGTCAAACTGGACGGGATCTACCTGTGCCCGCATCATCCCGGCGGTACCGTCCCGCGGTTCTCCATCGCCTGTACGTGTCGCAAGCCCGCCCCGGGAATGCTCCACCAGGCCGCCGGCGACCTCGACCGCGACCTGTCCCTCTCGTGGATGGTCGGTGACTCCGCCTGCGACATCGACGCCGGCCACCGCGCCGGAACCCGCACCGCCCTCGTCGGCCCCCAGCCCCTGGCCGGCACCGCACCGACCCTGTACCGGACCACGACCGCCCAGGCACTCACCGCCATAGCGGACTCCGAGATCCCCCGGCACGAGCAGCGCCTCACCTCACCTCGTCCGACCCGGCCCGGCCCGGCCTTCAAGATCACCCCATGAACTTCCCATGGCGAGGAGGTGGCTGACCACACGCCGCAAGCGGGTTCCGGCACGGCCCGCCGCGCTACGGCCACATCGCCGTGATCGACCCCGGCGTGCCGACGACGCCCAGCCGGTTAGGCGCCCCGGCCAGCGCCTGGCGCTGCCTTCCGACCCGCGCCGCCAGGTCACGGTGGGGGAGGGTCTCCGGCTGCGCTGCCTTTAGCTTGGCCAACCGACCGTCTTAGGGCGTGTCCGGTAGGTCTTGGATGAGGTCGCGGAGCCAGATCTTGATGAAGGCGACGCCGATGGCGCCGTCACAGACGAAGGTCCTCCTGTCGTAGCGGGTTGCGACCGCCTGCCGCGCCACGGCGCTTACGCCATCTCTGCTGGTCGCTCTTCTGCGGGACGACCGCCTTGATGCCCCGGCGGCGGAGTTGGGCGCGGATGGCACGGCTGGAGCAGGCATTGTCGGTCGGCACACGGCCGGGCCGGACACGATCGCGGCCGACGCCGCAGCGTTTGATGCAGACCTGGCCGAGCACTCTCAGCGACATCGTGCCGCCGAATCGCCGTCCCGGTGAGGTCAGCGGACGATCGGCCGGCAGCGCCGGTCGGCGGCCAGGTGGATCTAGGAGGTGAGCCCACCGTGGGACCGGCCCAGTGCCTCCCGGCCGTCGGATTCGTCCCTCCTCAGGTCCCCGTTACGCGCTCTCGGGGGCAGAAGTGGAAGCGGGCTGATGGTGACTTCGTCTGGGCAGCCGTGTTCGGGAGCTTCATCGAACTGGTGTGACGCTAGGTTTTCCAGCGACGATCTCCGCAGTGGCGCAGAGACTCGCCGTTGGGTCCGAGCCCTGCCTGGGGCGGCAAGTCCATGGTCCAGATGGCCAAGAACCTGAGGATCAGCCGGTCTTGCCTGCAGAACTGGGTGAAGTAGGCCGACAACGCCAGCGGCGAGAAAGACGGCGGTGGTCGGCGACCGCGGACGCCGGGCGGCCCGTCGATACCGTCCGCGCTCGGCGTACGGCTGCCGATCTGGGTCATCGACCACTGAAGACCAGGCCAGGGCATCGCGCGGTGGCGCCCGCGTGCGCGTCAGGACCGTCGACGGAGCGGCTGGTCTGCCACGCCTCGGCCCTGACCCGCCCGGCCGGGCGGCGGACCGGTGGCGCCGGTCATCGAGATCACCGCCAGATCCGACCTGATGGTGATCATCGTCGAGGCGTACGAGCCGACACCGCGCGAGCTGGAGATCACTCGGCACGTCGCCCTCGGCTGTCACCGGGCGAGTTCGCGGCACGGCTGTTCATCCCGCCGCACATCGTCCGCGACCCTCTGAACGGTCTTCGAGCCAGGGTGTCGAACCGGGGGGAACTGGTCGCGCGTCCGTACGCCGGGCACTTACCAGCCTCGGGCGCGGCCCGGAGCACGGTAGGTGGTTTCGAGCCCCGCGAGGTCAGGGGAGGCGGCCCTGGTCGAGATATCTCCGCAGGGCCGGCTTGGCCTTGTGCTTGGCACGCAGTTGGGCCATGTGCCGGACGAACTCCTCGGTCTCCCCGGCCTGCTCGGCCAGCAGCTGGGCTTCGGCGAGGTAGTTTGCGGCCCGTGAGTAGCGGGTTTTCCCCTTACTCGCGATCTCCTGGTCCGCGTGGTCCAGCAGGACGGGAATGGCGTCGGCGGGGTGGGTCACTCCGCGCGCCCTGGCCGCCTTGAGGAGAAGGCCGGCGTCGTGGACGGACACTTCCTGGGCCGCTCGCCAGGCCCCTTCGACGTCGCCCTCCCAGAGCAGGATCTCGACCAGGACCCGGTGGCCGTAGTCCGCGCCGGACTGGGCGAGTGATTCGCGCAGGAGGGTCAGTGCCCGCTCACGCCAGCGGGGCCAATGGTCACCGGCGGCGTTGGCGAGCGCCTGGTACTTCCGCAATGTGGGGCTGTCGATGAAGACTGGCCACAGCAGTTCGACGGCTCCCCGGCGGTCGCCCGTCCGCACCAGGCATTCGGCGCCCAGCTCGCGCAGGCCGACATCACCATCGTGCTGTGCCAGGCCGCGCCTGACCCACTCCACGGCGTCGTGGTCCCTGTCCTCCGACACCAGCGCCCCCGCGATCCGCAGGATGTCCTTGTTCGACGGCGTGCTCTCTGTCAGGACGGTGATCAACGCGTCCGCGCCGCCCTCGACCTCGGCGAGCCGCTCTCGCAACCGCGCGATCGTCGCCGGGTCGCCGGGCTCATCCGGCTTTTCTGTTTCGTCTGTGTCGTCCGGCGGCTCGTCCGCGTCGCCGGAGTTCAGTGCGCGCCAGGCGTCACCGACACGTTCCCGGTAGCGGGCCATCCCCGTTTCGCCGAGAGCCTCGGCGTAGTCCGGCAGCGCGTCGAGGAACACCTCGCCGGTCGCCGGCGCCTGGTCGACGAGGCGGTCGGCGAGCGCCACGGGGTCGGGATGGCCGTCCGTGCAAGCTTTCAGGTGGAGTCGCTGGACGGACAGGAACAGGGAGCGCACCAGGAAATCGTTGTCGTCCAAGTGGGGAGTGATCAGGTCGATGGCGTGCTCGGTCAACTCCACGGCGGTCGGCGCGAAACCGGCGACGGTCAGTTCGTCCACCTCCGCGAGGATCTCGCGAAGGTCGCCGGAACTCTCCCCGTCGAGATCGGCGCACGTGGCCTCGATCGTCCTGGAGAGGCGGCGCCGCAGCGGCCCCACGTCCAGGACGGTCGTCACGTCGGTCCCGGCCGCCGCCTCCAACCTGGCCCGCAGCAGCGGAACGGTCCCGGCCGCGCGCATCAACTCCTCGACCAGCCACGCCGCGTCCCGCGTCGCAAGAAACGCGCGCAGCCGCTCGTCGGCGACCTCCGGCGGCTCCGGAACCGGCAGCGGCAACGGGCCTGCCTCCGCCATCCAGGCGAGGGTGGCCGCGACACAGTGCTTGCAGAAAATGCCTGCGGCTCCCTGCGGGCACGGGCACTCACCGGCGATTCGGGGGTGCCGGAGTTCGAGTCGGACGTGATAGGGCCGCGAGCCGTCCACGGTCGCGGTCGCAGAAGTCGTGGTGACCCGCAGGTTCTCGACCCGTCCTTGTCCGAGATAGACCCGTCCGCGGTTGAAGGCCGATGAGCCCGCCTGCCCCTGAAGGGATTCCTCGGTCACCTTCTGTCGACCCATGACGCCATGGTGCCGCGATCGACTCGGGTACGGGAAGCTAACCAAAAATTTCGTGAACTCTCGCGAACCGCACCGCGGCGGGGCTTTCGGAAACTGGACGGAAAAGTGCGGGCGAGGTTGCCGATTCGTAAGCGGCGCCGTTCGCCGCCATGGGGGGACGGTGGGCTGGCGCGTCATCGATGTCTCAGTGCTTCGGGGCCGGCGTCACTGCGCTCCGCTCAGCGCGCCGCCGGGCGGGGTCAAGGCGTTCTCCCTCGACCCACCCGGCGGTGCGGTGCCCTCGGGGCGATAACGCCGTGTCGGCGTACAGATCGAGAATGTCGTCCTCATTCAGCTCGGCATCGGCCCGACCTGGAGACACTGATGCTCACCGATCCACCCAACGCCCTTTCCCCCGAAGTGCCGACCAAGCTGCGTCAAGCCATGATCAGCCGCTACATGGGCGACATCGGGGGAGTGGTCCAGTGGCGATGCCTGCCTAGCGGCAAGATCCATTCCCGCAGGGTACATTTCCCCGCCGCGCGGTTGCCGGGCAAGACCGGTGTTCAGGTCCACGACAGTGACGAAGCCTGGTTGTCCATGATGCCCATGGTCTCGCGGGCATCCTGGTATTCGGTAAAAGCACCTCCGAAAAGCTTCTCTTCCCAATGTCTGGGCCGGCAGCCGCTGTAGCCGTGGAACGAGGAGATCCGGTTGTCCCATCCCGCCGGGAGCGCGGACAGGTTATCGTCGATATCAAGGTTGGAGGCCGTGCACACCTTGTCGTGGGTGAAGACGATGGACGGGCCGCTGTACTGGGTGCCGTCATACTCGATCGAGGTCACCAGGGCGCTCGCGGTGCCGGACCGCTGGGCCAGGCCGTTGACGCGAGCGTTGAAAGCCCGGCTGCGAACCGCGGTGGCCGGGTCGTCGGGGGCATCGGCAATATGCCCGGCGGAGGCGACCGCGATCGCCTCCTGGAAGCTGGCGTGACAGGTCATGCTCCGGTGCCCGGTCAGGTCGATGACGCAGTGCCGCCCGATGTTCGGCGCGGTGGTTGCCGAGGTCGGGGCGGCGGCGGTTAAGGACAAGGTGGAGGCGGCGGCGACGCTGCCCAGGACGACCGGGATACCACGGTTCACAATGATCACTCCTGCCATTCCTGCGACCATCTGAGGTCATGCTCGGTGTGAGGGCGGGGATAGTGGACCGGAAGGTAAGGAATTCCTCCCATCGCCCTGAGGTGACTTGTGCCCGGCGCCGCAGTCTCACTCATCTCAAGAACGCGGTCCCTGCCCGCCGAGTGAGGTTTCTGTGGCCGGGCCGCACCCTTCCGGACGAGGACACGACCTGGTCGACCGGGTCAGCGTCCGAGGCACTTCTTCCATTCGAAGTGGTAGATGCTCCTCACGCCGCCGTCCGCGGAGTCGAAGGCCATGAAGCTGGTCTCTTCGGGCTTGGAGTTGCCCTTGTCGACGCCCAGTTCGGTGTTGATGTTGAAGTTGCGGGTCTCACCGCAGGGCTTCCAGATCAGTTCGGTGACCGGGGTGCTGTCTGTGAACTGCCAGTTGTCGGAGAACTTGCCGCGGATGGTGTGGCTGAGGGGCGGCGACTGCACCATGCCCTGGTGGTAGTAGGTCGCGCGTTCCAGCCCGGAGGCGCCGTCGGCCAGGTGCGCATAGCCGCGGTAGTCGGCACTGGCGATGGCGTAGGTGAATCCCTGCGGGACGTAAACGCCGAGGCTGATCTGGCAGTTCTTGCGGGAGTCGGTGGGGTTGGACTCTCCGCCTGCCTGAGCCACGTAGTTGCTGTAGGTGACGGTGAATGCGGTGTTGTCGCGGGCCGTGGACACCGCGGCGGTTCCGGCGGGGCAGCCGGAGCCATTCACCGTGAGGACCCGAATGGTGATCGATCCGGCGGGCGGTGGGTCCGAGGGCGTTGCCGCCGACGCCGCGGGGATCGTACCCGCGGACAGCGCCAGAGCGGACAGACAGGCTGCCGCAGCAGTCACTCTCTTGCGCATGGCTTCTTCTCCTCAGTGGGGGTACTTGGATTACGGGCAGCGCTTCCAGGCGAAGTGGTAGGTCGTCTTGATGGTGCTGTCGGCGGAGTCCACGGCGATGAAGCTGACCTTCGCAGGGTCAGAGGTTCCAAGGTCCACACGCACTTCGGTGTTGATGTTGAGGCTCCGCTCCTCGTCGCACGGCTTGTAAACGAGCTGGGACACATCCGGCTTGTCGGTGGTCTTCCAGCTCATTTTGTAGGGGCCGGACAGGGAATGCGAGTACTGCCTGGGGCGTGGATCGCCATGGAAGTAGTAGCTGGCGAGCTGGGTGGCGTTCGCGCCCTTCTGCAAGCCGGCGTAGCCGCGGTAGTCCGTTGACGAGATGGCGTAGGTGAAGCCCGGCGGAACGTGCACGATCATGTTGATCTGACAGTTCTTACGGGCGTCGGTGGGTGCGGATGCGCCGCCCGCCTGGGCCAGGTATTTGCTGTAGGTGACGGTGAACGCGTCGTGGCCGGCCGACAGGGCGATCGCGACGGTTTCGGGCGGGCATCCGGAGCCGTTGACGGTAGCGATGCTGATGGTGACTCCGTTGGGGCCGTGTGCGAGAAATTCCTCGGACGCGGCGGTGGCGGGGGCGACGGACGCCGCGG
Source organism: Actinomadura rubrisoli (assembly GCF_004349215.1). Lineage (GTDB taxonomy): Bacteria > Actinomycetota > Actinomycetes > Streptosporangiales > Streptosporangiaceae > Spirillospora > Spirillospora rubrisoli. The sequence goes on along the minus strand of NZ_SMKU01000001.1, from coordinate 19,587 downwards.
TCATGGTGAGAGCGGCGGCAGCGGCGGCGGTGGAAATGAAGATACCCTTACGCATGCGATTCCTCTACGCTGAAGAGTGGGCGTGGCTATTTCTTCGGTGGCCAAAGAGGCGGGGCATCGGATATCCGGATTGAGCGGGCACTGCAATAGAGGTGGATCCAGGATCTAAACGGAGAGTAACTTTCGTGTCAAGTGCTGTCAATCGCAGGTTTTCAACCAATTTCAGAATGCGTTCTATTGGCAAGCAAGAGCGTTTTGCTATCTTGATCATCGACTATGGAGCGTCAATATTCCAGAAAAGGATCGTTCCAGCAAGCGTTCCGACATTATGCAGGGCGGTGAGCAGTCGGAACGTAAGCATTGAGCCGTTTCCATCCTGGGTGGTCTGGTCACGAGTTGGATGCGGTCTGCCGGTTGTGATCACCAAAGAGTGAAGCTCCTGGTAGATGCGGAGTCGACCAAGACTTGCCCGCACCACCAGGAGCTTCAGTGTTGTTCTACCGCGCTGCGCTGGATCTGTCGCCCGCGTCCCGCAGACTCGTGGCCGGACTCGTCCGGGAACACCGCCGCCGGATCGGCTCTCGATGGCGGGCGCTGCCGCCTGAACGCCAGGCCCTACTGGCCCTGGTGCATCTGCGGCGCAACGAGACCTTCCCCGCCCCGGCCGCCGCGTTCGGCGTCGGATTGGCCACCGCCCACCGCTACGTCACCGAGGTCGTCGAGTTGCTCGCCGCTCTGGCGCCCGACCTGCGCCAAGCAATGCGAATCGCGGCCCGCAAGGCTCATGTGACCCTGGACGGCACACCGGTGCCGATCGATCGGCTCTCAGGCACCGATGACCGGCTGTTCTTCTCCGGCAAGCACCGGCGGCACGGTGTGAACATCCAGTTCCTCACCGACCCGCACGGCCGCCTGATCCGGGCATCGGCGGCGCTGCCCGGCTCGACCCATGACCTGACCGCCGCTCGCGTCCACGGCATCGTCGATGCCCTCGCCCGGTGGGCGATCGCCTGCTACGCCGACAAGGGGATACATCGGCGCTGACGGCGCAATCGGCACCCCCTACCGCCGCCACAAGGGCGGCAAGCCCGGCAAACGCAAGAAACTGTTCAACCGCCACCACACCAAAATCCGGGCGCTCGGAGAGCAGGGCGCCGCCACCCTCAAAGGATGGCACATTCTCCGCAAGGCACGCCGCTCACCGGCTCGGCTGACAGCCACCGTCCAGGCGATCCTCACCCTGCACCATCACCCCAACTGAGGATGGAAACGACTCACGGTCTTCCACTCGGATCACGGGGCGTCGAGAACTCCATGATCTTTGCGGTGCGGGCCAACCGGAATCTACCCTACGGGGTCGGGACGGTGCTGCGGGTGATCGGCGACCTGCGTCCATGCGGTCTACGTGCGGTGTCATGGGCCGGTGGTGCCTGGCGTTTTCACGTCCGCCCTGGGGCACGTCATCCGCCCGCGGCGTCCTCGGCTTCCCAGCGCAGCAGGTCGCCCGGCTGGCACTTGAGCACCTCGCAGAGCGCGGCGAGGGTGGTGAAGCGCACGGCCTTGGCGCGGCCGTTCTTGAGTACCGCCAGGTTGGCGGGCGTGATCCCTACGCGGTCCGCGAGCTCGCCTACGGACATCTTCCGTTTGGCCAGCATCACGTCGATGTCGACGGCGATCGGCATCAGATCACCTCGTCCAGCTCGGCCTGCATCTGCGCCGCTTCGACGTCGCGCGCGACGGCCTGGGCGAGCAGCATCCGCAGCACGAGCACCAGGAGCGCGCCCCCCAGGATGGCCACGCCAACCCCGCCCATGATGACGGTGACGCCCGGGTCGTCCCGCTGGCCCGGCGCATTGAGGACCGTGACCGCGAACCACGTGAGGGCAGCCGCCACTATCGCGCCGATGATGACGTCCACGTACCGGAAGGCGGCGTGGGAGAACACGGTTCCGCGTCGCACCATCGTCACCAGCCGCCAAATGCAGACCAGGGTGACCTGGACCGCCCCGATGCCCAGGATCGTGATCACGCGCAGCGGGGTCAGCGGGAGCGACCCGTCCTCCGGGTCGTTCCCGCTGACCAACGTCCACACCATCAATGCCTGTACGAACACGGTGCCGGTGAGTACCACCGTGAGCACGGCGCGCAGCGCGCGCACTGCCAGCTTTCCCATGGCCCACCCTTCCATCGAATTACGATGGTAATCTATCGAACTTCGATAGATGAACGCAAGGGTCGGGTCGGAGGGTGGGCAGCGGTTTCGCATCGTGGCGGGGACGACACCACCTCCCATGGCGGTTGCGCGAACCGTCTTGATCTTGTCGAAGTCGGCCTCGTTTGACACAGATCGGACGCCACCCGACTACGCCGAAGCCCTGGCCGCCATGCCGTTTCCGATCGTGGATGACTACGCGATGTCCGACACGGGGTTGAGCAGGCATAGCACTCTTCGAAGGTCGCAAAGGCTTAGAGGCGTCCCCGTGCATCCGGGACCTGGGGCCGGCCGAGCCGCCGCGAGGCGAGCGGACCCCGGGTCCCGGGTGCTTGGCTATGCCGCCAAGACCTCGCGACCTTCGGTTAGGGCGGGTGACTGGTCTCCCCGGTTGAGCAGGTCGTTCGCGATCCCCATGAAGGACTTTCCAACCCCGGCGATCGAGTCTTCGCCGACCCCCGACGATCACTGCTGAAGTTCGATCTCGGTAGGGCCATAGGCCCGCAGGCGCCTGGCGGTCATCGCAGACGTACCCGCCCTGCTCGACCTTGCGGGCTGCGTTCCCATCGACGGTGATCTTCAGGCGGCCGTGCTCGACCTAGAGCTTGTCGTGCTGGACGCTATGCGCAACTTTGAAGATCTTGCCTCCGGTTCCGCAGACCGGGCACTGCACGGCATCTTCGTTGATGCGCACCATGGGCAGTTGAGGTGCACCAGTGTCGAACTCGGCTACGTAGGCGCTGATGATCTCCTCGACCAGGACGGCGTCGGGCTCGTAGTAGCCGCCGATCAACAGGCCGGCGAGCGCCTCGGCGTCGTCGCCGACCTGTCCACCGAGCAGCAAGTCGATCAGGGCGGCGATGATGGCGTGGCTCTCCCGCACAATGGGCCCGTCCTCTTTCCACGCGGCGAACGGGGCGGTGCGCTGTTCCCAGGCTGCCGCGGCGTGGCTGGCGATGCGCGCGTATGCGTGGTCGCGGTCGGCGGGCGGGATCTCCGCTAGATGAAACAGCGATCGCTGGGGGATGATCGCGGCGTTCTCGTTCAACGGATGTCCTTTCGACACGGGCCGGCCGTGCCCTCCCTCGGCGGGAGAAGGGAGGGCACAGCGACCGATGGCGGTCAGAAGGGCAGTTCGGTGTCGATCACGGCTCGCGCCCGTTCTCGCGTACAGAGTCATGGGAGCCTGCGTCGCATGAGCGGGGACGGTGGGCTGGCGCGTCGTCGACGTCTCCGTGCTTCAGGGGCGGCGTCACTGCGCTCCGCTCAGCGCGCCGCCGGGCGGGGTCAAGACGTTCTCCCTTGACCCCACCCGGCGGTGCGGTGCCCTATGGCGGTGACGCCGACACTGGAGCCCAGGCTGTTGGGGCCGGCGGTGGCCTTAGAGTTCATAATAGAATGAGCATGTAGCGCGACGTGTGGTGATGTCGGGTGTGGTGTGAGGGCATGCGTGCAGGCGAGCAGCCCCCGTGGATTGTGGCCGACAGCTTGTGGGAGCGGGTCGAGCCGCTGCTGCCGAAGGTCGAGCGGCGCAAGCGTCACACCGGACGCAAGCGGCTGGATGATCGGAAGGTGCTGTGCGGGATCTTGTTCGTGCTGCATACGGGGATCCGGTGGGAGTTCCTGCCCCAAGAGCTGGGGTTCGGGTCGGGGATGACGTGCTGGCGGCGTCTGGCCGAGTGGCACGAGGCCGGGGTCTGGACGCGGCTGCACCGGCTCCTGCTGGAAGAACTTCACACCGCCGGCCAGCTCGATTGGTCCAAGGCGGTGATCGACAGCTCGCACGTCCGAGCGATGAAGGGCGGCCCAGAACAGGGCCGAGCCCGGTCGATCGAGGACGGACCGGCTCGAAACATCACGTCCTCACCGACGGCCACGGCACCCCGCTCGCCCTCATCTTGACCGGCGGCAACCGTAACGATGTCACCCGGCTGCTGCCGCTGCTCGACAAAGTGCCGCCGATCCGCGGCCGCGTCGGCAGACCCCGCCGACCGAGTGCCTATTCGCCGACCGCGGCTACGACCACGACAAGTACCGGCGGCTGGTCTGAAAAGAAGGGCATCAAACCCCGCATCGCCCGCCGTGGCGTCGCCCACGGGTCCGGACTGGGCGTCCACCGCTACGTCGTCGAGCGGACGATCGGCCTGCTCCACTGGTTCCAGCGCCTGCGCATCCGCTGGGAGATCCGAGACGACATCCACGAAGCCCTCATGGCCCTCGCCGCCGCCATCATCTGCTGGCGAAGACTCGTCCGCTGATTCTGTTAGCAGCTCTTAGACGTCATCTCATTTGGAATGACGGCGCGATCGTCGACCGGCTTACCTTCAACGTCACTGCCCGCGTCATACCCTCGGGTGTCCCGGCCGATGGTGTCGGTGGCCTTCACACTCTGGAGGTCGATGATCCCCGCCGATGGGTCGGTGTCCCGCCCTTCGGCCTGGCGGACCTGGGCGCGCAGCGCGTCCTGCAGCCGCAGCGTGACCCGCTGCTCCTCCCAACTTCTCCGATCAGCTGATCCGGGATCATGGTCCTCGTGGATTGTCGCGGGTCAACGCGGCGGGGCTGAGGAGGCGGCGACCGGACTGGAGGGCCCCTCAGAATGTGACCAAGTTTCGGATTAGAGGGCGTCTGGAAAGGGTCAGGACCGTGGCGGGGCATGCTGGTGGTTGCCGCGCCGTGAGCGCGCAGCGCGGTGATGGTCGAGCGTCGCCCTTACCCGACCGATCTATCCGATGCCGAGTGGGAACTGATCGCCGGGCTTGTCCCGGCGCCCCAGCCGGGTGGTCGGCCGGCGGTGCACTTGCGACGGGAGATCATCAACGTGCTGGCGTATTGGCTGCGGGCGGGATGCGCGTGGCGGCTGCTGCCACACGACCTGCCGCCCTGGCAGACCATCTACCACTACTGGCGGGTCTGGCGGGTCTGGCGGATCGAGGGCCGGTGGGAGCAGATGCCGGCTTACCTGCGCGAGCGCGATCGGCTCGGCGCGGCCCGCGACCCGATGCCCAGCGCGGGCGTGATCGATCCGCAGAGCGTCCGGACCACCGACCGGGGCGGGCTGCACGGCTACGACGGGGTCAAGAAGGCGCCCGGGATCAAACGGTATTTGCTGGTGGACGCCTGCGGCGACGTGCTGCTGGCGTGCGTGAGCCCGGCCAGTGTCGGCGACCGGGACGGAGCTGTGGTGCTTTTGTGGCGAGCGTGCGAACCGTTCGCGCGGTTGCGGCACGTGTGGGCCGACCAGGGCTAACCGCGGCCAGGACTTCACCGACTGGGCCCGCGACGTCCTGCAGGTCACCGTGCAGATCGTCCGCCCGCCGCGACGGCGGATTCCGAAGCACCTGGCGCAAGGTGGGCAGCTCGCCACCGGTGGTACCGCGATTCGCCTGGTCACCCGCCGCTGGGTGGTGGAGCGGACCTTCGCCTGGATGGGCAAGTATCGGCGCCTGTCCAAGGACCACGAGTACCTCGCCGTCGCTTCGGAGAACGTCATCTACCCGGCGGCGAACATGATCTTGCTCCACCGCCTCACCGGTCGGCCACCCTGACCCTTTTCAGACGCCCTCTGGCACGCTTTCGTTCACTTGGCGACAAGTAGGCGATCCACACCCAATCATTTTCGACCTTTCGCTACAATCCTTCCACTGCCTCCTTTAACGTGCGTGTGCCCACTCAATCGGGACGTACGTGAAGAGGAGACTGTATGAAGGTACCGGCGATGTTGCTGATGTTGCCGGTCGCGGCATCGATACTGACCAACGCCGGCTGTTCCTCGAAGTCGCCGTCGCGTGACAAGAAGACACCGCCGCTGGCTGCGTCCTCGGGCAACGGTCGGCCCGCTCACTATTACGATCCGCCACGCCGGTTCTCGGCCAAGGGAGTACAGGTAGGCACCGGTCCGGTAGCAGTCGTCAAAGATACCGCCTATTCCTACGCCGAAACCGAGGAAGGCAGTGCGCTGGTGGCGACCGACCTCGCGACCGGGGCGCGTCGCTGGTCGGTCGGACTGCCCGGCGCCACCAACCTCACCAGCGGGCCGATGACCGAAGAGGATCCTCCGGCTCCGGCCGCGGTGACCGACCGGCAAGGCCAAGTCTTGATCATCGCCGCCTATGACACCGTCACCGAGGGCACCGGCACACAGCAGGACACGGAACAGACCCAGGTCTTCGCGGTCGACCCTGCCGGCCGAACCCGCTGGCACCGGGCGGGCCCCGCGCCCTCTTCCGCGCTCCCACCGAAGATTGTGGGAGCGGGCCGCGACGGCAGTGGCGTAAGCGTGATCGTGAACGTGGGATACACCGTGGCCGTGGACGCTCAATCGGGGACGGTGCTGTGGAAGCAGGACGAGGTCGTTCCACGCGGAGTCGATGGCGACAAGGTCGTGGGCTTCCGGTCTGGAGACGACCAGTGGGCATCGAACCTGGTCGCGTTGCGCAGCCGCGACGGGACGTCCCTCTGGTCAGGTCCGGAGATTCGCACGGCCCTTGCCGGTCAGATCCCGGAGCTGGTCATGGCGGGATCCGGCCGGGTGGTGGTGCACACCTCGAAAGACGACCGGGACGCGCTGTTCGACACCGCCGACGGGAAGAAGGTCGCCACGCTGACCCCGCTCGGCCGACTCGGCAGCAAGAATTTCGTGTGCAAGTTCGATCAACGAGACACCATCGTGTGCACCGAGCCCGCCGGGATCAGCGGAGACGCTCCCGAGCAAACGCTGGCGTTCGATGCCCGCTCCGGCCGCCGTCTGTGGTCGCTTCCCGATAAGGCCGCCGGCCGCATGGCTTTCGATGTGACCTGCGCGTTCCACGGCGCTGTCTACGGTCACGCTGAGAACGGCGATGTAGTGGTTGACGCACGTAGCGGCGCCGACGTTGTGACCGGTGACGCGGCGCTCGCCGTGACCGACGCCGTGCCCGGTTATGGCCTGGTCACCTCGGAAGGCACCCAGGCGCACCCAGCCACCGGGTAAGGCTCCACGATCGCCCCGGACGAGTCCGCGAATGGCAACGGCCCAGTGGTGGGCGCCTGGGAAGGCGCCCACCACTAATTGGAAGTTTTGTCCTGCCTCTGTGACACCAGAGATACAGGACGAAACTCCCATTCAGGTGGTGGTGAGCAGGCGGGCCATGACGTAGACCGGGGGAGGCGGCGAGGTTGCGGCGTTTGTTGATGTAGCCCTGGGTGGTGCGTGGGTCGGCATGGCCGAGCAGCTGCTGGATCTCCTGGACGGTCGCGCCCTCCTCGTCCAGCAGGGTGGCAACGATGTGCCGCAGGAGGTGCGGATGCATCGCCTCCAGCACCTCCTGCGGAAGCTCGGCCTCGGCGGCGAGGCGGCGCAGCAGGCTTCGGATGTACTTGCGGTCCAAGGGCTGCGGGACGCCGTCACTCTTGGCGCCGGAAGTGCGCAGCAGTGGCCCGTCGGTGCGACCGTCCAGGTAGGCGTCGATCAGATGTCCGGTCTCCGGCGTGACCGGCACGGTCGCGGCCCGACAGTTCCGACACCCGCATGCCGGTTTCGAGTAGCAGCCGCACCACGATCGCCGAGCGCAGGCCGTCAGCGTCGGCCGCGGCTTGGAGGTCGATCGCCTGTTGGCGGTTGAGGGCGATGCTGCTGGGTTCGTCGGGTTGGGGTGGTCGGCGGACGTGTGCGGCGGGGTTGCGGGGGGACGGCGTCCTCGGCGGTCCAGTAGCCGTAGAAGGAGGAGATGACGGCGATGCGGTGGCGTCTGGTGTGTGCGCCGAGGGGTGGGTCGTGGTCATCGAGTTCGGTGCGGTAGGCGTCGACGTCGCCGCGGCGAGCGTCGGTGATGTCGATGCCGTGTCGCGGCACCAGGCGAACCAACGGCCGATGTCGCGGCGGTAGGCGTCGCGGGTGTTGGGGCTGGCGTAGGCGCGCAGCCAGATCTGCACGGCGGTTTCGGGCCCGCCGAGCCCGGCCAGGGAATGTCAATCCCCTCGAAGCGTGGAGACGGTGTTATGCCACTTCGGCCCTGAGCTGGGTCGTTGATGTTCTCCGTGCTTCTGCTATCTGACGTTCGAACGTGATCGGGGCGAGCCCGTCGTTGGCGGGGTGGCGCTGTCCCCTTCACCGACCCCAACAAGAGCTCACCTCATGGCAAGGACTATGTAGTCCGCCTAGCCACAGCAGCCGCATGAGCTGCTGCGACACGTTCACGATTACCCCCGTGAATCTACCTACCTTCCGAAAGAGGAAATCCATGCAGCGAATTCGTCCCACCTTGGTACGTACGCTGGTAACCGCTGCCGCGGTCACCACATTCGCCGGAGGCCTGATGGCCGCTCCAGCATCCGCCGAGACCGCAGCCCAGGCCACGGTCCTGCACGGCCAGACATCCCCGAGCAGTCTCAGGTCGTCCCCGCCAGGACGCTGCAACGGCTGGGAAGACGGCGCCCGCAAGTCCTACAAAGGGCACTGGTGGGAGTGCAGGCTTGTGCCCGCCGTCGGAGAAATGTGGTGGATAGCGCTGCTTTAACGCGCCCCAGCAGCACCTAGACCCACCAGCAGGTTCGATGGACCGCCCCCTGCCAAGGGTGCGGTCCATCGTCCTGGACAGGCGTTGAGCGTTCTCCCCGCGTTCGCCAACACCGAAGACCCACGCCGACCGCATGCGAAGTAGAGTGCAGGCGACGCAACCGCGACTTCAAAAGGGCAGAAATGGAGAACAGCGACCCGGGGCCGATACACACACCCCGCTACCTCCGGACCATCACTGCTGCCGATGACCTGGCCAGGCGGATGGGGCATCCGCACGCTGGCGCCGAGCATCTCTTCTTGGCTCTACTGCGCGATAAGAATGCGATACCTACCCAAATACTCTCGACAAAGATCGATCTCGATGACCTCGACGCCGAAATCGTCGCGCTGATGACCTCCGCAGGGTATCTACGCTCGTCGAGTGACGACGAGACCGATCCCTGAGGCGGCCCGCTTTACCTGAACATGAACCCTCGTCCAGGTCGCCGTTCTCGCCGAGCGCTTCGGCTTCGCCGTCGGCGGTGTCAGCAGGGCGTGATCGGCGACCTAGACGACCTCCTGGCCTTGGGCAGGTCCCCGGCCGCGCCGATACCGCCTCCGCCACCAGACCAGCAACGGCCAGGGATATGCCTCCAGAGAAGGTGATCACCGGGAGTCTCCGTGCGTTGCTGATCGCTGAGCGGGCGAACGTCCTGACCGGCCGCGAGGACGAACTAGGGATGATCCTGCTGGACTACTACACCGGTTTGCACTGGGCGGAGCTGATCGAACTGGAGGTCAAGTACGCACGGCCCGGCGTTATACGTGTCGAATGGCAGCTCTGGGAGGACGATGAGGGGGTATTCCACCAAATCCTGCCCAAAGACGACTCCTACCGTAACGTGGACCTGCCTGCTTGGCTGTCCAAGCTGGTGTCCGACCACATTGCTCAGAAGGCGCCCAAGCCCTGCCCGTGCCATGGCAGACGCTACGTGTCTAAGCGCCATTCCATAGGTTCTGTTCGTAACCTGGCGTGAGGTCGCGGGGGCGCAGGGTGTTGACAGGGGCCTCGCCGGAGGTTGGATCGAGGTTGTCTACACCCTCCAACCACCCGGCGAGGTCGTGGTCAGTATGCGCCCGCCCACCGTGTTCGCCAACGCCCCCGGACGCCGGCCGAGGAACTGCGGGAGCTGCTGCGGGGACGATGGCGCCCGGCGCTGCGGGCGGTGATGGTGCTGCCGTCGCTGCACGGCTTGAGCGCCGCGGAGATCGCGGTGCTGCTGGAGTGCCATCCGGTCACGGTGCGGCGCTGGATCGACCGGTACAACACCGAAGGACCGGCGGGGCTGATCGACCGGCCCCGGCCGGGGCGGCCGCGGCTGGGCGGGCGCCGGCTGACCAGGCGGATCGCCGCGCTCCTGGCCCGTCCGGGGCCCTGGACGGTGCCGCGGCTGTGGCGGTACCTGGGCCGCCCCAAGCTCAGCCGCCGCACCCTGTACCGGCGGGTCCGCCAGGTCGCGGTGTGGCGGCGCCCCAAGCTGATCGCCCGCGGCGACCCCGACCACGACCACGTGGTCGCCGCGATCGTGGCCCGGCTGATCGAGCTGCCGCGCCGTTCGGTGGTGTGGGTCGAGGACGAGACGCACCTGCACCTGCTGCCGCACGTGCGGGCATCCTGGACACCACGCACCGTCCGTCCGCTGATTCCCACCCCGGGCACCAACCGGCAGGTCACCGTGCTGGGCGCCATGGAGGTCACCACCGGCCCATGCCTCTACCGGCTCGGGCGCCGCTGCGCGGCCGACTTCATCGCACTGCTGACCATGCTGGAGCAGGCGTTCCCCCGCGCCCCGGCAATCGTGGTGATCTGCGACGACGACAGCATCCACCACGCCAAAGCCGTCACCGCCCACCTGCGCGAACATCCCCGAATCGAAATCTTGTACGGAGCGCGCCACAGCCCACACGACAACCCAGCCGAACGGATCTGGGCGGCGCTGAAGAACCACATCGCCAACACCGCCGTCAGCTGACCCGGCCGCCTGAAACAGATCCACGCCTTCTTCCGCACCCACACCCCCGACCAGATGCTGACCGCCGCCGCGCCCTGGACCAGCCCCTGGCTCCCACCCGGTTACGAACACAACTTCTGGAATGCCGCTTAGCGGCCGACAGACAGCGCCGCAGCGGGGCGCTGTGAAGTTTGGTGGATGTGGCCAGGCGTGCGAAGAAGGTCAGTCCTGCGACGGTCTTCAACGTCCTCAACCACCCCCATCGTGTGGCGGAGGACACACGGGAGCGGGTGCAGGCGGCGATCGCCGCACTGGGGTTCACGCCCTCGACAACGACACCGGCCGCCGCTCCCGGCGCACCGGACTGGCGTCGTTCGGGGTTTGCGACATGGGTTTTCGCCCCGGCGGTGTCGGGCTGGTATCCGCAGAAGAAGCCACAGCCTGGGCGTCCGGTGCGAGGACGAAGCTCCCAGGGTCGGGCGGAGGCGTGCTGGGTGCCGCTCGCCGAGGGGTTGACCCCCACGGTCTGCACCACTCGCATCGGACCATGCTGGAACGGGACGGGATCCCGCCGGTTCTGATCGACGAGCGGATGGGACACGAGGACGGTTCGGTGCAGCGCCGCTACACCCATGTCATCGCGAAGATGCGGGAGCACGAGCTGACCGGGCAGTGGGAGCAGTCCCTGGCCGCTCGGCTCGCCATGGCCCCCGGCTCGCCGGTGGCTGCTCTGGACGAGCTGCTGCGAGCTCGTTCCCTGGCGAAGGAAATGGGACGACCTCAAGGTCGTCCCATAGAATTCCCACAGGAGGCCGTTGCAGTCCTCCGGGCCAGGCCCTGAAAGCGGTCCTGGCCTGTGTCGGGACGGCGGGATTTGAACCCACGACCCCTTGACCCCCAGGACGGCGGGGGAGAGCTTTGTGCAGCTCAGAGTCATATTCGAACGTGTGTTCGTCGTGTGTGTCTCAGAGGCTCGTGCAGTGCGATGCATAGCGTGTGGTCCCCATCTGGTCCCCAGGAGTGGGGTTGCGTTGACGCTTAAGCGTCAACTTGTAGGAGTCCGCGCAAGGCGCGAACCGGTAGCCGACAATGGCGTGACTAGTATCAATTATCCCAGCTTCTTTGCAGTATTGTTACATATTCATTGAATTGCACAACATCGCGAAGAATATCCCTAATAGTTGAGACGTCCCATGCCAATCGCTTGAGATTGTTTGACGTTGTCTCAGCTATATCATCTAGCGCGCTTATATCAATAATGTCCAGGAGGTGGAGTTCGTTTTCGTCAAATTGACCATGCTGCTTGAGTTTGGCAATACTCTTGTCGATATTACTTTGAAGAGAGGGTTCTATCCAGGCGCCTTTTATTTCAACTATGCGTGCATATACTTCCTGTTTGAAGTAGGACCATTGTTGTTCAATCTCATAGAGTCCTTCGGTTGCAGTACCGCCAGGAATAATGCATAGCTGATGCCAATTTGTGACTATGTTGCTGAGCTCTTGATGGATCCGACTCGCTTCTTCTTGGTCGTGACGGTCTTTCGCAATTTCGCGAATCTCTGAACTCATCGCGGCAAGATTTTCCGAGACATTCTCTACTTCTTCGATGCCGCTCGGCATAAGTTCAATTGAGTTTTGCACAATCTCTTGGGCAACTTGATGCGCCAGGCGCTTAGCTGAATGCATTTCGAGCAACTCGGTTTGACGTGCGGTCAAACCTTGAAGAAAAATAAGAGCCAGCGGTATTCCAAATGCTGCTCCAGTCATGGAGGAAATTAGGTTAGTTGAAAAAGACTTCCCTTCCCAAAATCCTGTATTGTCGCCCCATAAACCCAAAAACACGAGGATTGCACCGATTATCCATAACGTGACCCATGTAACTTTCATTAAGGAATCTAGGTTCGACCAGAAACTCTTTAGTCGTTTCATCGTTTGAACTTTCTTTTAAATTAATTCGATCCCTGCCGTTCTGAGTCCTCGTTAGCTTACCGGCTATTGTCGCGGATCACACAGTATTCGGCCCAGCATCGTGGTCGGTGAGCTGGACGGTTCCGGACTTGTGTGGGGCGGGGCCTCGTAGCCGGGACCGGCGAACGGGCTGGCGCTGCCGCCTGCCCGCATTGGCCCGTCGTGAGGCCCCGCGCGGGGTCCCCGCGCAAGTCGGGAACCGGCCAGCAGCACGGGCGCGGCCAGCTCGGCCCCGTGACTGGTCTTCGTCTTCGTGCGGCCCCGTGACTTCTGCTGGTCTTCGCGCCTGCCGACCGGTGTCAGCCTGGTCCCGTAGCCGGCGCCCAAGCAGAGGCGAAGGGCCAGGCGCCGAGTCGGCGGAGCGTGCGGCCCGGTACTCGGGCCGCCTTGAAGCCTCGTGAGGAAGGTCCGCACAGGTTCGACGGAGCGGGCTTCATGAGTGGGCGACAACCTTGACCACAACAGGGCACGTCCAAGGCCGGACGTTGCCGGTCATCGATGCTTAACCAGGTCAGGGCTGATGCGGGTACCTAGCGGCCCGTACTCTGACCACCTCTGACCGCACCTCGCGGGAGTGCTCCGCTCCCACTCACGCTCCCAGCGTTCGAAGCTTCCAGAAGCGCACCAGCTGACGAACCTCGAAGCGGCACTACTTGCGACGGCCGAGGCCGCGGAGCCCACCGGAAACCGGAGTGATGCTCTGGCTGGGCTGGTTGGGGGGCGGCGGGTCGTTGCGGTGCTGGCGGTGGTGTTCGGCGCGCTGTCGGACGCGCTCTTTGGCGCCCTCGTGAGCGCCTAGGACAAACGCGGCCAACCCAGGGATGCTCGTGCCGCTGGTGGAGCGGGCTGCACGGTGGATCCGTTGCCGTGTTGCCCCCGCGGTGGGGGGTCTGCGGGCCTGTTCACTACGAAGGCCGTTCCCATCGGGACGAGGGGATCGGCCCATGTAGGTCGGGGTCGTACTCTTCGCCGTCTTCGGGGATCCGGTAGCCGTCCGGCCGGTATCGGGGTGGTGGGGGTGGTGCGTCGGCGAGGCCCGTCCCGTGGCAGTCGGCGCATTCGACGCTCAGCCAGTGGTTTCCCCGGGTGAGGACGATGTCGCCCCGGCCCTTGCACTCGGAGCAGGTCGGCCCCTCCCACGGGTCGGCGCTCATTTCGTCCCCCTCCCGTTGCAGTCCCGGCATTTGATCCACTGCTTCGGCTTGGCCTTGCCTGGCTGGCCGTTGCCGAACTCCCACCAGCCGCCCTGCCCGTTACAGGTCCCGCATTGCGCAGGCTTGTCCCTTCCCACGGTAAGCCTCCGGAGGTTGCTCTCCCAAGCGAACTCCTATGGCGCAGTGTTGGGAAGCCTCTGTGGCCGTGGCGGCGGCGCACCTGCGGCTAGCGAGCTGGCGTGTGTCAGCCGGGCCTCGCTGCCGTGCCAGGAACACGTGCCGCGGCCGGTCGCCAGGAGGCACCAAGGTCAAGTGTGTGTCACTCTGTGGAGTCGTAGCCAAGCAAACGGCGGAGAGTTGAGGCATCCTTCTGTAGTTCTTCTTCTGGGATAAGAGGTTCTGAGCCATCCTGTGGAAGCAGAGGAAAAGGGCGCCCAGGTGCAGGATCCTGCGGATAGCGGGGGATAAGGTGAGTGTGGAGATGTGGGAGACTGTTCCCTAGTGTCTCATAGTTCATCTTAAGGGGACGGTAGTGCCTAATCAGGGCCCGAGCGGCTATCAGTACATCCTCCCAATACGCCGAAGCCTCATCGTGTGATAGTTCCGTGGGCTCATTCACGTGCCGACCGCGCCAGATAACCAGCGTATATCCGCGCTGAATATTCGCGCGCTGTAGTACGGCATCGGTAAGCTTGGTAGCTCGTATTCTGATGCCATATTTGTCACTCTCCGGCCGAGTCGAATCGCACATCTCGCAGCCGATTCCTCGGGTCAGTTGTTGCCAATCTTCAGGCCATTGGTGGCTCATGACTTTATGCCCTCTTCATTCCACTCGTATGCGAACTCGTGCTGATCGCCCGCATAGAGGTCACACGCCGCCTGCAGGGTCCGCTCTTGTTGGTCGTAATCAACATCCCACATCTCGACGATAGGAATTCCTGAGTCTAGGCGAAGTAGTTGCGCTTCTCCACAGCGTCGAGATTCTGCACGAGGGATCTTTTGCGGGTGCGCACCGTCTTAACCGTGAGCCACCCATCGGCGATGGCACATCAAGGCCCCTGCCGCTCCTTGTAGCGGCGTGGCCTTTTGTGTTACGGCAGAACACCGAATCGTTCCGCTAGATCGCGTAGTTCTGGGCGAGGGCGCGAGCCAGAAAGCTGGATGAGATCGCGTGCCACGTCTCGGGCGACTCTGTGCATTCTAGTTTGTTCCGGCGTGAGATTTTCAGCCTTTTCCAGGGCGCGCAATGCCTCACCAATCTGCCTCCGCATTGAATGGGCATACGCTATGTCGATCGCGAACCTGGCTTGTCGCTCTGCGGACAGATTCGAGGGGTCGACCTCGTGGGACAGTTCTAGGGCGTGACCAGCGTCGCCTAGTTCAGCGGCAATCGATACCGCGTGAATCGCGACGTTGGTAGGCCCGAACTCGGTACCGAAGTCGTTGCGGTCCTCCCCGATTCGCTGAGCGGTACGCCTCGCCGTTTCGAGGTGTTCATATGCCTGAGTACGCTCATTGTCCCTGGCGAGAGCCACGGCCAATACAAGGTGAAATGCACCGTACAGAGACAATGCCTCAACCTCGGGCTCACCGTCGATACGCCGGGAGAGAGCTTGGGCCGTGTCGGCGGCAACTTTTTGAGCTTGTGAGGTCTGGCGAAGGCTCAAGAAGACATGAGCCATGCGAAAGAGACTCGCAGCTGTTTCGAGGGGCCAATCAAGCATCTCAGCTAGGTAAGCCGCCCGGTCTGCCGCAATCCACGCCGCATCATTCTCAGACAACTTGGCCATCATCGCGGCAGCGGCCTGGTAGGTGTCTGCAAGGAGTTCTCGTGACTTGCGGCGTAGATCTTCACTACCCGCAAGCCGCACGGCGAGTTCAAGATCTGTGATCAGCTCAGCCAAGGTTGGGGCCAGTTCGGTGTATCGACTGCCATGCACCATCTCCCAGACGCCGCCATGGCGCTCACTCAGATCTTGAACGTCTTGCTCGGAGTATTGGTGATTGTCATGGCCGAGTACGGCGAAGATGGCCGGATGTCCAGTGAGGGCAAGGCGGAGATCTTCAAACCCCTCGGGGCGTTCATCGATCGCTGGCGTTTCCACATCGGTCCCGCCTCGCAACTCCGCCACCGAGACGCTCAATGCATCGGCGACCGTTTGCAGGACGGACAGCCGGTCTATGGATCTGACCCCTCGTTCGACTTGCGAGACCCAGCTTTCGGATCGCCCGATCAGGCCAGCGAACTCGACTTGAGACAGTCCCAGCCGCTTCCGGTGATGCGCGACCTGCTTGCCGACCTCTTGTGTCTCAGTCATCCGACGATCCGTCGTCCAGGATCGGGGTCTTGCCGTCGACGTAGTCAAGGAAGTCGACTTCCACAGTGTTGATCAGGCGCTTCCTTGCTGCGAGGAACTGGCGCACGTGCTCGTACCGCTCGTGAGCGTCGAACGCCGCGCGATCTCGGTAGAGCTCGTAGAAGATCCGCTGGTCTGACGCGCCCTGAACGCGGTGGCACGAGTAGAGGAGGGTTCCAGGCTCCTCTGTCCGGATATGCGCGACCGTCTGAGCCGTGAGCCGGTCGAACTCCTCCGCCATGTCCGGGTGAAGCGTGAAGCGGACGACCAGCGCGAAGCCTGAGCCTGCGTCTGTCATGGGACTGCTCCTGACCTGCCGAGTTGCGGTACCCGTTCAGCGTATGCGTGATCGCACTGAAGGTACTAGGTCGCCTCACCCACATTTTTCTTGCGGGTTTCCCTTGACTTGTATCGACACTCGCACTGAAGATGTGGGTACTCGCACTACCAGTACGGGTACGGACCGCCACAGGCTGGTCCGGACAACTTCACATGGCGTTGTGGCCGAGCGCGGAACCAGTAGGTGTCCGGGTCGATTCAGTCCCCGGATCGCGTCGGTTGTGGCAGCGCCCCGCAGACGGCCGTGTGCTGTCTGTCCGTCATGGATGGCCGCCTGGTTGTGCCGGGTGTGCCCGTGGCGGGCGGAGAACGCAAGTCCTGTCTGTTCCCCTTGGAGACGTGCATGACCTCGAACAACGGCCGCCGCACTCTGCTGGCCAGCCGGATTCCTCTAGACCAGATCTCGATGTCGACGGGCCGGAGCCCCCGGCTGGTGTGCGGGGACTGCGGCACCTGGCAGGTGTGGAAGCGCGGGCAGGTCAAGGCCCATCCGCTTCGGCCGGATGAGTCCGAGTCGCCCAAGTGCCCCGGTTCTCACCAGAGAGTGTTCGCCGACCTCACGCCCGAGGATCTGCAAGAACTGCGCGCCGGTGCGGCTGCTCATGCCCGTGCGATCGCTCGCGTCCCGCGCGATGAGTATCAGCAGGCCCCACCGATAGCACCGGCGGTCCATCAGATCGCCGCGCGGCGATGTCAGCCGCGACCCCAGATGACCGCCGCCTGCTGAGGCAGCGGCCCCCTTCCTGGCGCCCCGCCCACGACTTCGCGGCCGGGGCGCTGCTTTGTCCCTGTCCGCGTGTGATCGTCCCCGCCGAGCGAGCGGGGAGGACGGAGATTGCCCATGATGTTTCGCTTCGATGACGCCGACGACCGCGAGCGCGCGTCGGACGGTGTGAGCCGGTACGGGGTGTACCTGCGCCGGTATCCCAAGCTGTTCGCCGACTGGGAAGACAACCAGGTGACCGGGGATCCGGCGCTGTTCGCCCGGTCGGCGTGGCAGGTGGCCACGTCGCCGACGATGGCGCCGCCGTACCTGGACTGGACGGCCGAGCGGGTGCGGTCGGTGGACTTCACCTTCAGCGAGCGTGACGGTTCGCTGATCGCGCATGTGCAGGTGGCGGTGCCGCGGCCGGCCGCGCTCGCCGGTGTGCAGGGGTTCGCCGACTGGGCGCGTGACGCCAGCTGGCAGGACGTCCGCGGCTACCACCTCCCCGAGGACGCCGCGGTGATGCGGCAGCCCGCGATGCTGTCCAGCACGCTGCTGCTGTTCCACCTGCCCGCCACCGATCTGTACCTCCCGCAGGACGCGCCCGATCAGGTGAGCGTGCGGGATGCCAAGTGCGCGGTGAAGCGGCTGATCAGGGTGCTGGACGAGCGGCTGGCGCCGGTACTGGCCGCGCTGGACAAGACGCCGATCGGTGGCGGGTAGTGAGCGGCCCGCGGTTGCGGCTGGTGAAGGTGCGTCTGTTGGGCGGTGCCGACGACGTGGCCGCGCTGGCCGGCCTGCTGACCGAGATGTCCGGCTCCGGTTGCGCGGTCGGGGAGGTCTCGGCCCCGTACTCGAACCGGCGTGGTAGCGGTGTCCGACGCTATCTCGACGTCGTGCTGACCGGCCCGCCTCCTGGTCAGGGCTCTGAGCTGCCTCCGATCCGGGACGGCGACGTCGGTAAGGCGTGACGCCCCACCCCTACCACCTGCCCTGTCGTCTGTTGCGCCCCGGCCTGGACCAGGTCAGGGCGCTGTCTGTCGTGTCCCCCCGAAGGAAAGGAACCTCTCTCATGGTGATCGTTGCCGATCGTGATCGGACGCGGGCCGGTTACATAGCCGGTCTGCGGCTGCTGGCCGACCTGCTGGAGGACCAACCCGATATCCCGTACTACGAGTTTGGGCGGATGAGCTTCGCCCTGGGTGGTACCGAGGCCGAGGCCGCCGAGACGATCGAGCAGGCTGTGGCCGCGCTGACCGCCGCGGGGATCGAGTTCGACCGCGGCGAGACCGATCATGCCCAGTCGGTGGAGTTCGTCGTCGCCGGGGTGGAGTACGGGTTTTCGCGGGTGCGTGATGCGGCGTGGGCCGCTCATCAGGCCCGGCAGTCCTACCAGGAGAACGTCCAGGTCGCGGTGGCGTGCTGAGCGCGCGGCGCGCTCTGACGTGCGCGGCTTGTGAGTACCTGCCCGCCCCCGATGCCCGGGACGCCGACGCCGGCAAGCAGTGACGTCCCGGGCCCCTCCTATCAGGAAGGAAGGCCCCAACGATGGCCGACAACCCCACCCAGGGCAAGTCCTCGACCTGGCCGAACGGTGAGCCCAAGAGCGTCCGGGACGCCTACGACGCCAAGGGCGACAAGACCGGCAACAACAACTAGCCCACCCCGGAGCGGCCCCGACCGCCCGGCACGCACACGCGTCAGGCCCGCCCCGCCGCCCCGGCGGGCGGGCCTGACGGCGTTGCGAGACCCGTCCCGAAAGGACCCCTTCGCCCATGAACGGCATGCCTGCCCGACTACCCACCAACCTTGCTGACCGCGCGTCCGTCGCACGGCCCGAGCCGGTGGCCGGGTTTTACGTCTCGGTGCGCACCAGTGCCCGGATGGCCGAATCGGCGCTGGTGCTGGGCCCGTTCCCGGACCGCGACACCGCCCACGACCATGTCCCGCTGGTGCGCGCGTTCGTGGCCGCCCGGCACCGGGGTGGGGAGTGGTGGCGCTTCTCGGTCGCCCGCGAGACCGCTGGGCCGGGCAAGCCGCTACCGGCGGGGACCTTGAATGCCCTGATTCCTGCGGCCGGTGACGGGCTGGCCGCCTGACCGGAGCTGAGCTGACCCCGAGTCCGGGCGGCCCCGCCCCGCTGCGACAGATGTTCGCGCCGGTGGCAGGGCCGTCTCACCCGGTGCCAGACGCCCCGGACCCCTCGTCATCCGATCCCCCCGCGAGAGGGGAGAAGGGAGCGCCGCGCCGCGTTCGCGATCGAGACGAAGTCGTCGCCGACCTTGTAGATGACCACGCCGCGGACCTTGACCGGGATGCCCTGCTGGGTGACGCAGCTGACCTGCAGGTTCGCGGCGCGGC
>NZ_SMKU01000019.1 GCF_004349215.1 Actinomadura rubrisoli | reverse complement strand
CACCGAAGCCCCGGCCCTTGCAGAAGACCCGGCTCCCCCGGTCGCGGAGGCCGAGCGCGACCCGGAAACCGAACCCGAGGCCGCGCCCGAACCCGAAGCCGTGCCCGAGCACGAAGCCGTGCCCGCCGACGCCTCGCCCGGCACCCTCGTGGCCGGTCTCGGCGTCCCGATCGTCGACACCCGCGGCGCCGTCCCCGCGGAGCCGCTCGTCAAGCGCCCCGCCCTCGACTTCGCCGACACGGACCCTGACGGCTTCGCGGCGCTGCGCCCGGACGACGCCCAGCCGGAGGACTCCGTACCGGCCCCACCCCCTGCACCACCGGCACCGGAACCAGCACCCGAACCGGAACCCGAACCAGCACCGACGCCCGAACCGGAGCCGCAACCGGAACCCGAACCGGCGGGTGAGCCCGCGAAGCCCGCTCGACCAGGGCGGACAGCGCAGGCCGAGGCGAAGGAGCAGCCCGCCGAGCCGAGCCGGCCGCCGCAGAGCGACGAGCTCTCCGCGTTCGAGAGGGCCAAGGAGGCCGAGAGGACCGGGGCGGCGCTCGCGCCCGTCCTCATGCCGGACGCGATCCTCCCGCCGGGCGTCAGGCCGCCGACAGGGAGCGGCCCCTTTCCCACCACGGAACCGGGCACCGGCACGGGCACCGCCACGGACGCGGACGCCGCGCAGCCGCCCACGATGGCGGCGGTGATCACGCCCGTCTACCACGCCGACGGCGGCATCTCGATCGACGCCCAGCCGGGCCCCAGCGGGCCGTCCGGGCCCGGACGGCCCACGGCCCGTCCGAGCGGCGGCGATGCGAGCAAGCGCAGGCTGCTGCTGATCGGCGGCGGCGCGGCCGCGGTGCTGGCCGCCGTGGCCGCCCTGTTCGCCATCGGCGGGACGGGTTCGGGGGACGACGGCGGCGCCCGCAAGGCCGCCGCGACCCCCTCCGGATCGGCCACGCCCGCGCCGCCGACCGCCGCGCCGAAGCCGGTCGACATCACCGACGAGAAGACCGACCCGAAGGACCTGGCGTTCAACGAGGTGTTCCCGTCCCCGACCATCGAGCTCGGCGGACGGACCTTCGCCCGCGACCGCTGGTCGATCAACCGGGAGCTCACGTACGCGGCCAACGGCGCGATGCTCCAGGCCCTCAAGCGCGAGGGCTGCCGCAAGGTCGTCCGGGCCACCTACCTCGACAGGCGCAAGACGCTGGCCGTGACCTCCGGAATCGCGGTGATGCCGACCAAGGCGGCCGCCATGAAGGTCAGCAAGGCCGGGGATCCCGTGAAGTACCAGTGGTTCCGCGGGATGTCCGGCAAGCACGCGCCCGACATCGACCGGGCGGGCGGATACGCGGCGGTCACCGTCCGCGGCCGGTACGTCGTCTACGCGTACGTGCAGGGAGCCGACGGCAAGCCCGTCAAGCCCGGCGATCCCACGGTCAAGCAGGTGGCCCAGCAGTTCCTGGACTACGCCGTCCGGCCGCTCGACGCCCGCGTCCGAGGCTGAACACCCCCCAGCCGAGGGCGCCGCAGAAACGAGTACGCCCGGAACGGGCGGCCGCCACAGCGGCCGCCCGTTCCGCGTGTCAGGCGCCGCCCGGCTGCTGCTCGGAGGCCGCGGCCGCAGCGGCGGCGGCGTTGAGCGTGCGGACGCGGCGCGTCTCCTGGGCGCGGCGCGCCAGGCTGTCGTCGCTCGGGTAGCGGATCTCCTCCAGCGACAGCCCGTGGGCGGGCGCCACGTTGACCCCGGAGTCGCGGACGCGGGCGGCCAGCACCTCCGCCGGCCACTCCGGCTCGCGCCGCCCGTCCCCGACCATGAGCAGCGCGCCGACGAGCGCGCGGACCATCGAGTGGCAGAACGCGTCGGCCTCGACGGCGGCGAGTGCCAGGTGCGGGTCGCGGTCGTCGCGGGTCCACTCGTACCGCTGGAGCTCCCGGATGGTCGTCGCGCCCTCCCGCTTGCGGCAGTACGCGGCGAAGTCGTTCTCACCCACCAGCAGCCGCGCGGCCTCGTTCATCCGCTCCAGGTTCAGCGGACGCGGGTGCCAGAGCACGTCGCGGCGGCGCAGCGGCTCCACGCCGGTGGGGTTGTCGCAGACCCGGTACACATAGCGCCGGGCAAGGGCGGAGAAGCGGGCGTCGAACCCCTCGGGCGCGATCGAGACCCGCCACACCCGCACATCCGGGGGCAGCAGGCCCGCCAGACGGCGCGGCATCGTCCCGTTGATCGCCGAGTACGCCGCGACCGGCACCACCAGGTGCGCCACCTGCGCGCGCGCGTGGACGCCCGCGTCGGTCCTCCCCGCGACGGTGAGCATGGGCGGCGGGTCGAGGCGCAGCATCCTGGCCAGGGCGTCCTCGATCACGCCCTGGACGGTCCGCTGGTTCGGCTGCCGGGCCCAGCCCGCGAAGTCCGTCCCGTCGTAGCCGATGTCGAGCCGGAGTCGTACCAGTGCCGTCATGTCAGGTGGACTGTCCCTCTCCAACGCCACTGCCCGTCCGTTCCTCCCGATGAGCCCCTCGCCTCATCGGGCATCCCTCGCCGCACTCCCCCGTGAACCGTCGTCCCCCCGCCGTGACCATGGATCAAGTCTGGCAAAGATCAGGCCCACCGTCTCGTACCAGACGGTGGGCCCGTTCAATGTCGCGCAGATCCGATCCCGCGAGGGACCTGCGGAAACTACTCCTTGCCGCCCTCGTCCTCGGAGCCGGCTGCGGTCTCCTCGGCCTTGGTCAGCTTCACCTCGTCCTCGGCCGGGGCCTCGGTCGCGGTGGGGGTGTCGGTCGCGGCGGGCTTGTCGTCGACGGCGGTCGCCTTCGCGGCGGCCGGCGCGGCCGACAGCTGCTCCTGCACCAGCTCGATCACGGCCATCGGGGCGTTGTCGCCCTTCCGCGGCCCGATCTTGGTGATGCGGGTGTAGCCGCCGGGACGGTTCTCAAAGCGCGGCGCGATCTCGGTGAAGAGCTCGTGCACGACGCCCTTGTCGCGGATCACGCGGGCCACCTGGCGACGGTTGTGCAGGTCGCCCTTCTTGGCCTTGGTGATCAGCTTCTCCGCCAGCGGACGCACCCGCCGGGCCTTGGCCTCGG
Organism: Actinomadura rubrisoli; assembly: GCF_004349215.1. GTDB lineage: Bacteria > Actinomycetota > Actinomycetes > Streptosporangiales > Streptosporangiaceae > Spirillospora > Spirillospora rubrisoli. The sequence continues at coordinate 50,142 of NZ_SMKU01000019.1, read as the reverse complement.
TGGTGGTGATGCGGCCGTGCTCGAACAGCGCCGTGGCCAGGTTCGCCAGGATCAGGCGCTGGTGCGCGGCGCTCCCGCCGAGGCGGGCGCCCTTGGTGGGCTGAGGCATGGTGCTTCCTTCCTGCATCGGCCGTACCAGGTACCGATGTCAGCCGCCGCGGCCGGGACGTGCGCCCCGGCCGCGGGATGTGGACTTCTAGTACTGCTCTGTCTCGGCGTAGCTCTGGTCGTCGTCGCCGTAGTTGTCGGCCGCCGCGCTCGGGTCGAACCCGGGCGGGGAGTCCTTCAGCGACAGGCCCATGTCGTTGAGCTTCTGCTTGACCTCTTCGATCGACTTGGCGCCGAAATTCCTTATATCGAGAAGGTCCTGCTCGCTGCGGGCGACCAGCTCGCCCACAGAGTGGATGCCCTCGCGCTTGAGGCAGTTGTAGGAGCGGACCGTGAGGTTCAGCTCCTCGATCGGCAGGGCCAGGTCCGCGGCGAGCGCGGCGTCCGTCGGGGACGGGCCCATGTCGATGCCCTCGGCCTCGACGTTGAGCTCCCGGGCCAGCCCGAACAGCTCGACGAGGGTCTTGCCGGCGGAGGCGACCGCGTCGCGCGGCAGCATCGCCTGCTTGGTCTCCACGTCCAGGATGAGGCGGTCGAAGTCGGTGCGCTGTTCGACCCGGGTCGCCTCGACCTTGTAGGTGACCTTCAGCACGGGCGAGTAGATGGAGTCGATCGGGATCCGGCCGATCTCCTGGCCCGGCTGCTTGTTCTGGGCGGCCGAGACGTAGCCACGGCCGCGCTCGACCGTCAGCTCCATCTCCAGCTTGGCCTTGTTGTTCAGCGTGGCGATGTGCAGGTCCGGGTTGTGGACCTCCACGCCCGCCGGCGGCGCGATGTCGGCCGCGGTGACCTCGCCCGGGCCCTGCTTGCGCAGGTACATGACCACGGGCTCGTCGTGCTCGGAGGAGACGACGAGCTCCTTGAGGTTCAGGATGATGTCGGTGACGTCCTCCTTGACCCCGGGGACCGTGGAGAACTCGTGGAGGACGCCCTCGATCCGGATGCTGGTGACGGCCGCACCGGGAATCGAGGAGAGCAGCGTGCGACGCAGCGAGTTGCCGATCGTGTAGCCGAAGCCCGGCTCCAGCGGCTCGATGGTGAACCGCGACCGGTACTCGTCGACCTGCTCTTCGGTGAGAGTGGGACGCTGAGCGATGAGCATGTTCGTGCCTTCTTCCCGCGGTGCCCGCTATTTGACGACCGCGTTCTTGAGTGTTCCCCGATCCGCCGGGATCCCACGGCCGTGACCGCGGGACCCCCGGCGGGGTTCGAGCCCTACTTGGAGTAGAGCTCGACGATCAGCTGCTCCTGGACGGGAGCGTCGATCTGCTGCCGGACCGGCATCGAGTGGACGAGGATCCGCATCTTGTCGGCGTCGACCCCGAGCCAGGCCGGGACCTGGCGATCGCCGGACTCGGCCTTGGCGACCTGGAACGGCGTCATCTCCAGCGACTTGCCCTTGACGTCGACGATGTCGCTCTCGCTCACCTGGTACGACGGGATGTCGACCTTCTTGCCGTTGACCCGGATGTGGCCGTGGCGGATGAGCTGGCGGGCCATGTCGCGGGACTTGGCGAAGCCCGCGCGGTAGACCACGTTGTCGAGGCGGCGCTCCAGCAGGGTGAGGAGGTTCTCACCCGTCTTGCCGCCCTGGCGGTTGGCCTGGACGTAGTAGTTGTGGAACTGCCGCTCCAGCACGCCGTAGATGCGGCGGGCCTTCTGCTTCTCGCGAAGCTGCAGCAGGTACTCGGTCTCCTTCGGCCGACCGCGGCCGTGCTCACCCGGCGGGTAAGGACGGATCTCGATCGGGCACTTCGGGCCCTCGCACTTGCTGCCCTTGAGGAACAGCTTCATCTTCTCGCGGCGGCAGAGCTTGCAGTCCGCACCGGTGTAACGAGCCATTGTTCTGTGTTCTCCCCTGCCTCAGACCCGGCGACGCTTGGGCGGGCGGCAGCCGTTGTGCGGAACGGGCGTGACGTCCTGGATCGAGCCCACCTCCAGGCCGGTCGCCTGGAGCGACCGGATGGCGGTCTCGCGGCCCGAGCCCGGGCCCTTCACGAAGACGTCGACCTTGCGCATGCCGTGCTCCATCGCGCGCCGGGCGGCGGCCTCGGCGGCCTGCTGCGCGGCGAACGGGGTCGACTTGCGCGAGCCCTTGAAGCCCACGTGGCCCGAGGAGGCCCAGGAGATCACGTTGCCGTTGGGGTCGGTGATCGAGACGATCGTGTTGTTGAACGTGCTCTTGATGTGGGCATGCCCGTGAGCGACGTTCTTCTTCTCCTTGCGGCGCACCTTCTTGGCGCCGACACGGCTCTTAGGAGGCATCTGCTCTCTCTACTCTTGAGGTCATCGATCCGGACGGACCGACCAGGCGGTTGCCGGGGGCCTGGGGGTCGTCCCCCAGACCGGGCAGGTCCGGGCGGACTACTTCTTGCCGGCCTTCTTCTTGCCGGCCACGGTCTTCTTCTTGCCCTTGCGGGTGCGCGCGTTGGTCTGCGTGCGCTGGCCGTGCACGGGAAGACCGCGGCGGTGCCGGACTCCCTGGTAGCACCCGATCTCGATCTTGCGGCGGATGTCGGCCTGGACCTCGCGGCGAAGGTCACCCTCGACCTTGTAGTTCGTCTCGATCCAGTCACGGAGCTTGACGATCTCTTCATCGCCGAGCTGGTGCACCCGCATGTCGCCGCTGACGCCGGTGCCCTCAAGGGTCTCCAGCGCGCGCGTCCGGCCGATGCCGAAGATGTAGGTGAGAGCGACCTCCAGGCGCTTTTCGCGCGGGAGGTCGACGCCGAGGAGGCGTGCCATCGTGGGCAGTTCCCTTCATTCTGCGGAGGTATTGGGCGCATCGCGTCCGCACACACCCTGCCCGGGTGGCGGCCTCGGCCTCCGTCGATCCGAGGGTCGTCCCTTCACACAGTGGTGCCGTACGGCCCGGCGGGAGGAAGCTCGGCTTCCGCCCGGGGGCGCGTACGGCGACCGTGTGAAGGCTGCGATGCGCTTGCTGGGTGGGCTGCGGTCAGCCCTGGCGCTGCTTGTGGCGCGGGTCAGAGCAGATGACCATGACCCGGCCGTGCCGGCGGATGACGCGGCACTTGTTGCAGATCTTCTTGACGCTCGGCTTGACCTTCACTGGGTCTCCTAACGATCAGGGTCACCCCCGCGCCGCCACGCACGGGGAAGGCAACCCCAGTGGGATTCACTTGTAGCGGTAGACGATCCGACCGCGCGTGAGGTCGTAGGGGCTCAGCTCCACAACAACGCGGTCGTCCGGCAGGATTCGGATGTAGTGCATCCGCATCTTGCCGCTGATGTGGGCGAGCACCTTGTGCCCGTTGTCGAGCTCCACCCGGAACATGGCGTTCGGGAGGGACTCGATGACGGTGCCCTCGATCTCGATGGCCCCTTCTTTCTTGGGCATGTCCTCCGCGCTTCGCTGATCGGCTCATTGGACGTCGGCCCGGCGCCGTCCGAAGACGGCGCGGCATCACCCGAGGGAGATACGGCCGCACCCATGCCACGACGCCAGAGCGTCAAGAACAGGGATCAGGCGGCCTGCAGCGGACCGACACAGGAGTCTACGTCACCGGGCCGCCGAATGCGAAATTGTCGCATGATACGGCTTCGGAGACTACTCCCGACCCAAGCATACCTCGCTCCCGCGTTGTACCTTTCCAGTAAGAACCCGTGTAGTGGGGCGGGGGGCGTGGGAGGTGCCGTCCCCCCACAATGACTAGGTGAGACGTTCGAGGAGGGTCAGCATGCCGAGCTATGACTTCGCGCTGATCCTCAGCCGTCCCCTCTACGAGGAGGAGCTCGACCCGCTGTTCGACCGCACGTACGGCGCGGTCACGGTGTCGATCATCAGCGAGCCGCAGCACGTCGAGCGTCCCGGCAACGCCTCCTGCACCTGGCCGGGCCCCACCCTCGCCGCGGCGATCATGGAGGTCGTCGAGCACGTCGAGACCAGCGCGCCGGGCCTGCACGTCCTCCAGGTCGAGGCCGACCCGTTGCTGACGATCCGCGACATCGCCGAGCGGACCGGCCGCTCGTTCGACTCCGTCCGGCTGGCGATCACGGGCGTGCGCGGGGCGGGCGGCTTCCCGGCCTCGGAGATCTCCTCGGCGGGCCACCGGCTGTGGCGCTGGTCGAAGGTCGCCGCCTGGTACGGACTGGAGGACCCGCAGCTCATCGAGGCCAAGCCCACCGTCCAGGCGATCAACGGCTGGCTGGCGCTGCGCGACGTCGTCCCCGACGTGGCCCCCGCCCCCGAGGACGTCACCTCGGCGCTCTCCCTGGTCATCCCGCACGTGGCCTGACCTCGGGAACGCCGTGGCGTGATCTTCTTCTCGCCGGGCCGAGTCGACACCGCGGCCGACCGGGCGCGAAGATCGTCCCAGCACCCGCTCCTGAGACGCGGCCCGCGGCGCGGCGGGCGGCTCCCCTGCGTTCGCAGGCCGCGGGTCCGTGATGTGCTTGGGCGAGGGGGAGGATCAATGGCGATCATCGCGCAGTTGAGCGACATCCACCTGGCGGCCGGACGCGACGGCGAGGTCGACGACGGCTCGGGGCCCGTGCGGGCCCTGCGGACCGCCGTGTCGAGCCTGCTCTCACTGCCCGCGCGGCCGGACGCCGTGGTCCTGACCGGCGACCTCGCCGACTGCGGCCGGCCCGCCGAGTACGCGCGGCTGCACGCGCTGCTGTCCCCGCTGCCGATGGCCGTGTACCCGATGCCGGGCAACCACGACGACCGCGACGCCCTGCGCGCCGCGTTCAGCGACCATCCCGCGCTCGCGGAGACCGGGACCGGTCCACAGGCGCCCGTCCAGTACGCCGTGGACGTCGCGGGCATCCGGCTCGTCTGCTGCGACACGACCGTGGACGGCCACCCCCACGGCCACATGAGCGAGGACCGCCTCGCCTGGCTGGACGGGACGCTCGGCGCCGCCCCGGACGTCCCCACGATCGTCGCGACCCACCACCCGCCGTTCCCCATCGGCATCCGCTTCATCGACGACATGCGGTTCGTCGACCCCGCCGGGTTCGCCGCGGTGATCTCGCGGCACCGGCAGGTCGTCCGCATCATCAGCGGCCACGTCCACCGCGGCGCGGTCGGCTCGCTCGCCGGGAAGGTGAGCACGACCTGCCCCAGCACCTACCGGCAGCTGTTCCTGGACCTGACCCGCCCGGGGCGTGCGGCGGTGACCGGTGAGCCCGCCGGCTTCGCCGTGCACTTGGTCGGCGACGACGGATCGGCCACGACGCACTTCGTCCCGACGGGGAACTACCGCCCGCTCATGGACGTGGAGTAGCGGCGTGGACCAGCTCAGTCGCGGCGGCGCGGGCCGCCCAGCAGGGAGCCGATCAGGATGACGGCGCCCCAGGGGCCCGCCACCCACAGCCACCACGGGTAGACGACGTTGCCGGTGAGAGCGATGATCAGCCAGATCGTGAAGTTGATCCCGCTGACGAACGCCCACGTACCCCACATCCCGCGGCGGAACAGCTCGGCGGACGGCCGCTTGGCGGGCGCGACGGTGCTCTTCGGCTGCGTCGCCGGGACGGGAAGCTGGTACAGGTCCTCTTCGGGGAGGTCCGCGGTGACCGCCTGGAGCTGCCCCAGGGTCTTCGCCCCGTACACCGACTCCAGCCGCTCGTGCATCTCGTCCATGGTGATCCGGCCCATGGCGCAGTGCTCGCGCAGGCTCGCGGCCACGCGGTCGCGGTCGGAGTCCGACGCCCTAATCTCAGGGTTCGGCGCCATGTGAGTTCCCTTCATCAGGACGCGGCTTCGTCAGGACGTGGCGTCCGCCTCCAGCTTGGCGAACCACTCCCGGCCCTCGTCAAGAGCCGTCAGGACGCGGGGGCCGTCGGGCGTGACGGCGAAGGTGTGCTCGAAGTGCGCCGAGGAGCGCCCGTCGGTGGTCACCACCGTCCAGCCGTCCTCCAGTTCGAGCGTCTCCTTGGTGCCGAGGTTGACCATCGGCTCCACGGCGAAGCACATGCCGACCTCCAGCACGGGGCCGTGCCCGGCGGGGCCGTGGTTGGGGATCAGCGGGTCCATGTGCATCTCGGTGCCGATGCCGTGCCCGCCGTAGCCCTCGACGATGCCGTAGGCGCCCTGAGAGCGGATGTGAGCCTCGATCGCGTGGGACATGTCGCTGAGCCTGGCCCCCGCCCTGCCGGCCGCCAGACCGTGCCACAGGGACGTCTCGGTGACCTCCAGGAGCCGGCGCAGCTCCGCGGTGATCTCCCCCACCGGGACGGTGATCGCCGCGTCGCCGTGCCAGCCCTCGACGATCGCGCCGCAGTCGATGGAGATGACGTCGCCGTCCCGCAGCACCTTGCCGGCGTTCGGGATGCCGTGGACGATCTCCTCGTTGATCGAGGCGCAGATCGTCCCGGTGAAGCCGTGGTAGCCCTTGAAGGACGGGACGCCGCCGTTGTCGCGGATGTGCCGCTCGGCCAGCTCGTCCAGGTCCATGGTGGTGATCCCGGGCTTGACCGCCTCGCGCAGCAGCTCCAGGGTCCGGCCCACCAGCAGCCCGGCGCCGCGCATCAGCTCGATCTGCTCCGGCGTCTTCACCTGGATCGCGGACCTGCGCCGTTTGAACATCTCTCCCCCTGAAACCGTCCGCCGGGACCGCTCGGTGCGCGACCCCGGCGCGTGGACGCGGCGCCACCGCGTCCACGATCACTTCTCCAGCGGGCCAACGCTCATTTCTCCAGCGGGCGGAGCGCGGTGAGCGCGCGCTTGGTGACCTCTTCGACCGGGCCGGTGGCGTCGATGCCGACGAGGATGTCCTCGTCGGCGTAGAACTGCACCAGCGGGGCCGTGTCGTGCCGGTACACCTCCAGCCGGTGCATGACGACCTCTTCCTTGTCGTCGTCGCGCTGGAACAGATGCCCGCCGCAGTCGTCGCAGATGTCGTCCTGCTTGTCGTCGAAGTCGACGTGCCAGATGCGCCCGCACTTGTCGCAGGTGCGCCGGCCCGACAGCCGCCGGACGACCTCGTCCTCGTCGACGACCAGCTCCAGGACGATGTCGAGCCTGGTGTCCCACTCGGCGAGGATCTTCTTGAGCGTCTCTGCCTGCGGCACGTTGCGGGGGAAGCCGTCGAGCAGGAACCCGTCCCTGGCGTCCTCCTCGCCGAGACGGTCGCGGACCATCGCGATCGTGACCTCGTCGGGGACGAGGTCGCCGCGGTCCATGTACTGCTTGGCCTGCCGGCCGAGCTCGGTCCCGCCGCTGACGTTCGCGCGGAAGATGTCACCTGTCGAGATCTTCGGGATGGACAGATGAGATGCGATGAACTGGGCCTGTGTCCCCTTGCCCGCTCCCGGGGGGCCCACCAGCACGATACGCACTACCGGAGGAAGCCCTCGTAGTTGCGCTGCTGTAGCTGACTCTCGATCTGCTTCACGGTATCCAGTCCGACGCCGACGACGATGAGGATGCTCGTGCCGCCGAACGGGAAGTCCTGGCTGGCCTTCAGGAGTGAGAAGGCCACCATGGGGATCAGGGCCACGAGCCCCAGGTACAGCGCACCGGGTGTGGTGATCCGGGTCAGCACGTAGTCGAGGTACTCGGCGGTCGGCCGGCCCGGACGGATACCTGGGATGAATCCACCATACTTCTTCATGTTGTCGGCCACTTCAGTGGGGTTGAACGTGATCGCCACATAGAAGTAGGTGAAGAAGATGATGAAGACGAAGAAGATCGCCATGTGCCAGGCGTTGCTCTGCTGCAGGTAGGGCTGGATCTTCTGCAGCCACTTGGTGTCAGGCCAGAGCTGCGTCGCGAGCACCGGCAGGTACAGCAGCGATGAGGCGAAGATCACCGGGATGATGCCGGCCTGGTTCACCTTCAGCGGGATGTAGGTCGACGTGCCGCCGTACATGCGGCGGCCCACCATCCGCTTGGCGTACTGGACGGGAATGCGCCGCTGGGCCTGCTCGACGAACACGACACCGGCCATGATGGCCAGGCCCACGATGATGACCAGCGCGAAGACGAAGCCGTTCTTCTTCTGGTAGATGCTCCAGAACTGAGCGGGGAAGACGGCCACGACCTGGGTGAAGATCAGGATCGACATGCCGTTGCCGACGCCGCGGTCGGTGACCAGCTCGCCCAGCCACATGATGACGCTCGTGCCGGCCACCATGCAGATGACCATCGTGATGATCGGGAAGACGCCCGTCTCATACAGGATGTCGTCACCGCCGGACACGCCCTGGAACAGCTGCCCGGTGCTCGCCATCGCCACGATGCCGGTGGCCTGGAGGATCGCCAGCCCGACCGTCAGGTAGCGGGTGTACTGGGTGATCTTCGTCGTGCCGGCCTGGCCCTCCTTCTTCAGGGCCTCCAGCCGGGGGATCACCACCGTCAGCAGCTGCAGGATGATGCTCGCGGTGATGTAGGGCATGATGCCCAGCGCGAAAACCGACAGCTTGAGCAGCGCGCCGCCGCTGAACAGGTCGACAAGCCCGTAGAGCTGATTGCCCTCCTTGGCCTTGTCGGCGGTGTCCTTCAGCACGCTGACGTTCACGTTCGGCGAAGGCAGGATCGATCCGATCCTGAACACCACAATGATGAACAACGTGAACAACAACTTTTTACGCAGGTCAGGCGTACGGAAAGCCCGAGCGAACGCGGTCAGCACCATTCCTCCTGAGGACCTGCATCTTGCGGCAAAGCCGTCCTGATCGAACCCTGGCGAGCAGGCAGACGGCCCGCCCAGTGTGCACACTGTATCCGCCCCGCAGGCCCGAGCCGCAACGGCGAAGACAAGACAGACCGAGCCAGCGTAGCGACTCCTGGGCGCGCGGCGAACACCTCGGCGCGCTCACAGGCGCGGACTCGTCCGGAACGAACGGGTTACCCCGATTCCCAAAGGCTTTCCGAGCTGTGACGGAGACGCACCCGAGATGCTTCCGATACGCCCCGGAGACCAGACCGGCCCGCCGGCAGCCATGGCACGGTACAAAACCGAGAGGCCCGTGCCCGCTCCGGCAGGGAACGGCCACGGGCCTCTCGAACAGCCGTTACAGCTCGGCGGTGCTCCCGCCAGCGGCGGCGATCTTCTCCTTCGCGGACGAGGAGAAGGCGTGCACCGTCACCTGCACCGCGACCGAGATCTCGCCGGTGCCGAGGACCTTGACGGGCCGGCCGCGGCGAACCGCGCCCTTGGCCGCCAGGTCCTCCGCGGTGACCTCGCCGCCCTCGGGGTACAGCGCGGCCAGCTTGTCCAGGTTCACGACCTGGAACTCGACCCGGTTCGGGTTCTTGAAGCCCTTGAGCTTCGGAACCCGGCGGATCAGTGGCATCTGGCCGCCCTCGAACCCCACGGGAACGGTGCCGCGGGCCTTGGTGCCCTTGGTGCCGCGACCCGCCGTCTTGCCCTTGGACGCCTCGCCGCGGCCCTTGCGGACCTTGGCCCTGTTGGCGCCGGGGGCCGGACGCAGGTCGTGCACCTTGAGGGGGGTGCCCTCAGGGTTGTCCGCCATGTCAGTCGACCTCCTCGACGGTGACCAGGTGCGCCACCGTCCGGATCATGCCGAGCACCTCGGGCCTGTCCTCTCGGACGGTGCTCTGCCCGATCTTCTTCAGGCCGAGGGTGCGCAGCGTGTCACGCTGGTTCTGCTTCTCGCTGATCACGGACTTGATCTGCGTGATCTTCAGATTCGTCATGACGCGGTCGCCTCCGCCCGGGGCTCGCTGCCCGCCGCGCGGGCGCGCAGCATGGCGGCCGGGGCGACGTCCTCGATCGGCAGGCCGCGCTTGGCCGCGATCTCCTCGGGGCGCTTGAGCGCCTTGAGGCCCGCGATCGTCGCGTGCACGATGTTGATCGCGTTGTCGCTGCCCAGCGACTTGCTCAGCACGTCGTGGATGCCCGCGCACTCCAGCACGGCGCGCACCGGGCCGCCGGCGATGACGCCGGTACCGGGGCTGGCCGGGCGCAGCAGGACCTCGCCCGCCGCGTCGCGCTCCTGCACCAGGTGCGGGATGGTGCCCTGGATCCGCGGCACCTTGAAGAAGTGCTTCTTGGCCTCCTCGACGCCCTTGGCGATCGCCGCGGGCACCTCCTTGGCCTTGCCGTAGCCGACGCCGACGGTGCCGTTGCCGTCACCGACGATCACCAGGGCGGTGAAGCTGAAGCGACGACCGCCCTTGACGACCTTGGCGACGCGGTTGATCGCCACGACCTTCTCAATGTACGACTGGCCCTTGTCGGCGCCACCGCGGCGGTCATCGCGGCGGCCGTCGCGACGGTCGCCACCCTGACCGCCACCACGCCTCTGCGCTGCCATCAGTGGTTCCTTCCAGTAAAGGTGGTGGGTGGGGGCTGGACGGTCATCACAGCTCCAGGCCCCCCTCGCGCGCACCGTCCGCGACAGCGGCGATACGGCCGTGGTACTTGTTGCCGCCACGGTCGAACACCACCGCGGAGACGCCGGCCTCCTTGGCCCGCCGGGCGACGAGCTCGCCGACCTTGCGGGACTTGGCCGTCTTGTCGCCGGCCTCGGAGCGCAGGTCCGCCTCCATCGTCGAGGCGTAGGCCAGCGTGTGGCCCTTGTTGTCGTCGATGACCTGGACGAACACGTGCTTGGCGGAGCGGGTCACGACCAGGCGAGGCCGCGCGGCGCTGCCCACGACCTTCTTCCGGACCCGCAGGTGCCGGCGCCTGCGCGACAGCGCGCGCGCCGACGTGGCCTTGCCGGCCAGGGTCTTGGTGCCTGCCATGACTACTTACCAGCCTTTCCGACCTTGCGGCGAATCTGCTCACCCTCGTACCGCACGCCCTTGCCCTTGTAGGGGTCGGGCTTGCGCAGCTTGCGGATGTTGGCGGCGACCTCGCCGACCTTCTGCTTGTCGATGCCCTCGACGACCAGCTGGGTCGGCCGCTCGACCGTGAAGGTGATCCCCTCCGGGGGCTCCACGGTGATCGGGTGGCTGTAGCCCAGCGAGAACTCCAGGTTCTTGCCCTTGGCGATCACGCGGTAACCGACGCCCTGGATGACCAGGGTCTTCTTGTACCCATCGGTGACACCGACCACCATGTTGCTGATCAGCGACCGGGTGAGCCCGTGCAGGGCCCGCACCGTGTTGATGTCGTTCGGCCGGGTCACCGTGACCTGGCCGTCCTCCAGCGTGACCTCGATGGGGTCGGCCACGGTGTGCGACAGCGTGCCCTTCGGCCCCTTGACGGTGACCTGCCGGCCGTCGAGCTTCACCTCGACACCACCGGGCACGGCGATGGGGAGACGTCCGATTCGAGACATGGTTAGAGCCCTCCCCTCACCAGACGTAGGCGAGGACTTCGCCGCCCACGCCGCGCTTGCCCGCCTGCCGGTCCGTCATGAGCCCGGAGGACGTCGAGATGATCGCGACGCCCAGTCCGCCCAGGACCTTCGGCAGGTTGTCCTTCTTCGCGTACACACGCAGACCCGGCTTCGAGACGCGCTTGATCCCGGCGATCGAACGCTCGCGGGTCGGGCCGAACTTGAGCTCGATGAGGAGCTTCTTGCCGACCTCGGCGTCCTCTACGGTCCAGCCCGAGATGTAGCCCTCCTGCTGGAGGATCTCGGCGATGTGCGCCTTGATCTTCGAGTACGGCATCGCCACCGAGTCGTGGTACGCCGAATTCGCGTTGCGCAGACGCGTCAGCATGTCTGCGATCGGGTCGGTCATCGTCATGGCCTACTGGCCCTCCCTCGCCACGGTTTCCTCGGGCTGATGTGGCCCGTGGACCTTTGGCGCGGTCGTGGACACCTTTGCCAGGTGCCCGGTGGTTATTACATGCCGGAGCCGCCGCCCCCCGCGGGGGCGGGCGGTCACCAGCTGGACTTCGTGATGCCGGGCAGCTCGCCGCGGTGGGCCATCTCCCGGAAGCACACACGGCACAGGCCGAACTTCCGGTAGACGGAGCGCGGACGCCCGCAGCGCGAGCACCGAGTGTACGCGCGCACGCCGAACTTCGGCTTGCGGGCCGCCTTGGCGATCAGCGACTTCTTCGCCATGCTCAGTTCTCCTTGAAGGGGAAGCCCAGGAGCTTGAGCAGCGCCCGGCCCTCGTCGTCGGTCTTCGCGGTCGTCACGACAGTGATGTCCATGCCCCGCTGCCGGTCGACCTTGTCCGGGTCGACCTCGTGGAACATGACCTGCTCGGTCAGCCCGAAGGTGTAGTTGCCGTTGCCGTCGAACTGCTTCGGCGACAGGCCGCGGAAGTCACGGATACGGGGCAGCGCGGTCGCCAGCAGGCGGTCCAGGAACTCCCACATGCGGTCGCCGCGCAGCGTGGTGTGCGCGCCGATCGGCATGCCCTCGCGCAGCTTGAACTGCGCGATGGACTTGCGGGCCCGGTTCACGGCCGGCTTCTGGCCGGTGATCAGCGACAGGTCGCGGATCGCGCCCTCGATCAGCTTGGCGTCCTTGGCCGCGTCGCCGACGCCCATGTTGACCACGATCTTGGTCAGCCCGGGAATCTGCATCACGTTGGGGTAGCCGAACTGCTCCCGCATCGCCGGCGCGATCTCCTCGCGGTAGCGGAGCTTGAGCCTCGGCGGCGGGACGGGACGCTCGTCGGCCCGCGCGGTCTCGGTCACGGTCTCGGTCATCAGTCTCAGATCTCCTTACCGCTGCGGCGCGAGATCCGGACCTTCGTGCCGTCGTCGTCGATCCGGTAGCCGGCGCGAACCGGCTTGCCGTCCTCGACGAGCGCGACGTTGCTCACGTGCAGCGGCGCCTCGACCGTCACGCGACCGCTCTCCTTGCCGGCGCGCTGCTGGTCGGCCTTGATGTTCTTGGTGATGAGGTTGACGCCCTCGACGACGACGCGCTCCGCGCGCGGGTCGGCGCGCAGGACCTTGCCCGTCGCGCCCTTGTCCTTGCCGGCGATGACGACGACCTCGTCGCCCTTACGGATCTTCATCACAGCACCTCCGGCGCGAGCGAGATGATGCGCATGAACTTCTTCTCGCGCAGTTCGCGGCCCACCGGGCCGAAGATACGGGTGCCCCGGGGGTCGCCGCCGTCCTTGATCAGGACGGCCGCGTTCTCGTCGAAGCGGATGTAGGAGCCGTCCGGGCGCCGGCGCTCCTTGCGGGTGCGCACGACGACCGCCTTGACGACGTCACCCTTCTTCACACCCGCGCCGGGAAGGGCGTCCTTCACCGTCGCGACGATGATGTCGCCGACTCCCGCGTAGCGCCGACCCGAGCCGCCGAGAACCCGGATGCAAAGGATCTCCTTCGCGCCCGTGTTGTCGGCGACCTTGAGTCGCGACTCCTGCTGGATCACGTCAACTCCTGTTCGTCACACCGGTTCTGCCCGCCCGGCCCGAAGCCGCGGCGAGCAGCCTGGCGGAACCAGTAATTACTTGGCCTTCTCAAGGATCTCGACCACGCGCCAGCGCTTGCTCGCCGACAGCGGACGGGTCTCCATGAGACGGACGCGGTCGCCGACGCCACACTCGTTGGCCTCGTCGTGCGCCTTGTACTTGGTCGTGCGGCGGATCACCTTGTGGTACTTGGGGTGCTTCACGCGGTCCTCGACGGACACGACCACGGTCTTGTCCATCTTGTCGCTGACCACGAGGCCCTCAAGGACCTTGCGGGTGTTCCGCTGCTCGGTCTGCTGCTCGGTCATTCGTCGCCCTCCACGGCGTCCTCGGCGACCGTGACGATGCCGAGCTCCCGCTCACGCATCACGGTGTAGATGCGGGCGATCTCCCGCTTCACGGTGCGCAGCCGCCCGTGGCTCTCCAGCTGGCCGGTCGCGGCCTGGAAGCGGAGGTTGAACAGCTCCTCCTTGGCCTCCTTGAGCTTGGTGACCAGGACGTCCTCGGGCTCGGTCCGCAGGTCGTCGGCGGTAAGGCCCTTGGCCATCAGGACTCACCCACCTCTCGCTTGACGATCTTGCACTTCATGGGGAGCTTGTGGATCGCGCGGGTGAGGGCCTCCCGGGCGATCTGCTCGTTCGGGTAGGAGATCTCGAACATCACGCGGCCCGGCTTGACGTTGGCCACCCACCACTCGACCGAACCCTTGCCGGAGCCCATGCGGGTCTCGGCCGGCTTCTTGGTCAGCGGACGGTCCGGGAAGATGTTGATCCACACCTTGCCGCCGCGCTTGATGTGGCGGGTCATCGCGATACGCGCGGCCTCGATCTGCCGGTTGGTCACGTACGCGGGCTCGACGGCCTGGATGCCGTACTCGCCGAACGTCACCTTGGTGCCGCCCTTGGCCATGCCACGCCGCCTCGGGTGGTGCTGCTTGCGGTGCTTGACCTTGCGAGGGATCAGCATGGGTTACTCAGCTCCCCTCACCCTGCGGAGCAGCCTCGGCCGTCGGCGCCGGCTGCTCGGAACTCTGCTGCTTGGGCGCGCCGCCGCGCTCGCCGCCGGGGGCACCGGCACCGCCGGCGCCACCACGGCCGCCGCGGCCACCACGGCCGCCGCCACCGCGGCGCTCACCGCCGCCGCCACCACGGCCACCGCCACCGCCGCCGCGGCGCTCACCGCCGCCGGTGGCGCGCTGCTGCGCGGCCTTGGCCTCGCGCTCGGCGCGCGTCGCCGCGGCCTCGCCCTTGTAGATCCACACCTTGACGCCGATGCGGCCGAAGGTCGTCCGGGCCTCGTAGAAGCCGTAGTCGATGTCGGCGCGCAGCGTGTGCAGCGGGACCTGGCCCTCGCGGTAGAACTCCGACCGCGACATCTCGGCGCCGCCGAGGCGGCCGCCGCACTGCACCTTGATGCCCTTGGCGCCCGACTTCATCGCGGACTGGATCGCCTTGCGCATGGCACGGCGGAACGCGACGCGGCTCGACAGCTGCTCGGCCACGCCCTGCGCGACGAGCTGCGCGTCGACCTCGGGGTTCTTGACCTCAAGGATGTTCAGCCGCACCTGCTTGCCGGTGAGCTTCTCCAGGTCGCCGCGCAGCCGCTCGGCCTCCGCGCCGCGGCGGCCGATGACGATGCCCGGCCGGGCGGTGTGGATGTTGACCTCGACACGGTCCCGGGTGCGCTCGATCTCCACCTTGGAGATGCCCGCCCGGTCCATGCCCTTCTGCAGCATGCGCCGGATCTGGACGTCTTCCTTGACGTAGTCCTTGTAGAGCTTGTCGGCGAACCACACGCTCTTGTGGTCGG
Organism: Actinomadura rubrisoli; assembly: GCF_004349215.1. Classification (GTDB taxonomy): domain Bacteria; phylum Actinomycetota; class Actinomycetes; order Streptosporangiales; family Streptosporangiaceae; genus Spirillospora; species Spirillospora rubrisoli. The sequence goes on along the minus strand of NZ_SMKU01000019.1, from coordinate 34,949 downwards.
TGGTGATGCCGAGCCGGAACCCGTGCGGGTTGATCTTCTGACCCACTACCGGGCCCTCCTCGTCTTCTTACCGCCGGTCGCCGAAGCCTCGTCCCGCGACTCCACGACCACGGTGATGTGGCTCGTGCGCTTGTTGATGCGGTAAGCCCGGCCCTGAGCGCGGGGGCGGAAACGCTTGAGCGTCGGCCCCTCGTCCACGAACGCACGGCTCACGACGAGCGTGTCCGAGTCGAGCTTGAAGTTGTGCTCGGCGTTGGCGATGGCACTCGCCAGCACCTTGCCCACCGGCTCACTCGCAGCCTGGGGGGCGAACCGCAGCACCGCCTGAGCCTCCGCGGCAGGCAGGCCGCGGATGAGGTCCACCACGCGGCGGGCCTTCCTGGGCGTGACGCGGATGAACCGCGCCTGGGCCCTGGCTTCCATCGCTTCCCTCTCCCTACTTGGACTCAGCCGCGTCGGCTGCGGCGGTCTTCCTTGACATGGCTGCGGAACGTGCGCGTCGGCGCGAACTCGCCGAGCTTGTGCCCGACCATGGCGTCGGTGATGAACACCGGGACGTGCTTGCGGCCGTCGTGCACGGCGATCGTGTGACCGATCATGTCCGGCACGATCATGGAACGCCGCGACCACGTCTTGATGACGTTCTTCGTCCCCTTCTCGTTCTGGGCGTCCACCTTCTTGATGAGGTGGTCGTCCACGAAGGGGCCCTTCTTAAGGCTACGTGGCATAGCGAGCGACTCCTACCGCTTCTTCTTGCTGCGACGACGGACGATCAGCCGGTCGCTCGACTTGTTCGCCTGGCGAGTGCGGCCTTCCTTCTTACCGTTCGGGTTCACCGGGTGCCGGCCACCGGAGGTCTTGCCCTCACCACCACCGTGCGGGTGGTCGATCGGGTTCATGGCCACGCCGCGGACGGTCGGGCGCTTGCCCTTCCACCGCATGCGGCCGGCCTTGCCCCAGTTGATGTTCGACTGCTCGGCGTTCCCGACCTCGCCGACCGTCGCGCGGCAGCGCACGTCCACCATCCGCATCTCGCCGGACGGCATGCGGAGGGTGGCGTACTTGCCCTCCTTCGCCAGCAGCTGGACGCCGGCGCCCGCGCTACGGGCGATCTTGGCGCCGCCGCCGGGCCGGAGCTCGATGGCGTGGATGACGGTACCCGTCGGGATGTTGCGCAGCGGCAGGCAGTTGCCGGGCTTGATGTCCGAGCCCTGCCCGTTCTCGACCCGGTCGCCCTGCCGCAGGCCCTGCGGGGCGAGGATGTAGCGCTTCTCGCCGTCCGCGTAGTGCAGCAGCGCGATCCGCGCGGTGCGGTTCGGGTCGTACTCGATGTGCGCGACCTTGGCGGGAACCCCGTCCTTGTCGTGCCGGCGGAAGTCGATCACGCGGTACGCGCGCTTGTGGCCTCCGCCCTGGTGCCTCGTCGTGATGCGGCCGTGGTTGTTGCGGCCGCCCTTCTTGGGGAGCGGACGCAGCAGCGACTTCTCCGGCTCGCGGCGCGTGACCTCGACGAAGTCGGCCACGCTGGAACCGCGACGACCGGGAGTGGTCGGCTTGTACTTACGGATGCCCATCTTTTTCGTTCATCCCTTGTCTGCTCCGGGACCCGGCCGTCTTAGGCCGGGCCGCCGAAGATGTCGATCCGCTCGCCCTCGGCGAGGCTGACGATGGCGCGCTTGGTGTCCTTGCGCTTGCCGTAGCCGAACCGGGTGCGCTTGCGCTTGCCCTGGCGGTTGAGCGTGTTCACGCTCGTCACCTTGACGCCGAACACGGCCTCGACGGCCTGCTTGATCTGCGTCTTGTTGGCGTCCGGGCGGACCACGAACGTGTACTTGTTCTCGTCGAGCAGCCCGTAGCTCTTCTCCGAGACGACCGGCGCGATGATGATGTCGCGGGGGTCGGCGATCTTGTTCATGTGCGACCCTCCTTACTTCTTCGCCGCGCGCGAGATGAACTCGTCGTACGCCCTCTGTGTGAAGACGACGTCGTCGTTCACCAGCACGTCGTAGGTGTTGAGCTGGTCAGAGACGATCACGTGCACGCTCGGCTCGTTGCGCAGGCTCTTCCAGGTCAGCTCGTCCTCGCGGTCCAGAACCAGCAGGACGCGCTTGGCCTCGGTGACCGAGCGCAGCGCCGTCAGCGCCGTCCTCGTCTTCGGGGTGTCGCCCTCGATGAGGGAGTCGACCACGTGGACCCTGCCGTAGCGGGCGCGGTCGGACAGCGCGCCGCGGAGCGCGGCGGCCTTCATCTTCTTGGGCGTCTTCTGCGAGTAGTCCCGCTGCTGCGGGCCGTGCACCACGCCGCCGCCGGCGAACTGGGGCGCGCGGGTCGAGCCCTGGCGGGCGCGGCCGGTGCCCTTCTGCCGGTACGGCTTCTTGCCGCCGCCGGAGACCTCGCCCCGGGTCTTGGTCGAGTGCGAGCCCTGCCGCGCCGCGGCCAACTGCGCCACCACGACCTGGTGGATCAGCGGCACGCTGGTCTTCGCGTCGAAGACCTCCGCGGGCAGGTCGATGTCGATCTTCGCGGTCACTTGCCCGTCCCCTTCGTCGCGTCGCGGACCAGCACCACGCCGCCGTTGGGACCGGGAACCGCGCCCTTGATGAGCAGCAGGTTCTTGTCCGCGTCGATGGCGTGGACGGTCAGGTTCTGCACGGTGGTACGGGCGTTGCCATGCCGTCCCGCCATGCGGAGGCCCTTGAAGACGCGACCGGGGGTCGCGCAGCCGCCGATCGAACCCGGTGAGCGGTGCTTGCGCTGGGTGCCGTGCGAGGCGCCGAGGCCCTTGAACCCGTGGCGCTTCATGACACCGGCGGTGCCCTTGCCCTTGCTCGTGCCGGTAACGTCGATCTTCTGGCCGGCCTCGAAGACGCTGGCGGTGATCTCCTGGCCGAGTTCGAACTCGGTGGTGTCGTCAGCGCGCAGTTCGACGAGGTAGCGGCGCGGCGTGACGCCGGCCTTCTCGAAGTGGCCCGTGCTCGGCTTGTTCACCTTGCGCGGGTCGATCTGCCCGAAGCCGAGCTGGACGGCGGTGTAGCCGTCCTTCTCCTGGCTGCGGATCTGCGTGACGACACACGGCCCGGCCTGGACGACGGTCACCGGAACGATCCGGCCCTCATCGTCGAAGACCTGGGTCATGCCGAGCTTCTCGCCCAGGACGCCCTTCCTCTGCGTACTCATTGTCGGTGCGTCCCTTAGAGCTTGATCTCGATGTCTACGCCGGCCGGCAGGTCGAGCCGCATCAGCGAGTCGACCGTCTTGGGCGTCGGGTCGATGATGTCGATCAACCGCTTGTGCGTGCGCATCTCGAAGTGCTCGCGGCTGTCCTTGTACTTGTGCGGCGAGCGGATGACGCAGTACACGTTCTTCTCGGTCGGCAGCGGCACCGGGCCCGCGACCTTGGCGCCCGTCCGCGTCACCGTCTCAACGATCTTCTTCGCGGAGGTGTCGATGACCTCGTGGTCGTAGGCCTTGAGCCGGATGCGGATCTTCTGTCCCGCCATGGTGGCCTCGGTGTCCTTTGCTGTAGTGCCGCTGTTTACTTCAGGATCGTGACGCGGCGGCCAGGCCGCCCGCGATGCCGGGCGGCCGGGCCGCCGCGTCGACGAGGGGTGCTACTTGATGATCTTCGTGACGCGACCGGCGCCGACCGTCCGGCCACCCTCGCGGATGGCGAACTTCAGGCCCTCCTCCATGGCGACGGGCTGGATCAGCTCGACGCGCATCTCGGTGTTGTCGCCCGGCATGACCATCTCGGTGCCCTCGGGGAGGTACACCACGCCGGTGACGTCGGTGGTCCGGAAGTAGAACTGCGGACGGTAGTTGTTGAAGAACGGCGTGTGCCGCCCGCCCTCGTCCTTGGACAGGATGTAGACCTGCGCCTCGAACTCGGTGTGCGGGGTGTTCGTGCCCGGCTTGATGACGCACTGGCCGCGCTCGACGTCCTCGCGCTTGATGCCGCGCAGGAGCAGGCCGACGTTGTCGCCCGCCTGGCCCTGGTCGAGCAGCTTGCGGAACATCTCGACACCGGTGACGGTGGTCGAGGTGGACTCCGGCTTGATGCCGATGATGTCGACGGTCTCGTTGACGTTGACGACACCGCGCTCGATGCGGCCGGTGACGACCGTGCCGCGGCCGGTGATCGAGAAGACGTCCTCGATCGGCATGAGGAACGGCTTCTCGGTGTCGCGCACCGGCTCCGGCACGTTCTCGTCGACGGCCTTCATGAGCTCAAGGATCGACTCGGACCACTTCTCGTCGCCCTGCAGCGCCTGGTAGGCGGAGACGCGCACGACCGGGACGTCGTCGCCCGGGAACTCGTACTCCGACAGCAGCTCGCGGACCTCGAGCTCCACGAGCTCCAGGATCTCCTCGTCGTCCACCATGTCGCACTTGTTCAGGGCGACGACGATGTAGGGGACACCGACCTGGCGGGCCAGGAGCACGTGCTCCTTGGTCTGCGGCATCGGGCCGTCGGTGGCGGCCACGACCAGGATCGCGCCGTCCATCTGGGCGGCACCGGTGATCATGTTCTTGATGTAGTCGGCGTGCCCCGGGCAGTCGACGTGAGCGTAGTGACGCGACTCGGTCTGGTACTCGACGTGCGCGATCGAGATGGTGATACCGCGCTCGCGCTCTTCCGGCGCCTTGTCGATGTCCTCGAACGGCGTGTACGGGTTGATGTCCGGGTGCGCGTCGTGCAGCACCTTGGTGATCGCCGCGGTAAGCGTGGTCTTACCGTGGTCGATGTGCCCAATGGTGCCGATGTTCACGTGCGGCTTGGTCCGCTCGAACTTGGCCTTCGCCACTGGTTGCTCCTTGTTGCGATCCTCGGCCGCCTAGACGACCGCTTCGATGTACGTCTGTGATCTGTGGGCAGGCCGGGTGCTACTCGCCCCGCGCCTTGGCGATGATCTCCTGCGCGACGTTCCCCGGAACCTCGGCGTAGGAGTCGAACTGCATGGTGAAGACAGCCCGGCCCTGGGTCTTGCTGCGCAGATCACCCACGTAGCCGAACATCTCGGACAGCGGCACGAGCGCCTTGATGACGCGCAGGCCGTTGCGTTCGTCCATGGACTGGACCTGGCCGCGACGGCTGTTGAGGTCGCCGATCACGTCGCCCATGTTGTCCTCGGGCGTGGTGACCTCGACGCCCATCATCGGCTCCAGCAGCGTGGGGGTCGCCCTGCGGGCGGCCTCCTTGAACGCCATGGAGCCGGCGACCTTGAACGCCATCTCCGAGGAGTCGACCTCGTGGTAGGCGCCGTCCCGCAGGGTGACCTTGACGCCGACCATCGGGTAGCCCGCGAGGACGCCGAACTCGGCGGCCTCCTGGCACCCCGCGTCGACCGACGGGATGTACTCCCGCGGGATCCGGCCGCCGGTGACCTTGTTCTCGAACTCGTAACCGTCCGACCCGCCGCCCAGCGGCTCCAGGTCGATGATCACGCGGCCGAACTGGCCGGAGCCGCCCGTCTGCTTCTTGTGGGTGTACTCGACCTTCTCGACCTTGCGCGAGATCGTCTCGCGGTAGGCGACCTGCGGGCGGCCGACGTTGGCGTCGACCTTGAACTCCCGCTTCATCCGGTCGACGAGGATCTCCAGGTGGAGCTCGCCCATGCCGGAGATGACGGTCTGGCCGGTCTCCTCGTCCGAGCGGACCTGGAAGGAGGGGTCCTCCTCGGCCAGCCGCTGGATCGCGGTGCCCAGCTTCTGCTGGTCGGCCTTCGTCTTCGGCTCGATCGCGACGTGGATGACCGGCGCCGGGAAGTTCATCGACTCAAGGACGATGGGGTCCTTCTCGTCGCACAGGGTCTCGCCGGTGGTGGTCTGCTTGAGCCCCATCACCGCGACGATGTCGCCCGCGCCCGCGCGCTCGATCTCGGTGCGCTTGTTGGCGTGCATCCGGTAGATCTTGCCGATGCGCTCCTTGCGCTCCTTGACGGAGTTCATGACGTTCGCGCCGGACTCCAGCACCCCGGAGTAGATGCGCACGAACGTGAGCTTGCCCAGGTGCGGGTCGCTCATGATCTTGAACGCCAGAGCCGAGAACGGCTCCTCCTCGCTCGGCCTGCGGGCGAGGACCTTCTCCTCGTCGCGCACGGCGTGGCCCTCGATGGCGTCCACGTCGAGCGGGGAGGGCAGGTAGCGGACGATCGCGTCCAGCAGCGGCTGCACGCCCTTGTTCTTGAAGGCCGTGCCGCACGTCACCGGGGTGAGCTTGGCGGCGACCGTCGCGCGGCGGATGCCGGCGTAGAGCTGCTCGACCGTGGGCTCGTTGCCCTCCAGGTACAGCTCCATGATCTCGTCGTCGTTCTCGGCGAGGGTCTCGACCAGCTTGTCGTGCCACTCGCGCGCCGACTCGACGTGGGTGTCGGGGATGTCGACGGTGTCGTACATCTCGCCGAGCTTGGCCTCCTCGTTCCAGAGGAGCGCCTGCATCGTCACCAGGTCGATGACGCCCTTGAAGTCGGCCTCGGCGCCGATGGGCAGCTGCAGCACGAGCGGAACCGCGTTGAGACGACTCTCGATCATGTCGACGCAGCGGTGGAACTCCGCGCCGACCCGGTCGAGCTTGTTGACGAAGCACATGCGGGGCACGCCGTAGCGGTCGGCCTGCCGCCAGACGGTCTCGGACTGGGGCTCAACGCCGGCGACGCCGTCGAACACGGCGACAGCACCGTCGAGCACCCGCAGGTTGCGCTCCACCTCGACGGTGAAGTCGACGTGGCCCGGGGTGTCGATGATGTTGATCGTGTGCTTGATGTCGTCGACGGGCCACTCGCAGGTCGTGGCGGCGGAGGTGATGGTGATCCCCCGCTCCTGCTCCTGCTCCATCCAGTCCATCGTGGCGGCGCCGTCGTGGACCTCGCCGATCTTGTAGCTGATGCCCGTGTAGTACAGGATCCGCTCGGTCGTCGTGGTCTTGCCCGCGTCGATATGGGCCATGATCCCGATGTTGCGGACCTTGGCCAGGTCTACACCGGTTTTGGTAGCCACTGTGTCCTCGCGTCGTCTCGTCGTTGCAGTTCCGCCGGGCTTACCAGCGGTAGTGGGCGAAGGCCTTGTTGGACTCCGCCATCTTGTGCGTGTCCTCGCGCTTCTTGACAGACGCGCCGAGGCCGTTGCTGGCATCGAGCAGCTCGTTCATGAGTCGCTCGGTCATGGTCTTCTCGCGGCGCTGCCGGGCGTACACCACCAGCCAGCGGAGGGCGAGGGTGGTGCTGCGCGCGGGCCGCACCTCGACCGGGACCTGGTAGGTCGCGCCACCGACGCGGCGGCTGCGGACCTCCAGGGTCGGCTTGACGTTGTCGAGCGCGCGCTTCAGCGTGACGACCGGGTCGTTGCCGGTCTTCTCGCGAGCGCCTTCCAGGGCGTCGTACACGATGCTCTGCGCGATCGAGCGCTTGCCGTCCAGGAGAATCTTGTTGATGAGCGCAGTGACCAGCGGCGAGTTGTACACCGGGTCAGCGATCAGCTGGCGCTTGCCAGCGGGGCCTTTGCGCGGCATCAGCTCTTCTCCTTCTTCGCGCCGTACTTGCTGCGCGCCTGCTTCCGGTTGCGGACGCCCTGCGTGTCGAGGGAACCGCGGATGATCTTGTACCGAACACCGGGCAGGTCCTTCACACGGCCGCCGCGCACGAGCACGATCGAGTGCTCCTGCAGGTTGTGACCAACGCCGGGGATGTAGGCCGTGACCTCAATCCCGCTGGTCAGCCGGACACGGGCGACCTTGCGAAGCGCGGAGTTCGGCTTCTTGGGCGTCGTCGTGTAGACGCGCGTGCAGACCCCCCGGCGCTGGGGGCTCTCCTTCAGCGCGGGCGTCTTGTTCTTGGTCACCTTGTCCTGGCGGCCCTTTCGGACCAGCTGCTGGATCGTGGGCACCGCGTCTCCGTCTTCCTCGTACCGAGCCGGTAAGTCTTAATGCTGCAATCACCACCTCAGGCGAGGCTGTGACCTGCCGGTTTCCCGACCTCTCCGACCCACGCGGTCGGGCGTGTCGCCACCGTACGGAGCATCGCGCCGTTCGGAACCACACAGACCGCCCGGCCCCCGAAGGGCCGAATCAAGCCGGGGAGTGGATGCGGCGCTGGGCCTGGCCTGCTGAACCTCGCCGGTGCGCACGCATAGCGGCCCGCATAACAGCGGGCACAAGTGAAGAGGTTACCGACCCCCACGCGAAAGTGCAAAGCGAGCAGCGCACTATCGCGCGGGCCCCCTCCGGCGCAAGTCCGCGGGGCCCCGAGGATGATTTTCCCGTAGCGGTCAACGGAAGGGGGCCGACGGGTGTTCCCGCCTCGCGGCGGGAACACCCGTCGGCATTGTCACCCGCCCACCCCATCCTGAGAAGACGTGGGCGAACCTTTGCCGTCCTAGAGCACGAAGGTGACGACCAGCACCACGATGATCACCACGGCGGCGACCGCGCCGGCGACGAGCAGGAGCGTGTTCTTGCTCCCCTTGCCCTCGTCGCCCCCGTAGGCGGGCTGCTGACCGTACTGCCCCTGCTGCCCCTGCTGGCCGTACTGCCCGGGCTGGCCGAACTGCTGCTGGTCACCGGGCTGGCCGAACTGCTGGCCGCCTTGCTGCTGCTCGGGCTGCCCGAACTGCTGACCACCCTGCTGCTGGCCGTACCCCTGCTGCTGCCCGTAGGACTGCTGGCCGTACTGCTGCTCGGCCTGGCCGAACTGCCCGGCCTGCTGCTCCTGCTGCCCGAACGGCTGGCCACCGCCCTGCTGCTGCCCGCCGCCCTGCTGGCCGTACGGGTCCGGCTGGCCGTAGGGCTGCTGGCCGTACTGCTGCTGCTCGGCTTGGCCATACTGCTGTTGCTCCGCCTGGCCGAACGGCTGGCCGCCCTGCTGCTGCGGCGCCTGCTGGCCCCACTGCTGCTGGCCGATGTCCATCCGGGTGTGCTCGGCCATGCCCGCCGACTCGGCGGGACGGCCCTGCGCGGACGGGTCGAACGCCTGCGTCGGCCGCGCGTCCTCGGAACCGCCCTCGGCGGGACCGCCGAACGCCGGCCGCTCCTCTGCCGGAGCGGGGGGCGCGCCGAAGCCGGAGTCGGGCGGCGGCACCATCATCGTGCGCTCGTGGTCGGCCTGCCCCTGCCCGGGCCGGCCGGGCTGGGCCGGCTGCGGGGGCTCCGGCGACCACGGCTCGGGCGTGGACGGCGGGACGGGCGCCTGCCACGGCTCGGCCGGAGCCTCGTGCTTGCGCTCGGGCCCGGTCGCCACGGGGATGTCGGTGCCGGGCGACCAGTGCAGCGTCGCCTGGTCGTCGATCGCGGGACGCGGCGCCTCGGGCTCGGGCGCGGAGGCACCCGGCCCCGGGACGATCAGCGTGCGGTCGTTGGCGACGTCCTGCGGCTGCTCGGGCTGGAACGGCGCCTGCTCGGCGGGCGCCCCGGCCTCCGGCGCCCGCGGCTCGGCCGGGGGCGGGAAGCCGCCGTACGGCTGCTGGCCGTACTGCTGCGCATCCTGCGGCGCGGCGTGCATGGGCTGCTGCGGGTAGTCCGACTGCTGGGGCGGCTGGCCGTACTGCTGCTCGGGCTGCCCGTAGCCGGGCTGCTCGGGCTGCTGCCCGTAGCCGGGCTGGCCGTACTGCTGCTGGTCACCAGGCCGGCCGTACTGCTGCTGCTCCTGCGGCGGCGGGAAGCCGCCGGGCCCGGGGGGCGCGCCGTAGGGCGTCTGGCCGCCGGGCGGCTGGTACTGGGGCTGCTCCTGCGGAGCGCCGTACTGCGGCGGAGGCGGGGGCTGCTCGCCGTACTGCTGCTGGACGGGTTGATCCGCCATCGTCGGAGGCGGCGCGGGCCGCTCCTCCCCCCGAGGGTCCTGCGGAGCCGGAGGCTGCGGGGCCGGGGGCTGCGCGCCCGCCGTGCCGCCCAGTTGGGGAGCTCCGAACACCACAGTGCGATCTCCCAGCGGCCGGGCAGGAGGCTGCTCTTCCCGGGGCGTGTCCTGCCCCTCCTCCTCCGGCAACGGCCACTGCGGTCCCTGCGTGCCGTCATTCTCGGTCATCGTCGGGCTCCTTCAGCGCCGTGGTCCCGGGGCCCCTCAGCACCCGGCAGCTCGGAAACGCGCGGCGCATAACGCGGCCTCCGAGCCTTGTCACCGATGTCCCCACGTGGCGGTCTTGCCAAGCGTGGGCGTTCTCGTCCCCAGCCTGCCCCGATAGCCGGTGGTATCGCAAATCACCACCCCCGATAGACGTCGAACGTCCCCGGACCGTTCCGATCCGGGGACGCCGGTGTACCCGGAGACGTCAGGAGTGCCCGTTGACCGGGTGCGGCCTGTAGGGCGCCTCCAGCCGCGCCACCTCCGTCTCGTCCAGCTTCAGCTCCGCGGCGGCGATCGCGTCCTCGATGTGGGGCGGTTTCGTCGCGCCGACGATCGGAGCGGTCACGCCGGGCTTGGTGAGCAGCCACGCCAGGGCAACCTGGGCCGCCGGCACACCGCGCTCCTCCGCGACCTCCCGCACCGCGTCGACCACGTCGAAGTCGGACTCCTCGTACAGGTCGTCGGCGTACGCGTCGCTGTTGGCGCGCACAGTATTGCGTTCGCCACCCCGCTCGCGGTTGCCCGCCAGGAGCCCTCGGGCAAGCGGACTCCACGGGATGCATCCGACCCCCTGGTCAAGGCACAGCGGGATCATCTCCCGCTCTTCCTCCCGATAGACCAGGTTGTAGTGATTCTGCATCGACACGAACTTCGTCCAGCCGTGGGCCTCCGCGACGTGCTGCGCCTTGGCGAACTGCCACGCGAACATGCTGGACGCCCCGATGTAGCGCGCCTTGCCCGCCTTCACCACGTCGTGCAGGGCCTCCATCGTCTCCTCGATGGGCGTCTCGTAGTCCCATCGGTGGATCTGGTAGAGGTCCACGTGGTCGGTGTCGAGCCGGCGCAGCGAGGCGTCGATGGACGCCATGATGTGCTTGCGTGAGAGGCCGCTGTCGTTCGCACCGGGCCCCATGGGGAAGAACACCTTCGTGGCGAGCACGTAGTCGTCCCGGCGCTCGAAGAGCCGCGACAGCAGCCGTCCGGTGATCTCCTCGCTCACGCCCGTGGAGTACATGTCGGCGGTGTCGAAGAACGTCACCCCGGCCTCCACGGCCCGCCGGACGATCGGCTCCCCCGCGTCCTCATCGAGGAACCACGCCCGGTCGCCGGGGTCCCCGTAGCTCATCATCCCGAGGCAGATCCGCGAGACCTTCGTCCCCGTCGTCCCAAGCCGCACCTGATCCATGAGTCCTCCTCCTTGAGTCGACCACTACGGTGCACCGCCGCACCGAGAATCACAAAGCCGACCCCGGGAGCCCGGCGGGCCCGGACGAAGCCGAGGGCCGCCTCCCAGGTGCGAGGCGGCCCGTCGGGCTTGGACGCCGGTCAGTCGAAGGTGAGGCACTCCACCTCGGCCCGGCGCTGGGTCATCCCCTGCTGGACCATCGAGGTCGCGCACGCGCGTTGCTTCTCGGTGAGCTTCGGCTTGCCGCACACGGTGGTGCTGGAGTAAGTGCGGCAGTCCTGGCGGTCGCCGTGGGACGACTGGGCGGCGCTGGCACTGCCCACCCCACCGGCTGCGGCGACCACGGCGATCATTGCTGCGGTAATGACCCTCTTCATGTAATTCCTCCCCCTTCACTTAGATTAGCCAGCAGTGACCCCGTCCCCGGGCACGGGTTCGCAAAACACGGTCAAAGGTCAAGGATCCCGGCATAAGCCCAGGTAAAGCGGTCCGCGCGGCCGGGGGCCGGGCGGCGATCACGCCGCCGTGCCCGCTGGAGGGCCCTCCCGAGCGATCAGAGCATCTTCGTCCTTATATATAGGGCCCCGTTTCACGGCCGTCCCCACCACCCGGTGCTTCAGGCCGTCCTCCAGCGCCGGCCGTGCCGCGATCCGGCCACCGAGATCGTCACCTTGTGTACCCGACCGCTCGCCGCGAGTGCAGTCCCCGTCGTCGACGCCCCCCGCACGAATTTCACCGCGACGCGCGCGGCCATCCGTATACGAAAGCGGTCCATGACCCACTCCACGTCGGCTTTCGGACGGACCAAGCGGGCCAACTCAGAATGGCACGTGACCTGACCAGGTGATTTTTTCGGGTCGTCACGAAGCCGCTTCCAGGCAGCGGTCCTTACTGCGGTCCACGGCACCCGCACGCATGCACACCACGCCCGCATCTCCGGCCGAGCGGCCTCGGGTTGCTGGAATTGACCTGCGTAAACGTGGAGTTGCACGCGCCGAACAGTGTTCCCGAGTCCGGCCATTAACAGGGATTGTCAAGATCATTGAAAATCTAATCCGTTGTTAACAAGCCCATCATGCCCACTCGTCACCTACTATTCCTCTACCCCTTTCCTCACCCCAAGCCGCAAACGTTAAAACTGGGGCGCTACGGTTCGAGCGTCGTAGCGAGTGCGATACGAGCCCACCCTCCGAACGGTCGAAGGAGTGCGATCCGTGACGCATCGTGGCCGGCGCACGCGCGCCCTGGTCGCCGTCGTCGTGGGGATGTCCGCGGTCCTGGCGGCCGTGCTACCGGCCGTCCAGGCGACGCGGGATCATCCGGCGACCGCCGCCCCGCCGATGCCGTCCCCCGACGCGTCCCGTCCGGTCGGGCCCACCACCACGCCGGACCTGCCGCCCTCGGCGCCCGTCCGCCTCGAAGTGCCGCGCATCGACGTCCGGACCCCGCTGATGAAGCTGGCCAAGAACCCGGACCGGACCGTCGAGACACCACCCCTGAGCCGCGCCCAGGAGGCCGGCTGGTACCGGCTCGGCGCCGCGCCCGGCAGCCGCGGCGCCGCCGTGATCATCGGGCATGTGGACACGGTGCACGGCCCGGCCGTGTTCTACCGGCTCGGCCGGCTGGGTCCCGGCGACCGGGCGAGCGTGCTGCGCGCCGACGGCCGCACCGCCGTCTTCGCGATCGACTCCGTCGAGCGCGTCGGCAAGGACCGCTTCCCCACGAACCGCGTTTACGGCGACCCCGGCTACGCGGCGATCCGCCTCATCACCTGCGGGGGACGCTTCGACCGCGACGCCGGCTCCTACGTCGACAACGTCATCGCCTTCGGCCACCTGCTGCGCTCAGAGGAGGCGCGCTGACATGCGTCCGGCGTCCGGAAACGGCATGGTCGTCCCACCGCGGTCCCCGCGGCCAGGGCACACGGTGCCGCGCAGCGGCCCGTCCGCCGCCCGGCGACCGGTCGGCGGTCGCCACCGCGCGGTGTCCGGCCTCTCCCCGATCGCGACCGTGCCCGACCTGCTCGCCGCGACGATCGCGCCGCCCCCGGCGGGGCGGCACCGGGTCGTGCCACCGCGCCCGCACGGCCGTCCCCGCCTCAAGAGCAAGGACGGCAAGCGGGACCTCCCGTCCACACGCGCGGACGCGATGCGGGTCACGGTCCTGATCCCGGCGCACAACGAGGCCAAGCAGATCACCGAGACGATCGCCTCGCTCCGCGGCCAGGAGCGCCGGCCGGACCAGATCGTGGTGATCGCGGACAACTGCACCGACGCCACCGCCGCGTTCGCGCAGCTCTGCGGCGTCGAGATCGTCGGCACCCGGGGCAACCGGCACAAGAAGGCCGGCGCGCTGAACCAGGTCCTCGACCGCCTTCTGCCGATCTTCGGCCCGAATGACGCGATCATGGTGATGGACGCCGACTCGGCGCTCGACCCGGGCTTCATCCGGCACGGCGTCGGCTACCTCGCCACCGGCCGGTACGCCGCCGTCGGCGGCACCTTCACCGGCAAGCCGGGGGGCGGCGCGGTCGGCATGTTCCAGCGCAACGAGTACGCCCGCTACGCCCGGGACGTCCGGCGCCTGCAGGGCAAGGCGCTCGTTCTCACCGGCACCGCGACGATCTTCCGCGCCACCACCCTCCAGGAGGTGGTCGCCGCCCGCCGCGAAGGCCGCCTCCCCGGCCTGCCGCACGTCTACGACGTCCGCGTGCTGACCGAGGACAACGAGCTGACCCTCGCCATCCTCCACCTCGGCTTCCGCATCCTCTGCCCCATGGAGTGCACCCTCACCACCGAGGTCATGCCGACCTGGCGCGACCTCGCCCGGCAAAGGCTCCGCTGGAAGCGCGGCGCGCTGGAGAACCTCGTCGACTACGGCTGGACGCCGATCACCCGCCCCTACTGGGGCCGCCAGCTGCTCTCCCTGATCGGCATTCTCGTGATCGCCGCCTACCTGGCCTCGCTCGCCTACTCGGCGATCTGGCTCGGCGGGATCAAGCTCATCCCCCTGTGGGCCGGTGTCACCGTCATCTTCATGATCGAGCGGGTGGTGAGCGTCCGGCAGCGCGGCGCCGTCCAGATGGCGCTCGCCTCCACCATCGTCGTCGAAATGATCTTCGACGTCTTCCTCCAGATGGTCCAAGCGCGCGCGTTCTGGCAGGCCGCCTGGCGCAAAGAAAGGAAATGGTAGATCATGTACAACACTCCCCCTGTTGGCGGCGTGGCCGCCGGCTTCGGCGCCGCCGCCACGTCCCCGTGGCTCGGCCTCCAGGCGCTCTGGCTCGGGCTGGCCCTCTTCACCCTGTTCTCCGCGGGCCTGGCGGTGAAGCGGATCCTCCCCGCCCGAAAGGGCTGACGACGCAGAAAGGCCCCTTCCGGTGTGGCGGATTCGAGGGGTTGTCGCAACATCCCTGACCAGGGAGTGCGATGGCCTTCGAGGTCCGTCCGGAACGTAAGCCGCAGGGGCGCAAGGCCCTGGTCCGTGAGCGGGAGGAATACTTCCGGCTCATGGACCAGGGCGTAAGCAGCCGGGAAGCGTGCCGGATGGTTGGCATCAACCCCAGGACGGGCAAGCGGTGGCGGAACGGCCGGCGGGCCACCGCTCATAACAAGGCCAAGCCGCCGGTCAGCAGGCCGGGCGAGCAGACCGGTCCCACGCGCTACCTGCGGCAGGACGAGCGGATTCACATCGCCGACCGGCTGCGTGAGGGCGCGTCGCTTCGCGTCATCGCGGGCGAGTTGGGCCGCAGCCCGTCCACGATCAGCCGCGAGATTCGGCGCAACCGCTCGCACGTGCGCGGCGATCAGTGGGCCTACCGGCCGCACGCCGCCCAGTCCCGCGCCGACGCCCGCCGGCCTCGGCCGAAGCCGGGCAAGATCGGCCAGAACCCCGAGCTGAGGGACTACATCCAGCGGCATCTGGGCAAACGATGGAGTCCGGAGCAGATCTGCCAGCAGCTCCGCCGAGACTTCCCCGGCCGCCCGGAGATGCACGTGACGCACGAGACGATCTACCAAGCCCTCTACGTGCAAGGGCGCGGAGAACTGCGCCGCGAGCTGGCCAGGGCGCTGCGCACCGGACGCGCGATGCGGCGGCCCCGTCGCCAGGCCCAGCAACGCCAACCTCGGATGGCCCGGCCCATGGTGATGATCAGTGAGCGTCCCGCCGAGGTCGCCGATCGCGCGATCCCCGGCCACTGGGAGGGCGACCTGATCATCGGCAAGAACAACGGCTCGGCCATCGGGACCCTGGTGGAGCGCTCAACCCGCTATATCACCCTGCTGCACCTGCCCATGGGCCGCGCCCCGGAACTGGTCCGCGACGCCCTGGCCGACGCCGTGGCGTCTCTGCCGCAACACCTGAAGCGCTCGCTGACCTGGGACCAAGGCACTGAGATGCATCTGCACCACGAGTTCACCATCACCACCGACATCCCGGTCTACTTCTGCGACCCGGCCAGCCCCTGGCAGCGAGGCTCGAACGAGAACACCAACGGCCTGCTACGCCAGTACTTCCCCAAGGGCACCGACCTATCGGTCCACACCCGCGGCGACCTGGAGGCCGTCGCCGCCGAACTCAACTCCCGACCACGCAAAACGCTCGGCTGGGAAACCCCAGCCGAGCGTCTCGCTAAGCTCCTCACACCAGCCAGTTGATCAACCGGTGTTGCGACCACCCCTAGAACCCAAGTGTTCTCGGAAGGGGCCTCTGAGCTGCCAGAGCAGACGGGATCACGGGGCCGGGCGGCCCCGTGATCGACTGCCTAGCGGTTGTACTGACCGAAGTCGTACTCCTCCAGCGGGACGGCCTCGCCGGAGCCCTGGCCGAAGGCGTACTCGGCGCCGTCGTCGTAGGAGCCGACGGAGTAGACCGCCGCCTTCGCCTCCTCGGTGGGCTCCACCCGGACGTTGCGGTACTGCGGCATGCCGGTACCGGCCGGGATGAGCTTGCCGATGATGACGTTCTCCTTGAGGCCCAGCAGCGGGTCGCTCTTGGCGTGCATCGCGGCCTCGGTGAGCACCCGGGTCGTCTCCTGGAAGGACGCCGCCGACAGCCACGACTCGGTCGCGAGCGAGGCCTTGGTGATGCCCATCAGGACCGGACGGCCGGCGGCGGGGACCCCGCCCTCGGCCACCACGTGCCGGTTGGTCTCCTCGAAGATCGGACGCTCCACGAGGTCGCCCGGCAGCAGCGAGGTGTCACCCGACTCCAGGATGTTCACCCGCTTGAGCATCTGCCGCACGATGATCTCGATGTGCTTGTCGTGGATCGACACGCCCTGCGACCGGTAGACCTCCTGGACCTCGTGGACCAGGTGGAGCTGCACGGCGCGGGGGCCGAGGATGCGCAGCACCTCGTGCGGGTTGATCGCGCCCGCGATGAGCTGCTGGCCGACGTCGACGTGCTCGCCCTCCTTCACCAGGAGGCGCGAGCGCATCGGCACCGGGTAGGCGATCTCCTCGGAGCCGTCGTCCGGGACGACGACGACCTTGCGGGCCTTCTCCGTCTCGTCGATCTTGACGCGTCCGGCGACCTCGCTGATCGGGGCCACGCCCTTGGGGATGCGGGCCTCGAACAGCTCCTGGACACGCGGCAGGCCGTGCGTGATGTCGCCGCCCGCCACACCGCCGGTGTGGAAGGTGCGCATCGTCAGCTGCGTGCCGGGCTCGCCGATGGACTGCGCGGCGATGATGCCGACGGCCTCGCCGACGTCCACCCGCTTGCCGGTGGCCAGGGAACGGCCGTAGCAGGAGGCGCAGACGCCGATCTTGGCCTCGCAGACCAGGGCGCTGCGGGTGCGGACACGGTCCACCCCCGCCTCGACCAGGCGCGTCACCACCGCGTCGGACAGGTCCGTGTCGGCCGGGAAGATCACCGTGCCGTCGACGACGACGTCCTCGGCGATCGTCCGGCCGACCAGGCTGGTCTCGCTGGTGGCCAGCTTGATCAGGCTGCCGTCGGCGGCGCGCTCGGCGACCTCGAACGGGATCGTGCGGTCGGTGCCGCAGTCCTCCTCGCGGACGATGACGTCCTGCGCGACGTCCACCAGGCGGCGGGTCAGGTAACCCGAGTCGGCGGTGCGCAGCGCGGTGTCGGCCAGGCCCTTGCGGGCGCCGTGCGTCGAGATGAAGTACTCGACGACCGACAGCCCCTCGCGGAAGGACGACTTGATCGGACGCGGGATGGTCTCGCCCTTGGGGTTGGACACCAGGCCGCGCATGCCGGCGATCTGCCGCAGCTGGAGCGGGTTGCCCCGGGCGCCCGACTGGATCATCATCCAGATCGGGTTGGCCTTCGGGAACGCCTGCTCCATGTCCTTGGCCACGTCGGCGGTCGCGTGGTTCCAGATCTCGATGAGCTCCTGCTTGCGCTCGTCATCGGTGATCAGACCGCGGTTGAACTCCCGCTGCACCTTGTCGGCGCGCGCCTCGTACCCGCCGAGGATCTCCGCCTTGTTCGGCGGAGTGATGACGTCGTCGATGGCGATGGTGACGCCGGACCGCGTGGCCCAGTGGAACCCGGTGCTCTTGAGCGCGTCCAGAGCGTTGGCGACGGCCACCTTGGGGTAGGTCTCCGCCAGCTCGTTGACGATCGCCGAGAGCTGCTTCTTCCCGATCTCGTCGTTGACGAACGGGAAGTCGTCCGGCAGCGTCTCGTTGAACAGCGCGCGGCCGAGCGTGGTCTCCAGCCGGTACGGCTGGCCGGGCTCGTAGCCCTCGGGCGCCTGCCAGCCGCGCGGCGGCGGGACGTCCTTGAGCCGGATCTGGATCTTGGCCTGGAGGTCGAGCTCGGCCCGGTCGTAGGCCATGATGCCCTCGGCGATGCCGCCGAACGAGCGGCCCTCGCCCACCGACCCGTCCTTCTGCGTCGTCAGCCAGTACAGGCCGATCACCATGTCCTGGGTGGGCATGGTGACGGGCTTGCCGTCCGACGGCTTCAGGATGTTGTTGGTCGACAGCATCAGGATCCGCGCCTCGGCCTGGGCCTCGGCGGACAGCGGCAGGTGCACGGCCATCTGGTCGCCGTCGAAGTCCGCGTTGAACGCGGTGCAGACGAGCGGGTGGATCTGGATGGCCTTGCCCTCGACCAGCTGCGGCTCGAAGGCCTGGATGCCGAGGCGGTGCAGCGTCGGCGCCCGGTTGAGCAGCACCGGGTGCTCGGTGATGACCTCTTCCAGCACGTCCCACACGACCGGGCGGGCCCGCTCGACCATCCGCTTGGCGGACTTGATGTTCTGCGCGTGGTTGAGGTCGACCAGCCGCTTCATGACGAACGGCTTGAACAGCTCCAGCGCCATCTGCTTGGGCAGGCCGCACTGGTGCAGCTTCAGCTGCGGGCCGACGACGATGACCGAACGGCCGGAGTAGTCGACGCGCTTGCCCAGCAGGTTCTGCCGGAACCGGCCCTGCTTGCCCTTGAGCATGTCCGACAGCGACTTCAGCGGGCGGTTGCCCGGCCCGGTGACCGGGCGGCCGCGGCGGCCGTTGTCGAACAGCGCGTCGACGGCCTCCTGCAGCATCCGCTTCTCGTTGTTGACGATGATCTCGGGCGCGCCCAGGTCGAGCAGGCGCTTGAGCCGGTTGTTCCGGTTGATGACGCGGCGGTACAGGTCGTTCAGGTCGGACGTGGCGAACCGCCCGCCGTCCAGCTGCACCATCGGACGCAGGTCCGGCGGGATCACCGGGATGCAGTCCAGCACCATGCCGAGCGGGCTGTTGCGGGTGTTGAGGAACGCCGAGACGACCTTCAGCCGCTTGAGGGCGCGGGCCTTCTTCTGGCCCTTGCCGGTGCGGATGATGTCGCGGAGCTTCTCGGCCTCGGCGTCGAGGTCGAAGTTCTGGAGCCGCGCCTGGATGGCCGCGGCGCCCATGCCGCCCTCGAAGTACTTGCCGAACCGGTCGCGCATCTCGCGGTAGAGCAGCTCGTCGCCCTCAAGGTCCTGGACCTTGAGGTTCTTGAAGCGGCTCCAGACCTCGTCGAGGCGGTCGATCTCGCGCTGCGCGCGGTCGCGCAGCTGCTTCATCTCCCGCTCGGCGCCGTCGCGCACCTTGCGCTTCTGGTCGGCCTTCGCGCCGGCCTCCTCCAGCGCCCCCAGGTCGCCCTCCAGCTTCTGCTGGCGGGCCTCGACCTGGGCGTCGCGGGCCTGCTCGATCTGCTGGCGCTCCACGGAGATGTGGGCCTCCAGCGTGGGCAGGTCGCGGTCGCGCCGCTCCAGGTCCACGCTGGTGATCATGTAGGCCGCGAAGTAGATGATCTTTTCGAGATCCTTCGGGGCCAGATCCAGCAGGTAGCCGAGGCGCGAGGGGACGCCCTTGAAGTACCAGATGTGCGTGACGGGCGCGGCCAGCTCGATGTGGCCCATCCGCTCACGGCGCACCTTGGCACGGGTCACCTCGACGCCGCAGCGCTCGCAGATGATGCCCTTGAACCGGACGCGCTTGTACTTACCGCAGTAGCACTCCCAGTCCCGAGTCGGACCGAAGATCTTCTCGCAGAAGAGCCCGTCCTTCTCCGGCTTGAGGGTCCGGTAGTTGATCGTCTCCGGCTTCTTGACCTCGCCATGGGACCACTGGCGGATGTCGTCAGCGGTCGCCAGGCCGATGCGTAGCTCGTCGAAGAAGTTGACGTCAAGCAACTGTTTTCCCCTTGAGTTGATCAGACCTCTTCGACACTGCTCGGCTCACGCCGGGACAGGTCGATGCCGAGCTCCTCCGCCGCGCGGAAGACGTCCTCGTCGGTGTCGCGCATCTCGATGGACATGCCGTCGCTGGACAGCACCTCGACGTTGAGGCACAGCGACTGCATCTCCTTGATGAGCACCTTGAAGGACTCGGGAATGCCGGGCTCGGGGATGTTCTCGCCCTTGACGATGGCCTCGTAGACCTTGACACGGCCGAGGACGTCGTCGGACTTGATGGTCAGCAGCTCCTGGAGGGCGTAGGCGGCGCCGTACGCCTCCAGCGCCCACACCTCCATCTCACCGAAGCGCTGGCCGCCGAACTGGGCCTTACCGCCGAGCGGCTGCTGGGTGATCATGGAGTACGGGCCGGTCGACCGTGCGTGGATCTTGTCGTCGACCAGGTGGAGCAGCTTCAGGATGTAGATGAATCCGACCGAGATCGGGTCCTTGTACGGCTCGCCGGTGCGGCCGTCGAACAGCCGCGCCTTCCCGCCCGGCTCCACCATGCG
Source organism: Actinomadura rubrisoli (assembly GCF_004349215.1). GTDB lineage: Bacteria > Actinomycetota > Actinomycetes > Streptosporangiales > Streptosporangiaceae > Spirillospora > Spirillospora rubrisoli. The sequence continues at coordinate 14,519 of NZ_SMKU01000019.1, read as the reverse complement.
GTTGCCGTCGCGGTTGGGCAGCGTGCTGGCGATCAGGCCGGTGACGTCGTCCTCGCGGGCGCCGTCGAACACCGGGGTGGCCGTCTTGGTCCACGCGGACGCCTCGTCGGCGCCGATGGCCTTGAGGGCCCTCTTCCAGTCGGCGTCGTCGCCCTCGACCTTCCAGCCGCGGCTGGCGACCCACCCGAGGTGGGTCTCCAGGACCTGTCCCACGTTCATGCGCCCGGGGACGCCCAGCGGGTTCAGGACGATGTCGACCGCGGTGCCGTCTTCGAGGAACGGCATGTCCTCGACCGGCAGCACCTTGGAGATGACGCCCTTGTTGCCGTGCCGGCCCGCGAGCTTGTCACCGTCGGTGATCTTGCGCTTCTGGGCGACGTACACCCGGACCAGCTCGTTCACGCCGGGCGGGAGCTCGTCGCCCTCGTCCCGCGAGAACACGCGGACGCCGATGACCTTGCCCTGCTCGCCGTGCGGCACCTTCAGGGAGGTGTCGCGGACCTCGCGGGCCTTCTCACCGAAGATCGCGCGCAGCAGCCGCTCCTCGGGGGTCAGCTCCGTCTCGCCCTTGGGCGTGACCTTGCCGACCAGGATGTCGCCGGGGACGACGTCGGCGCCGATGCGGATGATGCCGCGCTCGTCGAGGTCGGCCAGGACCTCCTCGGAGACGTTCGGGATGTCCCGGGTGATCTCCTCGGGGCCCAGCTTGGTGTCGCGGGCGTCGACCTCGTGCTCCTCGATGTGGATCGAGGAGAGGACGTCGTCCTGCACCAGGCGCTGGCTGAGGATGATCGCGTCCTCGTAGTTGTGGCCCTCCCACGGCATGAACGCCACGAGCAGGTTCTTGCCGAGCGCCATCTCACCGTCGTCGGTGCAGGGACCGTCGGCGATGACCTGGCCCAGCTCGACCCGCTGGCCCTCGGCCACGATGGGCTTCTGGTTGAAGCAGGTGCCCTGGTTGGACCGCTTGAACTTGGCGACCCGGTAGGTGGTGCGGGTGCCGTCGTCGTTCATGACGGTGACGTAGTCGGCGGAGACCTCCTCGACGACGCCGGCCTTCTCGGCCGTGATGACGTCGCCGGCGTCGGTCGCGGCGCGGTACTCCATGCCGGTGCCGACCAGCGGTGCCTCGCTCCGCAGCAGCGGCACCGACTGCCGCTGCATGTTGGAGCCCATCAGCGCGCGGTTGGCGTCGTCGTGCTCCAGGAACGGGATCATCGCGGTCGCGACCGAGGTCATCTGCCGCGCCGACACGTCCATGTACTGGACGTCGTTCGGCGGGATCAGCTCGACCTCGCCGCCCTTCTTGCGGATCAGGACCTTGTCGTCGCGGAAGGTGCCGTCGTCGTTGAGCAGGGAGTTGGCCTGCGCGATGACGTAGCGGTCCTCCTCGTCGGCGGTCAGGTAGTCGATCTGGTCGGTGACGACGCCGTCGGTGACCTTGCGGTACGGGGTCTCGACGAACCCGAACGGGTTGACGCGGCCGAACGCGGCGAGCGAGCCGATCAGGCCGATGTTCGGGCCTTCCGGCGTCTCGATCGGGCACATGCGGCCGTAGTGCGACGGGTGGACGTCGCGGACCTCCATGCCGGCCCGCTCACGGGACAGACCGCCCGGGCCCAGCGCGGACAGGCGACGCTTGTGCGTCAGGCCGGCCAGGGGGTTGGTCTGGTCCATGAACTGCGACAGCTGGCTGGTGCCGAAGAACTCCTTGATGGAGGCGACGACCGGCCGGATGTTGATCAGGGTCTGCGGCGTGATCGCCTCGACGTCCTGGGTGGTCATCCGCTCGCGGACGACCCGCTCCATCCGGGCCAGGCCCAGCCGGACCTGGTTCTGGATGAGCTCGCCCACGGTGCGCAGGCGCCGGTTGCCGAAGTGGTCGATGTCGTCGACCTCGATCGGCACGGGGACGGCCCCGAGGGTGGCCTCCTCCTCGCCGGCGTGCAGCCGGACGAGGTACTCGATCGTGGAGACGACGTCGTCCTCGGTGAGGGTGCCCTGGTTCATGTCCAGGTCGAGGCCGAGCTTTTTGTTGATCTTGTAGCGGCCGACCTTGGCCACGTCGTACCGCTTGGGGTTGAAGTACAGGTTCTCCAGCAGGGTCTGCGCCGACTCGCGGGTCGGCGGCTCGCCCGGCCGCAGCTTCCGGTAGATGTCCAGCAGCGCGTCGTCCTGGCCGGAGGTGTGGTCCTTCTCCAGGGTGATGTTGATCGACTCGTAGGTGCCGAAGCGCTCGCGGATGCGCGCCTCGTCCCAGCCGAGCGCCTTGAGCAGCACCGTGACGGGCTGCTTGCGCTTGCGGTCGATGCGCACGCCGACGTTGTCGCGCTTGTCGATCTCGAACTCTAGCCAGGCGCCGCGGCTCGGGATGACCCGGCAGCCGTAGATGTCCTTGTCGGACGCCTTGTCGAGGGCGCGGTCGAAGTAGACGCCGGGCGAACGGACCAGCTGCGAGACGACGACTCGCTCCGTGCCGTTGATGATGAAGGTGCCCTTCGGGGTCATGAGCGGGAAGTCGCCCATGAACACCGTCTGGCTCTTGATCTCACCGGTGGTGTTGTTGATGAACTCCGCCGTGACGAACATGGGGGCGGAGTAGGTCATGTCCTTGTCCTTGCACTCCTCGACGGAGTACTTGGGCGGCTCGAACCGGTGGTCCCGGAACGACAGGGACATGGTTCCGGAGAAGTCCTCGATCGGGCTGATCTCTTCGAAGATCTCCTCCAGTCCCGACTGGGTCGGGACGCTCTTACTTCCGGCCTTCTGGGCCGCCTCGACCCGGGCCTTCCACCTCTCGTTGCCCAGCAGCCAGTCAAAGGAGTTGGTCTGCAGAGCAAGGAGGTCCGGGACTTCGAGCGGCTCCTTGATGCGCGCGAAGGAGACGCGGTTCGGACCGGTTGCGGTATTCGAGGCGTTGCGCGAGGCTGCCAAGAGTGGTCCTTCCGAGGGCTCGCGGCGTAACTGACGACACGCACGCCAGACGATCCACGTCCAAGACCTGCTCGCAGGGTCCAGAAATCGGCCCCGGCAGGGGAGCTCTCACACGTGGATAGTCAGAGGGCAGCGCAAAGGGGCAGTGTAGCCGACCACCACACCGCTCGCAACTCTACCGCCGCAGTATGCCTCACAGTTGCCTTGGAGCATCGCCCCTCAGGGCCTTGTAGTCAAGAGCGGACTTGGACTTTTCGGGCTCTGACCTGCAGTGAGGAAGGCCATAGTTTAGGATCCCGTCACCTACCGGACGGTAAGCCCCGCGAACGGGTCGAGCGACCACCCCCGAGAGGGGTGATCGCTCGATCGAAACGGCGGTCTACCAGCGGTTCTAGGTGATCACCGTCAGCTCGGAGGCCAGCCACTTCCCGCCGGTCCTGACCATGGTCACCTTGATCCGCAGGGGCTCCGGCAGGCGCCTCTCCTTGTCGGCGCTCGTGGTCGACGACCGGTTGGCGTACACCAGGGCCACGACCTTGTCCGGCGAGGCGCTCACGATCCCGGTCTTCACCACCGTCGTGTTGGAGACGGCCCGCTGCTGCGGGGCGAGGGTCTTGAGCGTCGCGGCGAGCTTGTCGTACTCGGCCTTGAGCTTGCCCGTCGTCATGGCGGATGCGGCCTTCAGGTCGACGTCGAGCGACTGGTAGTCGTAGGTCGACAGCAGCCTGGCCGCGCGGGCGGCGGCAGCCGCGGCCTGCCCGTTCTCGTCCGCCACCCGCGCGGTCGCGGTCTGCTCGCGGACCTTGAGGGCGAGCACCGTGGCGCCGGCGCCGAGCGCGACCGCGAGCACCGCCAGGACCGCGACGATCGTCAGGCTCCGGCCCGAGGCCGAGGAACGCCCGGACGCGTAGACGCCCTCGTCGCGCCCGTCGCCGTCCTCGTCCTCGCCGTCCTCGTCCTCGCCGTCCTCGTCCTCGCCCTCGCCGTCTTCGTCCTCGTCGATCTCGGAGTCGTCGGAGTCGTCCTTATCCAGGTCGGCTTCGTCGGTCTTGTCGGCCTCGTCGGTCTTCGTGCGGTGGACCCTGGCCGCGCCGGCGTCCGACCTGACCGTGGACGGCTCGCCGCCGTCCGCGTCGGGCTCGGGGGCCGCCACGAGGGTGGAGGCGGCCTCCGAAGCGCCTGAGACGCTCTCTGCGCCGTCTTCGTCCCCAGACCCGGCTTCGGGCACCTTCTTCCGGCGACGAGGCTTCTGGGCCGTCTTGACGGCCGCGGGCTCGGGATCCGCGGCGTCCTCGGCCTCGGAGGCGTCCTCGACGTCCTCGACGGCGGGGGCCTCCACCTCGGCTGCGGCGGCATCGGCGGCGATCTGGGCCAGCCGCGCGGCCTCCTTGGCCTTCGCGGCGGCCTCCTCCGCAAGCCGGGCGGCCTCGGCCGCCTCCTCCGCCTTACTGGCCTGCTCGGCGGCCTTGCGTGCCTTGTCGCCGTCCTGGGGCTTCTCTTTCTCCTTGGCGGAGCGCTTGCCCCGTCCGAGCATTGTCACGGGACCATCTCCATATCGGACACGAGCCACCGGTCTTGCACTCGTGTGAGGTCCATCACGTACCTGTACGCGCGCGGGGCGCCGTCCTTCACCTTGGCGTTGGTGACCGTCCCGTTCAGGGAGACCATCACCTCGGCGGAGTCGCCGTCGATGGAGACCACGGCGGCCTCCACGTCGCTGACGGTGGACTTGGCCCCGGTCTTGGCCAGCTGGTCCAGGAGCACCTTCGACTGGGTGCCCAGCTTGTTCTTCAGGTTGCCGGTGGTGCCCGCCACGATGCGATCGAGGTCGCGCTGGGCGGTCGCGTTGTCGAGCGTCATCAGGTTGACGCCCATCTGGCGCGCCGACTGGGCGGCCTTGGCCCGCCGGTCGGCGTCGTCCTTCTTGTTGACGGTGAGCACGCCGAGCCATCCGGTGGCGGCCACCAGGACCACCACAACGACGCTCAGGACGAGGGTGGTCACCGACGTCCAGTTGCGGCGCCTCACCGGTTCGGCCTCACTGGCTCAGCGGTCCGAGCAGGAGCCACTTCCACGACGCTTCCTCTCCCAACTGACGCGTACCGGCGCTGCGGGGCATGACGTATCGCTTGCCGTCGGGCCCGTAGACCGCACCTGTCGAAGGATCGTATCCAGCGAATTCGACTGAATTGGCCGGATACGAAAGGTAGAGCTGACCATCCGCAAGCTGCCCTGTCGGAGCGGACGCGGCCGCCGCCTTGCCCTGCTCGGCGCCCTTGTCCGGGCCCTTCGCCTCCGGCTTCTTGCCCTTCGTCCCGTACGCGCCGCCTGCCGGGAACCCGGCGCCGTCGGTCGCGCCCGCGGGAAGCCGGGGCGTCGGCGTAAGGGCGTCGCGCGGGAAGTTGCGGGCGCCGCGCACCGCGCTGGGCGAGTTGTGGGCGTCCTTGCAGCCGACGTTCAGCGGGGGGTCCTTCTTGGACGTGTCCTGGGGCCAGCGGGGCTTCACCTTCTCGTAGCCCTTGGTGCACGGGGGCGGCGAGTCGATGTTGAGCGCGAGACCCAGGTGCTGGGTTCCGTCTCCAGGCGTGACGGTGAACGCGCCTGCGACCGTCACCGGGTAAAGGATGAACAGCGAGCGCAGCCCGGCCTGCCGCGACGTGATGATCTGCCCGGTGGTGGTCAGGTTGGCCAGCAGGACGGGCAGCGTGGGCGCGAGCTGGTTGATGGCCTTGTGCGCCTCGTCCGCGGTGCCCGGGGTGTTGTCGATGGTCTGGCGCAACGCCGGGTCGTCCTTGCGGATCGAGGTGGTGAGCGCGTTCAGATTGCCGGCGAAGCCGCGGATGTTGGCGCCCTGGGACCGCTGCGTGTCCAGGACGGTCACGCTGTTGTCCAGCAGGCGCTTGGTGTCCGGGTACGCCTGGTCGGCCGTCTTCAGCAGCCGGTCGGTGTCGTCCAGGATCGACTGGAGGTCCGACGCGGAGCCGGAGAACGCCTTGTCCAGCTCGTCCACGATCGTGCCGAGATCCTTGGTGTCCACCGACCCGACCAGCGAGTCGACGTTGCGCAGCAGCTCGGCGGTGGACACCGGCAGCTTCGTCCGGGTCCGCGGGATCGTGTACGGACGGCCCTGGTCGAGGTAGGGGCCGGACTTCCTGCTGGGTTGCAGGTCGATGTACTGCTCGCCGACCGCGGACCGGTTGGCCACGATGGCGGACGTGCCGTCGCGCGGGATCCGCTTGCCCCGGTCGAGCAGCAGCTTGACCCGGATGCCGTCCTTGGTCAGCTCGATCGGGCCGACCCGGCCGACGGGCACGCCGCGGTAGGTGACCTCGGCGTTGGTGAACACGCCGCCGGAGTCGGTCAGGTCGACGTAGGCGGTGTACTCCTTGCCGAGGACGCCGCGCCCGATCCCGATGTAGTTCACCGAGACGACCGTCACGCCGATGATCGTGATGAGCGCGAAGGCGATCAGCTGCAGCTTGACGCCGCGCTTGAGGATCACGAGAGGCCCCCCGTCATCAGGGTCTGGAGATCGCCGGACCGGGGGGCCATGGCGCCCGTCCGGCCCTGCTTGTTCGTGCCGGGCTTCTTGGCGCCGGGCTTGCCGGTCGTCGGCGCGGGCGTGGCGCCGCCGGGCTGCCCCGGAAGGCCGGGCAGGCCGGGCAGGCCGGGCAGGCCGGGCAGGCCGCCGCCGGTGCCCGTGCCCGGGACGCCGCCCGGAGCCTGCGGCAGCACGCCCAGCGGCGTCTGCGGCAGCGTCACGTTCGGCACCTGCAGCATGTTGCGCATCTGCTCGCCGCTGCCCAGCAGCCCTTCGAGGTCGGTGCCGCCGAGCAGGTTCTGCGCGATGGAGTTGAAGTCCAGGTCGATGGTCAGCCGCACGTTGCCATAGTCGCCCTCGATGACGTTGCCGAACGTCGCCGGGAACGGGAAGGTGACCAGCGACTCCAGCGACTTCGGCAGATCCGAGCCCGCCTTGTTGAGGTTGCGCAGGATCGTGTCGAGGTCCTTCAGGTTGGCCACCAGGTCGGCGTGCGACTGCTTGATCACGCCGGTCGTGGTGCGGCTCAGCCGGTTCAGCGCGACCAGCATCTTGGTGAGGTCGGCGCGGTTGCGGTTCAGGACGCCGATCGCCGGGCCCGTCTTGTCGATCGTGTCGGCGATCGTCTTGCGCTCGGCCGACAGCTTGCCGGTGAGCCGGTCGATGCTGTCGAGCGCGCGGGTGATCGCGGCGCGGTTGCGGTCCAGGGTGCCGGTGAAGGCGTCCACCTGGTGCAGCACCGACCGGATCGTGGCCTCCCGGCCGCCCATCGCGGCCTGCAGCTCGTGGCTGATCGTGGCGACCTGCTCGATGCCGCCGCCGTTCAGCAGCAGCGACATCGCCGACAGCACCTCCTCGATCTCGGTGCTGCGGGAGGTGCGCGACAGCGGGATCAGATCGCCGGAGCCCAGCTCGCCACCGGCGGGCTCGTTCGCCGGCGGCGACAGCGCGACGAACTTCTCGCCGAGCAGGCTGGTCTGCCCGATCGTCGCGGTGGCGTTGTCGGGCAGCCGGACGTCCCGGCGCACCTTGACGGTGACGACGGCGTGCCAGCCGCCCGCCTTGGCGCCGCCCGCGCCCGCGGCGGCCGGCGTCCCGGCGAGGTCGATCTTCTCGACCTTGCCCACCGAGACGTCGTTGACCTTCACGACCGACTGCGGGACGAGGTCCAGCACGTTCGCGAACTCGATCTTGACGGTCAGGGGGTTCGAGCCGAGGTCGGGGCCGCCGGGCAGCGGGATCGAGTCCACGCCGGTGAACGAGCAGCCCGACAGCGCCGTCGCGCCCGCCAGCACCGCCGCGCCGAGCAGCCGCGCCCGGCGAAACGTCCGGCGGGGTGCCCGGCGAGGTGCCCGGCGCCGCGGGCTCGGTTTCGTGCTCATCGGCCACCTCCAGGCAGCAGCGCGGTGAGGTCCCCGGGCTTGTTCGTCTTGGTGGTCTTGGCGCCCTTTCCGCCGCTCCGGCCGCCGGGCCCGTAGGCGTCCGGCGGGATCGGGACGGGGTCGTAATGCGTGGTGAGCGCCGTGATCCACGACAGGTCGAGGCTGAGGCCCGTCAGCGCCTTGCCGATGCCGTTGTAGGGCCGGACGAAGTCCAGGCACTGCTTGGCGGGCGTGCCGACCGAGTACGCCAGCGAGCACACCCAGTCGGCCAGGTCGTGGAACTGGCGCAGGTCGGCCCGGTTGTGGATGGTGCCGCTGATCGGGTCGTACGCGCGGGCCAGGTTGTTGATCGCCAGGGGGCCGGCCGTGAGGATCTCGGCGAGCGAGTCCTTCTCCTTGACCAGCACGCCGGTGATCTGCGCGAGCTGCCGGACGTTCGCGGCGAGCTCGCCGCGGTTGTCCTTGATGAACCGCTGCACGTTCCGCAGCGTCGGCGCGAGCGTGTTGAGGGCCGCGCTCAGCTCCTCCTTCTCCCCCGCGAGCTGCCCCGACACCCCGTTGAGGTGCCCGGTGAACGACTTGATCTGCTGATCGTTGGCCTTCATCGAGTCGGTGATGATCCGCAGGTTCCGGATCGTCTTCGCCACGTCCCCGCGATCGGCGCTGAGCGTGCTGAGCATCTTGGACGTGTCGCCGATCGTCTGCCGGATGCTGGTGCCCTGGCCCTCCAGGTTGTCGGCGCCGACCTTGAGCAGCCGCGACAGCGAGCCGGTGCCGTCCGCTCCGGGGGCGTTGGCGCCCTGCGGCCCGAGGGCCTTGGACAGGTCGTTCAGGCTGCCGCCGATCTCGTCGACCTCGACCGGGACCGCGGTGCGGCTGGTGGTGAGGGTCGCGCCGTCCGCCAGCACCGCGCCGCCCTTGTAGACGGGCGTGAGCTGGACGTAGCGGTCGGCGACCAGCGTCTGGTTGACGATGACGGCCTGCGCGTCGGCGGGCACCTTGTACTTGGCCTCGTACCTCAGCTCGACCCTGACCGAGTCCCCTACCGGGCTCACCTTCGTGACCTGGCCGACCTTGATGCCCAGGATGCGCACTTCGGCGCCCTTGTAGAGGCCGACCGTCTTGGTGAAGTAGGCCGTCATGTGGCGTTGCCGGGGCTCCTGCAACAGCAGCACGAGCGCGGCCGCCAGCACTGCGACGGCGAGGATCGCGCCGCCGAGGCGAAGGATGGTTGCGGAGTTACGCACGGGTGACCTGCCTGCTGCTCACGGGAGGAACGGCAACGGGTTGTTGCGCTGATTACCGGACTGGCCGCCCTGCCGGCCGCCGTCTTGGCCGCCGCCGTTCTGGCCGCCCTCCGGGGCCGGGACGCCGGTGCCGCTGCCGCCGGTGCTCTTCGGCGGGTTCTGGATGGAGGCCGGGATCGGGAGGAGGTTCTGGATATAGGAGTCGAACCAGCGGCCGGTGCCGGTGACGTCGGCGAACTGGCGGGCGAACGGCGCGAACAGCCGCAGGATCCGGTCCAGGTTGTCCTGGTTCCTCAGCAGGATCCGGTTGGTCTTGGCCAGGTTGTCCAGCATCGGCCGCAGCTGCGCCTCGTTCTCCCTGATCAGCGCGTTCACCTGCTGGGAGAGCGTCACGGTGTTGATGAGCAGCTGGTGGATGACGGCGCGCCTGGCCTGCACCGCCCGCAGCACCTTGTCGCCGTCGTCGATGAGCTTGGCGAAGTCCTGGTTGCGGTCGGCCAGCAGCTGCGAGACGTCCTTGGCCTTGCCGGCCAGCTCGTGCAGCTGGTCGTCGCGGGAGGCGACGGTGTTGGACAGCCGGCGCAGGCCCCGCAGCGACGCCCGGACCTCGTCCGGGGAGTTCTTGAACGTCTCCGACAGCACGTCGAAGGACTTCGCGACCTCCCTGTAGTCGATCTTGCTGACGCGCTTGCTCAGCTCGCTGATCGCCGGGACGACCTCGAACGGGGTGTGGGTCCGCTCGATCGGGATGGCGCGGCCGAGCCGTCCCGTCCCGCGCGGGGTGAGCGACAGGAAGTGCGCGCCGAGCACCGTCTTGATCTTAATGTCGGCCTCGGTGCGGTCGCCGAGCCGCACGCCGTCGTCCACCCGGAAGGTGACCTTGACGTGGTCGCCGTCGAGTTCCAGGCCGGTGACCTTGCCGACCTTGACGCCGGCGATGCGGACCTCCTCGCCGGCCTTCAGCCCGGCCGCCTCCTTGAACGCGGCGGTGTGGGTCTTGCCGCCCGCCACGAACGGGATGTTGTCCAGGTTCATCGCCAGCACCAGCAGCACGATGATGACCGCGAAGGCGGAGAGGGCGATGGGGACCGGGTTGCGCTCCCGGAACGGGACCCTCATCTACTTGCACCTCGCGTTCTCGTTCACGATCGCCGGCGTCTGGTAGACCGGTCCGCCCGGCAACCGCACCTTCGCGTCGAGGCCGCAGATGTACATGTTGAACCAGGAGCCGTAGGAGGAGATGCTCACGAGCTTCTCCAGGCGCTCAGGGGTGCGCCGCAGGCCGCCCTCCAGCGCGCCGCTGTTGGCGTTCAGCGTGCCCGTCAGCTGCCTGAGCCCCGCGATGTCGTTCTTGATCCCGGGACGCGCGTCCTTGAGCAGGCTCTGCGTCGTCCCGGTCAGCTCGTTGAGCGCCGCGACCGAGTCGAAGATCGCCTGCCGGTCGTCGGCCACCCCGCCGACGAAGCCGCGCAGGTCGGTGATCAGCCGGTTGACCTCGGCGTGCCGGTCGTCGACCGTGCCGAGGACGGTGTTGAGGTTGTCGATCACCTGGCCGATGACCTTGTCCCGGTCGGCGAGCGTGCTGGTCAGCGACGCCACGTGCGCGAGCAGGCTGTTGACGGTGCCGCCCTCGCCCTGGAGCGTCTGGACGATCTGGAACGCCAGCTTGTTCACATCGTCCGGCTCCAGCGCCCGGAACAGCGGCCGGAACCCGTTGAACAGGGTCGTCAGGTCCAGCGCGGGCTGGGTCTGCCCCACCGGGATGGTGCCGCCGGGCCGCAGGTAGGCGTTGGCCTGGCCCGCGCCGTCGGTCAGCGCCAGATAGCGCTGCCCCATCAGGTTCCGGTACCGGACCTGCGCCTGCGTCGACGCGGGCAGCCCGGCCTCGAACGCCCCGCCCTTGCGGACGCTGAACGTCACCTCCGCCTGGTCGCCCCTGTGCAGCTTGATCTTCTCGACCTGGCCGACCCGGACGCCGGCGACGCGCACGTCGTCCTTGTCCAGCAGCCCGGCCACGTCGGTGAAGACCGCCTTGTACTCGCGCGTCTCGCCGAACCGCACGTTGGAGATCGTCATCGCCAGCACGCCGGTGACCAGCGAGGTGAGGACCACGAAGATCCCCAGCTTGATCGCCGCACTCGTTGTTCTCACTTGACCGTCACCACCGATCCCTGCAAAACCGGCGAGAACAGCAGTTGCGCCACGTCGGAGACCTGGCCCGCCGGGGTCCGCGTCATCGGGCCCACGACATTCTTGATCTTTTCCTTCTCGCTCATGGAGCCCGGGTCGACGAACACGTTGGACAGCGCCCGGCCGCGGTTGCCGCCGCCGCCGTTCGGGTCGTCCGGGTTCTTCCACCACAGGTCGTCCTGCGTGCCGTCCAGCGCCAGGTAGTCGGGGAAGGGCACCTTCGGGTTCGGCAGGCCGTAGCAGCGCGGGTTCCGCTGGTCCTTGGCCTCGGGCAGGTCGAGCGGGTACTTGTACGCCGGCCGCGGCTTGACGATCTCGATCGTCAGGTTGAAGGTCTTGGACCCGTTCGCGCCGGCCACCTTCTCCGCCTCGGGCTTCAGCCTCATCAACCCGGCGAACACGCAGGGCAGCGACGGCGAGTACCGGGCGATCAGCTCCAGCCCGTCCCGGTTGGCGATGTTGAAACCGATGATCTTCGGCCCGTTCTGCCGCATGAACGTGTCGCCGTCCGTCGCGAGGCCGGTCACCGCCGGGATGAGCCGCTCGATCGTCGCCCGCTTGTCGGTGATCGTCTTACTGGTCACGTTGAGATTGCGGAGCGTCAGCAGCAGATCGGGCGCCGCGGTGCTGTAGATGTCGGACACGTCCGACAGCGCGTTCAGGTCGTGCACCAGCGTGCCGAGCTGCGGGTTGATCTTCTTCAGCAGCGCGTCGGCCTGCTCCAGGTTGCGCCCGAGCTGGTCGCCGCGGCCCTGCAGCGCCGTGGCCAGCGCGTTCAGCGTCGTGTTCAGCTCGGCCGGCTTCACCGCCCGCAGCAGCGGCAGCAGGTCGTCCAGCACCTTGCCGATCTCGACGGCGGCCTGCGAGCGGTCCTGCTGGATCACCTGGCCCCGGCGCAGCCCGAGCGGGCCCGGCTGCCTCGGGATCTGCAGGTCCACGTACTTCTCGCCGAACAGCGTCTTCGGCAGCAGCCGCGCCTGCACGTTGTTCGGGATCAGCTCGGCCTTGCCCGGGTCCAGCGCCAGGTTCAGCGTCGCGCCGCTCCCGGTCGCCGTCGTGCTGCGGACCTCGCCGACGATCAGGCCGCGCACCTTGACGTCCGAGCGCGGCAGCAGCTGCAGCCCGGCGCGCTCCGTGGCGACCTTCACCTTGATCACCGGCGTCAGCGCCTTGTTGAACAGCGCGACCGTCAGGGCCAGCAGCAGCGCGATGACCAGCATCATCGACAGGCCCAGCATCCGATACCGCAGACGGGTGCTCATGGCCGCTACCCCGCGATCCGGACGCTCGTGCTGGCACCCCAGATCGCCATGCCCATCATCAGGTCCGTCACGTTGATGACGACGATGCTCGTGCGCACCGCCCGCCCCACCGCGACGCCGACGCCGGCCGGGCCTCCGCTCGCGTGGTAGCCGTAGTAGCAGTGGATCAGCATCACCAGCACCGCGAAGACGATCACCTTGCCGAACGACCACAGGATGTCGTTCGGTGGCAGGAACAGATGGAAGTAGTGGTCGTAGGTGCCGGTCGACTGGCCGTAGAACACCGTCACGACCAGCCGGGTCGCGCCGTAGGAGGCGAGCAGGCCGACGATGTAGAGCGGGACGACCGCGATCATCCCGGCCAGCATCCGGGTCGTGACGAGGAACGGCATCGAGGGAACCGCCATGACCTCCAGCGCGTCGATCTCGTCGGAGATCCGCATCGCGCCGAGCTGGGCGGTGAACCCGCAGCCGACCGTGGCCGACAGCGCCAGTGCCGACACCAGCGGCGCGATCTCGCGCGTGTTGAAGTAGGAGGCGACGAACCCGGTGAGGGCGGCGGTGCCGATCTGGTTCAGGGAGTTGTAGCCCTGGAGGCCGACCTGGCTGCCGGTGAAGAACGTCATGAACCCGACGATCACCACCGAGCCGCCGATCACCGCCAGGCCGCCGGTGCCGAGGCTGACCTCGGCCAGCAGCCGCAGCACCTCGGTGCGGTAGCGGCGCAGCACCCGGAAGGTCCAGGCGAAGGCGCGCGCGTAGAACGCCAGCTGGTGCCCGAAGTCGTCCAGGCGCGAGAGGGGGGCGTTCACCACTCGGGAGACGGCCTTCCCCGTCCTGCTGGGGACAGCCATCTACATCCCCTTCGACGGGACGAACTGGAAGTACAGCGTGGAGATCAGGAAGTTCTCCAGGAAGAGCAGCATGAAGGTGATGACGACGGTCTGGTTGACCGCGTCGCCCACGCCCTTCGGCCCGCCCTTGGCGTTCAGGCCCTTGTAGGCCGCGACCAGGCCGGCGGTGATGCCGAACACGAACGCCTTGAACTCGGCCTGGAGCAGGTCGGGCAGCTGGGCGATCGCGTTGAACGAGGCCAGGTAGGCGCCGGGGGTGCCGTCCTGGAGCATGACGTTGAAGAAGTAGCCGCCGACCAGGCCGACGACCGACACCAAGCCGTTGAGGAACACCGCGACGAACGCGCAGGCGAGCATCCGCGGCACCACCAGCCGGTGCAGGGGGTTGATGCCCAGCACCTCCATGGCGTCGATCTCCTCACGGATCTTCCGCGAGCCGATGTCGGCGCACATGGCCGAGCCCGCGGCGCCCGCGACCAGCAGCGAGGTGACCAGCGGGCTGGCCTCGCGGACGATCGCGACGACCGCGGTCGCGCCGGTGTAGGACTGCGCGCCGAGCTGCCGGATGAGCCCGCCCACCTGCAACGACAGGACGCCACCGAACGGGATGGCGACCAGCATCGTGGGCACCACGGTCACGCTGACGATGAACCACGCCTGCTCGATGAACTCGCGCCACTGGAACGGCCACCGGAACATCGCCCGGCCCGTGTCCAGGCACAGGGCGAAGAACCGTCCGGGCTCCCGGACGGCGACGTTCGCGGCACCGTCCCCGAGCTTGCGGAACGTGGCGGAAGAGCCGCCGCCCTTCCCGTCCCCTCGCTGGTCCGCGCCGACACCAGGAGTGGACATCAGTACCCTGCACCCGCCCCGTGCTGGCCGGACGGCGGGCCCTGGTAGTGGCCGCCGGGGGTGCCCGGAGGAGGCGCGCCGGGGACGGGGCCGCCGGCGACGGGCGCCATGGACGCCACGTACCGCGGCCACTCGTCCACCCAGTTGCGGCCCAGGTCGTCGATGAACGAGCCGGGCGGCGGGGTGACGCCGTGGGCGGCGCACCAGCTGTCTCTTATACACGTCTGACGCTGCCGACGATAAGGCTCGTGGAGATC
>NZ_SMKU01000199.1 GCF_004349215.1 Actinomadura rubrisoli | reverse complement strand
GTGCTGTGGTTGGGTGACGTCCATGGCCCTTGCCCTCCTGTCGGGTGAGGATCAAGGCCCCAACGGGTGTTACCGCACCTCGTTGGGGCCGACTTCATGACAGGAGCGTCTAAGGAATGCTCGCGGTGCCGAACCATGCCGCGCCCTCGACCGAGAGGCGAGTGAGCAGCATCGCGAACACCGATTGCGGATAGGTGGTGACCTCGTCGCAGTACGCCCCGGCGAGCGTGAGCCCCTTGAGCTTCTCGGCGGCGCGCTCGTCGTTCGCCCCGGCAAGGTAGATGGTCCGGCCGAACAACTCGACCTCTCCGACGCCGGCGCGGTACCGGCAGCGCTGCTTGCCAACCATGGCCGTGATGGGGTCGATGATGTTGCGCTTGAGGGTCCGCTCGGTCTTCCCGATCATCATCAGCGGTCCGGCCGGGCCCGTCCGCACGAACTGGAGCCATCGCAGGATGGAGCACACCGTCTTCGACGAGCGGACCGCGCCCTCCCACAGGTTCCCGCGCGCGGTCGCCAGGCGGACGGACTCGGTCTGTTTCCCGACGAGGGGGATGAGGGTCACGAGGCACCGGTGATGCCGCGGAGCCAGGCGTCGACGGCGGCGAGGCCCTGCTGATCGGCGTCGACCTCAGAGAGGCGGAGGTGCCGGTCGATGAACACGCCATAGGCGGCGGCGTAGTCGCGGGCATCGCGGCCGGTGTCGGAGTCGAGCGCGCGGCGTCGCATAGCGTGGGCGTCGTCGAGGGCAAGGTCGGCGAGCTGGACGCGGCGGGCTTTGGCGTCGGTCTGTCGGGCTTCGGTCGCGGCCTCCGTGCGCGACCGATCGAACGACAGGTCGAGGTCGGCGGCGATCTTCGTCACGGTCGACTGCGCGCGGCCGATTGCTTTCGCGATTGCGTTGCGGCTCTTGCCTTGGGCGTGCAGCTCGGCGACGCGCCTGCGTTCGCGGGGGGTGATGGGGCGCCCTGCGGCCATGCCGGATCACCTCCGGACATGGCGAGGGCCCGCCGCGCAAGGGGTGGCGGCGGGCCCGTACGCTGCCCTGGTTCAGGGCATGTCGAACACGCGTTCGATCATCAGTTATCCACAGGCCGGATGTCAAGCCGGGCTGGCCAGTCGCAGTTGGGGGCGGTCGGGGCGTGGCTTCCGTCGAGGGACGCGAACGTAATCAATCTTGCCTGCTGGCCCATCGGAGGTCGCATGCGCGGATGATCGCGGCCTGGGACGTCGGCATAGCTGGCGTGACTGCCGCCCTACTTGCGAGCGGCGCTCTTGCCGACAGCGGTGAGTCGGCTACGCCAGAACTGGCGCTTTCGACCTCAGGGTGGGGCGCCGGGCTGTATCGTAGCGAACAGCACGCTATTGGATCTTATCCAAGTTCGTGGAGCCGGTGTCAGAACTTAGCCCTACCTGGCACCCCGGGGTTGACGGTTATCTACCTTCCGGAACGGTTTCATGAATATAAGACGTAGAAGGGATAGCAGCTACTTGCGGTTGGCAACCGGCGTTTGATCCCTGAGACATGCTTCGGGCTGGCGTGATCAGTTCCACTAGGTATATTCCTGGTCGAGCTGAGGTGCGCCCAAGCTCCCTCTTTTTGATCAGGAGAGAGGGAGAAATGTGGATACCCGAACCCGCGTACTTCTAATGGGATTCATTCTGGCACTCGCTGTTATCGTGGGCATTGCGGCAGCACTGTTGAGGCATGCGGCTGGCGCCCCTTTGCCTGATGTCGTCCCCTACGGGTTCGTCGCCTTCGGCGGCACAGTGGGCCTGATCCTTCTCATCGTGGAGTCGTTCAAGCGACTGTGAAGGAAGAAGTCCCCTCCTGCTTGGGAGAGCCTCATTCTTTCGACTCGTCGAGGGCCTTGCGGTCAGTGGAAGGGTTGCCGTCCCAGTCAAGGCGGCCGTCGAGGAGGTCGGCCTCGGCGGCCGGGGTGAATGGGGCACCGGCTCGGCCAGTGGCACCTTGAGCGGTGCTGCGGACGACGGGTCGGGTCCGGGCAGCGCGGCGCCGGTCGAGGTGTGCGAGACGGCGGGCGAGCCAGGGCCAGTCGCGCATGGGCCAGACCGGCACGCCTGCCCACCACGTCGTGACGTCCTTCGACGCGGGTTGGCACAGGCCGGACTCGCACATGATCGCGGGCTCCCCGCCCGGGACAATCCGGACGCGCCACGTGTAGGCGCCGGCCAACCCCCCGCGGCACCACGGGCACAGGGCTTTGACGACGTGCCCGTCCGGGACGAGCGCGAGGGCGCGTTCGAGGTCGGTGAGGATCTCGGCGGCGTAGTCGGCGGCGAAGTACGCGAGGTCCTTGCCGTTCGGCCAGCCCGCCACGGCGGCGGGGAGGTAGCGGGCGGCGCGGCGTAGGTACGGGCGCGGGTCGGCGGCCGGTCCGGCTTCGGGGAGCACGGGGCAGTAGACGGCGCGGGAGACGTACGCGGCGAGGTCCTGCGCGCGCCACAGCACGCCGGACAGCGCGTCGAGGATGTCGGCGCGCGCGGCGTCCTTGTGCTCTCCGGGTGAGTCCTCGGCGCGCTCGGCCAGCTCGATCCGCGCGGCGTAGTCCAGTTCGGCGCGGGCGGTCGCGTCGAGGGCGGCCTCGCGCCATGGCCGGTGCGCGCGCGGGTCGCGCAGCAGGGCCAGGAACGGGACGAGGGTCTCGGCCTCGCGCAGGTCCCGGATAGCGCGGTCGGTCGCGGGGAGGTCGTGCGCGCGAGCGACCGAGCGCGCCGCAGCCTCCGCCTCTGGGGCGGTGGAGGTCATAGCAGCTCCAGTTGCTCGTTAGGGATGTGCGGGGGTTTGGGGACGCCGAGCGCGCGGGCGCGTTCTGCAGGGTCGGTGGTGCGCCATTGAGCGAGGCGGCAGTAGTCGGCGGACATGTCGGCAGAGATGCCGTGT
The DNA here is from genome assembly GCF_004349215.1 of Actinomadura rubrisoli. Lineage (GTDB taxonomy): Bacteria > Actinomycetota > Actinomycetes > Streptosporangiales > Streptosporangiaceae > Spirillospora > Spirillospora rubrisoli. The sequence goes on along the minus strand of NZ_SMKU01000199.1, from coordinate 14,125 downwards.
CGGCCGTGGACGTCGGCGACGAGGGCTGTGGTACCGGTACCGCCGAACGGGTCGAGGACGATGGCGGGACGAGTCGGCGCGGTGGGGGTGACGCAGGCGCATGCGTGGCTGGTGATGCGGTCAGGCTGTGCGACGCGGGCTTGCCACTCTGCGGTGCCGCCGTCGATCGTGGAGCGACGTCGTGATCCGTTGCGGCTGTCTGGATTGTTGTCACCGCCGAGTAGGCCGGGTTTGTCGACTACCGGTCGGCGGCCTTCGCCGCAGATGGTGCAAATGGCGAGCGGGGACCAGCCGAGAATGATGGGGCGTATCAGCGCCGGCGGGAAGGCGGCGAAATGGTCGACATTGAGGTGTTCCGGTACGCGGAGCGGTTGGGTGGGGATGTCCCACACGCTGCGGGGAAGCGCGCCGAGTCCGAGAGTGGTGCCTGAGCGGTTCCGGCCGGTGATGTTTGCGCGATTTTTCCTGCCGGTGGTGCCAGATGTGAGGCCGGCATGTGTGTCGGCTCGGGCTTGTTCGAGGGTGCGGTCTGCGTAGGGTTCACGGATGTGGTCGACAGTTGAGTAGTAGCGGGGCTGTTTGACCAGGTGGAACCACTGCTCGTGACTTCGGCGGACACGGTCCTTCACGCTTTCGGGGAGGCCGTTGGGCTTGGACCAGATGACCTCGGCTCGCAGGATCAAGCTGAGTTGGTCGATGCAGCCGAGCGCGTAGCGCCACGGTAGGCCGAGCAGCGATTTGGGTCTGCCTGCGGTGGTCGTGTCTCGGTAGCCGCTCCGGGCGTAGCTGGTTTTACTTCCGGTGGTGCCGAGCCGGCCGGGGGCTGCGGCGGCGTACTTGTCGCCCAGGTTGACCCACAGCGATCCTTCGGGCTTGAGAACGCGCATCCACTCGCGGGTGCAGTCCAGCAGCGCGGCCACGTATTCGCCCCAGGTGGGTTCGGCGCCGATCTGCCCGTCGTAGTGCGTACCGCCGTCTTGGTAGGAGCGCAGGCCCCAGTACGGCGGGGAGGTCACGACGAGGTCGACGGAGGCGTCTGGGAACGGGAGAATGCGGGCGTCGGCGCGGATGATTGCGGCGGTCAAGGTTGCGGCTCCTGGTGGTGGAGGTGGGCGGGGCCGCGGGACGGGCGCGGGAGGCTGGGCAATTCTCGGCGGAGGGCGCGCAGCGACTTGGAGCGGTTGCCGAGGTGGCGGGCGACTTCGGGGCGGCAGGTGGGGCAGGGCTCGACGTAAGCCTTGAGGATCGGCGTGCCGTCGGGGCGGTGGCCTTCGGTGCGGCTGCGGTCGAGCCATCCGTCGGTGCATCCGACGTGGGTGCAGCGGCATTGGCTGGTCCAGGGACAGGTCGCGGTGGGGTTGTCGTCGTCGTAGGTCACGTCTCAGCCCCTTCCGGCTCGGCCTGGGCGGCTGTCTTGGCGGCGAGGGCGGCGCGGCGGGCTTCCTCGACGGCGGCCCGGCCCCTGGCGTTGATCTGGTCTTGGTCGGGGGCGGGTTCGCGGTCGAGGAACGGCGCGTCGCGGATGGCGGGGGGGGCCTGGGCGGGCAGGAAGTCGGTGGGGCGTTCGCGGAGTGCCTTGGCGACGTAGGCCATGGGGTTGGCGACCTGGCGGCCGTCGAGGAGCTGCCCGCGGACCTTCGCGGCGTGGCCGGAGTCGACGGTGCGGCCGGTGATGTCGGCGAGGACGTCGACGATGAGCCGGTCGATCGTCTGTTCCCGGGTGGTCGTGGTCTTCGGGTCGTCGTCGTTTTCGCGCGGGCGTCTGCTAGCTGAAGACGACTCACCTACAGAACCCCCGTCCCTTCGGGACGGGTCGGGACGGGTCGGGACGGGGCGATTCGCCTCCGATTCGCCCCCTTCTCGGACAGTCCGATCGGAGTCCGATCGCTTATCCGATACGTGTTCACGCTGGCAGTGAACGCATTCTGGGTCGAACTTGCCCCTGTCCACATGCCAGCGGCGGTGGTTACCGATGCGCCCACCGATCGATTTCTTGCCCCGTTCGGCGGTCACTTCGTCCTTGCTCGGCTGGTACTGATCCCAGTCGTGGAATCGATAGCCTCCGCGCGTTCGCTCCCACAGCCCGGAGTCGACGAGCGCCCGGACGGCCGCCTCGTGGTCGTCGCAGAGACGCGCGGGCAAGCGGGCGGGCACGACACCGTCGGTGAGGTTGCGTGCCGACCAGCAGCCGGCGCGCGTCCACAGCGCCACGGCGGAGTCGGGGAGGTCGAAGACCTTGGGGTGGTCGTAGAACGAGTCGTCGACCTTGAACCAGGTCAAGGGTGCCGCCTTTCAGAAGAGGGTGGCGAGTGCGGTCGCGGTGGCGTCGGTGGTGATCGGGGTGGTGGTGACGGGGCCGGCCGTGGCGGTCCAGGCGTAGGCGGCGTTGCGATCCCATTGGCAGGCCAGGACTGCGCGGTAGCCGCTACGGCCCCGGCCCTCGTACTTGACGACGGCCGGGGCGTAGCAGCGCGCGCACAGGGCCATCAGCCGGTGGCGCCCCTGCGCTTGAGCACGGCCTTGACGAGGTCGGCGAAGTGCTCCCGTCCCGCGTCGTCGAAGAGGAAGCCCCCGACGCGGATGGCGATGCCATGCGCGACAAGGACCTGCGAGATGTCGTCGTCGACGGGCAGGAGGACGTTGCGGTCGGCGAACAGCTGGACGATCACCGGGACCCTGGCGAACCGCTCCAGCGATTCGTCCTCGGTGTCCCAGTCGCCGTTCCGGAGCTCGTCGATCAGCGGACCGAGCGTGGACCGCAGGAGGTCGTCGTTCGCACGCGAGGCGATGAGCGCGTCGGCGACGCGGTCGAAGATGGCCCCGCCGGATGCCCAGCCCATCAGGACGGCACCCCCCGCATGACGGTGATGCCGGTGGCGTCCTGGACCTTGGTCACGACCGATTTGACGGCGTCGCGGACGACGTCCTCGGGACGGTCCATGACGTAGATCATCGAAAGCTTGTTCGACTGGATCCGGTATCGGAGCCGCACGGAGATCTTGTAGGGGTCGACGTCGTCGAACGGCGCGATCCCGATCGCGAACGCCTTGGGGACGGCGAGCTTGCCCTTGGCGCCTCCGGAGGCGTCGGTGGTCTCCTCGTAGGCCAGGGTGATGTCGCCGGACGCCAGGCGCGTGCCGGAGGCGTAGGACACCTGCGTCTTGGCCTGGAAGGTCTGGGCGATCTCCAGCATCTCGGCGGCCGGGACGGGCTCGGAGGCGATGTCGACGAGGTTGTCCTCGATGTGCTCGGCGAACGCCAGCTGCGGAAGCGCGATCCGGTTCTTGCCGATCCAGGTCTTCCACGGCTCGGTCGGCTTCATCCGCAGGACGAGGCGGTGGTCCTGCCAGCGGGGGACGTCCACGTCCGAGGTGTGGGCGTCCAGGACGGCGGTGACGGTGCCGGCGTCGAGGTCGGTGTACACCTCGGAGTCGGGGTCGGCGTGCTTGGCGTAGTACTGCGCGAAGCTCGTGACGTCGTCGACGGTGACGGTGCCGGTCTTGCGGCGGGGCTCGTCGAGGTACTCGTCGCCGGTGAGGTCGACGACCTTGACGTGGTCGCGGAACTTGAAGCCGTAGACGGTGCCGGGCTGAAGCGCGGCGGGTTCGACGCTGGTGATGGCGGCTTCGATGACGGCGTCGTTCTCGGTGCGGTCGGTCATGGTCATGCCTGCTTCAAGTCCTTCTTCTCGGAGTTGAGCTCCCGCAGGGGAAGCTGGGGCTGACGGGGGTCGTCGCGGACGAGGTTGCCGACGCCGTCGGCGAAGAACACCCCGGTGGTGGCCTCGCCGGCGGGCGGCTTGGCCGTCGCGGACGCCGACACGATGAGGGCCTCGTTCTCGCCCTTCATCGGGGCGATCTCCACGCGGAGGTTGAAGGTGCCCTTCTTGCCGTAGTCGCGGACGGCGCGGACCAGGTCCTGGAGCATGACGGCGGCCTCGTCGATCACGCAGCCGCGCCCGAGGTCACGCAGGACGTCGGCGAAGGGCCGGACCTGGATCTCTCCGGTTTCCTGGTCAACGGGTGGATTGGTCACGGGCTGCCTTCCTGATCTGTTGGCTGCATGCCTTGCAGTAGGGGGTGAGGCCGTCGGGCTCGCGGGGGTTGCCGTGGAACTCGGTCCCGGGGAGGACCAGCCGGCATCCGGTGCAGGTCTTGGCGTGCTTGCGCCGCTGGGCGCGCTGGGATTCGGTGAGGGCGGCGCAGATCCCGCCGGGGTCGGCCTTGGTGGGCAGCGTCATGACCCAGGTCCGGCAGTCGTCCAGGACGGCGCAGCCGAGGCAGACCGCGATGGCGCGGTTGCGGGAGGCGGCGTCGAGCTTGCGCATGGGCGGGTCCATGACGCGGGCCCGGCCCCCGCAGGCGGCACGGCGGGTCCACTCGGCGGTCACGGACGCGCCGAGCTCGGCGAGGACAGCGGCCGGGATGTAGGTCACCGCTCCTCCAGCGGTTCGCCGTAGCCCACCGCGCGCAGCAGCTCCACCAGGTCGCTCAGCAGCATCCGGGCGGGCCAGCCGGGGCCGTGCCCGGGGTAGGCCAGTCCTTCGGCGAGCAGCGCGAGCGCCCAGAACGGCATGACCGCCCACCACGAGTCGACGGCGGCCCGGGGACGGCGGACGACGAGGAATCCGAGGTCGGCGTTGGCGTTCTCGCGCTCGCGGTCGGTCTCGATCAGCCACGTGTTGATCTGGCCGTCGCCGGGCATCGCGTCGCGGTACTTGACCTCCCAGCAGATGCCGGGGATGCCGGTGATGTCGCCGCGGTCGTGGTTGCCGTTGGACGCGCGGCGCTCGGCCTGCGGGAACCCGTGGGCCTGGAGGTAGCGGACGACGGTGCGCTCTGCGTCGGTGCCCTTGTCCTTGGGGCGTCGGGGCGGCATCACGCACCCGCCCCGTGCGCGGCGTCGTACTGCTCGATGACCGACCGCGCGATCTTCCCGGTCGACGCCACCTCGATGCCGTTCTCGGCCGCCCACGCGCGGATCTCGGCGTTCGAGGCGCGTACGCGCGGCGCGGTCCCGGCGGCCGGGCTGGCGCGGCGGACGCCGGCGTTCTTCGCGCGGGCCTTGGCCTCGGCGAGCTGGCGTTCCAGCACGGCGATCTCGCGGACGGCGGCGATGCGCTCCTGCGCGCTGGCGACGACCTGGCGCAGACGCGCGATCGCGTCGGTGGCCTTGCCCAGTTCCCGCTGGACGGCCTTGTCGTCGATGTCGGCGGCGCCGGCGAGGAGCTCGGCGACCGGCGCGTCGCCCAGCGGCACGTCCGCGCGCGGGGCCTGGTCACGTTCGGGCGGGGTCGGGGCGGTGCCGGGCAGCTGCGGGGTCATGCCCGCGTTGCCGGGCTGGTAGACGGTGTCCTTCTCCTGGTCCAGGAGCCAGCCCTTGGTGGCGGTGATGACGGCGATGACGCTCTGGCGGGGCCAGCCGGTGAGGTCTGCGACCTGCTGGACCTTCTTGCCCGTGACCAGGAGTTCGCGGATGCGGCCAGCGTCGGTGGGTGCCGGGGAGGTGAGGGTCATGGCGTCACGTCCTTGGGCTGGTAGTCGGAGCAGGCCGGCCACCACTTCCGGACGTCGGTCCCGGCGCCGTGGCTGCGGCGGACGCCGTCGCCGAACATGCACTTGGGCCAGTTGCGGGGGCCGTAGCTGAGCAGCTCTCGGAACCGGCAGTTCCCGCAGCGGAGCCCATCGGCCTTGGTGTCGCCGGGCGGGGCCGCGTCCGGGTGGAGGGGTAGCGGGCGGCTGAGGGTGAGGCTGAGCGGGTGCTGGCCGTTGACGAGCGCGGCGAGCTGGCGTCGGGTGCGCTTCTGGTCGGCGGAGAGGTTCTCCGGCGGGGGCGGTGCGTGCTTGAGCGCGGGCACGTCGAACAGGGCGTCGCTCACCATTCCTCCCGTCCGGGGTTGACGACGATCGGCGGGCGGACGTCGCCGGGCTCGCCCGGGTCGTCGTGCCAGCCGGGGGCGTCGCCGAGGCGCGGGCTGATGAGGTGGTCGACCTGGGCGGAGGTCTCGCAGGCCCGGATCGCGGCGTAGGCGACGCCGCACAGCGCGGCGGGTGCGAGGTAGAGGAGCCAGGTCACCGGCCTGCCTCCGTCCCGTCGAGGGCGCGGATGGTAGGGCAGGGCCAGGGTTCACGATCGGCCAGACACGTGGACTCCACTGCGTCTTGGCCGCGGAACTCCTTGTGGAGATGGCGGATCCTGTTCCGGGCGATCATCGGATCGTCGAGAGCGCGGATCGTGGAGCACGGCCAGGCCACCCACCGGCCGCCGTGATCCCCACCGCACTCAGGCCGATGACCGCCACAAGCCGAGGGCGGCGCACAGCAGCCGTGTCGCGGCTGTTCGATCTTCGGGTGCAGCATCCGGACCAGGTGCTCGTGCTCGGCGAGCCGGTCCCGCTCGGCCTCGGCCTGCTTGCGGGGCAGGTGTTCGCCGTGCCAGCGGTCCTCCAGGTGGTCCCGCTCGGCGCGGAGCCGCTCCACCTCGGCCGCCTGCCGCTTGATCTCGCGGAGCGCGTCGCGCAACCCCTCGCGGGCGGCGGCGATGAACGTGGCGTTGGCGTAGGTGTCGCCGTCCGCACCGGATTCGTTGGTGATGGGGTGGACGGTGGCGATGCGGACGTCGGGGCCGTTCGGGTTGACCGCGTAGACGAAGTCGTCCTCGCGGTACCAGGGGCCGCGCGTGCTGGCCTTCTTGATCGCCGACAGTTCGGCGAGGCGCCCGTCGGGTAGCGGTGCGGGGACCTGAGCGCGGAGCCGCTCCAGCTCGGCCTCGCGGTCCTGGCCGAGCAGCTCCGCGACCTCGGCGGCCTCCTTCAGGTACTGGGTGCGGATCCGCGGCGTCGCCGACGAGAACGCGCGCACGTCTTCGTCGCCGAGGGCACGCTGCCGGGCGATGTAGACGACCTCGGCGAGACGGCCGACATCGGTCTCCTTGGAGCGGATGGCATCCCGCTCAACTGCGGCGGCGAAAAGCTCGTTGATCTGCTCGATCGCGTAGCCCTGCTTGCCGTGCTCGTGACGGAGATCGTCGAGGATCTCCCGCAACCGCTCGTCGATATCGACCTCAGCCACGGTCGTCTCCGTCCTGCTCGTCGTCCTGGGGGCGGTTCTTGCGCAGGCCGACCTGTTGCAGCGGCCCGGTGTGCCGGGCGTGCCGGTGTCCGGGCGGGTGCTCGGGCGGGTCGGTGCGGGTGGTGAGGGGGTCGCCTGCGTCGATCGCGGCGAGGACGCCGGGGCCGGTGGGGACGGGCGGCGGGACGACCGGGAACCCGCCGGTGGCGGCGGCGATCTGCTCGCGGGAGTCGATGACGCCGGGCGCGGTCAGCTCGTCCGGGCACGCCTCCTGGCCGGTCGCGGCGTGCCCGACCTCCTCGAAGTGCTCGCCGACCCACCTCAGGTCGCCGCCGCACTTCGGGCACGGCCAGCGCGACACCTCGGTGGCGGACGGGACCGCCTTGGGCGGTACGCGCAGGATGCCCAGCGCGGCGAGCGCCTCGCCCGGCGGGACGGGCTCCAGCAGCGCCGCGGCGGCCCGCCCCGCCTCCTCGTACCCGTCGGCCACGGTCGCGGCGACCTGCGCGGCGTGCAGATGGTGATCCCGCTCGGCGGCGATGGCGTCGTAGGCGTGGCGGACGGTCAGCATCTCGCCGCGCAGCGCCTCCAGGTCGCGCATCAGCCGCTGCTCGTCCCGGGCCATGCCCTCCAGCAGCGCACCGGGCTCGGCCAGCTTCTCGCCGAGGCTGGTCGCCTGCCGGGTGTGCTCGGACGCCTGGTCGCGCAGCTCGGCGACGTCGGCGCGGACCTTGGCGAGGATGGCGTGCCTCATGCCGCCCTCCCCGTGACGGCGCGGGCGATGGCCAGAGCGAAGCCGCGGATAGCGCCCTTCTGGAAGACCCAGGTCTCGGCCACGTGATGCAGGAAGGTTGCGAGAGGCTCGGCCTTGTCCGGGCCCATCAGTGCGATCCACGCGGCGTCGGCGGACGCCGGGAGCGTTACGCCCCTGACCTCCTCGCCGCACACCGCGACCGCGTGGCCGCCGATGACGGTACTGAGGACGGCGTTGTCTCCGGCCCACGACGAATGCTCGGCCGTCCACGGGCCGGGCGTTGCCTTGACCGCGGTCTCGCGCAGCAGCCGGGCGGCGGCGAGCAGCTCGGTGGCGGGGCTCTGGTCGCTCATGTCCGGCCCTTCCTCACCGCTGCGTAGCGAGCCACCGCATCGCGATTACAAGCGCGGCACAGCCGCCGCCCTCGGTGGCGGTAGGTGTTCTGAGAAGTGAATTCGTGCCCGTGATCGCAGTGCGTTTTCCGCGCGTTGGCCGCCGTGATCGACGCGCCTCGGAGGATGTTCACGCGATCAGTTACCGGCTCCAGGTGGGCGGGGTTGCAGCAGGCGCGGACGCGGCACAGGTGGTCGAGCACCAAGCCCTCGGGGATCGGTCCGACGAGCGACTCGTAGACGAAGCGATGAACCACGACGTTCTTTCGCTCGCCGTCGGGCATGGGCAGGCGAGCCTGGCCGTACCCTTCGCGGTAGTGGCAATGGGCGGTCCAGATCCAGCAACCTTCCCCTTCGGGAAGTTCGATCTTCTGAGCCACCCGCTCGGGCAGGCGGGCGAGCAGTGCGGGGGTCACTGAGCACCCCCGACCGGTTCGACGGCCAGCTCGACCAGCCCGTCGAACCAGGCGTTGCCCGGCTCGGCGCCGTCGTTCAGGTCCGTGTAGTCGATCAACGCGACCCCGGACCCGTTGACCTTCGGCGGCGCGGACACCCGCCACCGGACAGCCCGGTCGTGGTCGGGATCGTGGGTGATGATGTCGCCGGCGCACAGTTTGTGCGCGCGGCGCGGGATACTTCTTGTCATGTCGTTCGGCTCCTTCCAGCCGTCGGCACAGGCCGCCGCGCCCGGGGTGCATCCCGGTGCGGCGGCCGACTTGGTGATGCGGGTGATCAGGCGCCGCCACCACGGGCGGCGCGGCGTCGCGGCGGCGATGCGGACCCGGATCCGCTCCAGCCCGTCATCCGCCGGGACGACGGTGTTCGCCGCCAGGGTCAGCAGCTGCCGGAGCGTCTCCCCGTCCGGGGTCGGCGCGGGCCACAGGTATCCGTCGCAGCCGAGCGCAGGGCAGCGCAACATCCAGCGGGCCTCTCGCGCGTACCGGACTGCGGAGCGCTGCATGGCGACCTGATGGCCCCAGGCGCAGACGTGGGGGACGGTGAGCCGTCGCAGCGGCCAGCGCGACGACAGCGGCCGCCACATCACCGATCGCCCGCCTCGACGGCCGGCCGCAGCAGCGACCCGACCAGGTCGGCCAGCCGCCCGTCCTGCCACGCCCGGCCGATCGCCTCGGCCGCGCCCGCGTTGAGCCGCGTCGTCGGGTAGGGGTCGCCCTGCTCGACGCGGATCCCGGGGACCTCCTCGCCGGTCTCCCCGTCCACCGCGACACCGAGCTGCCGGGCGGCCGACAACAGCCGCTCGGTGAACGCCGGGTCGACGCGCGTCAGTGTGATCGTCTCGATGCGCTCGGGGTGGGTCTTCTCCACCCACGTCAGGTACGCGGGCTCGTCCACCAGCCGAGACGTTGCGCGGCCCTTGGCCAGCGTCACCGATCCGATCGCCGTGCCGTCCGGGAGCTTGGCGGTGTTGCGGTCACCCGGTGCCCAGCCGTCCCGGATCTCGCAGTCGGCGGCCTTCTTGGCGTCGCTGACCCTGGTCGCCAGGGTCTTCAGCACCGCGAACCGCGCGGCGAGGTCATGGCTGTCGCTCACGCCTGGTCTCCGTTCTCGTCATCGGGGGCTTCCTGGCCGCGCCGGACGATCAGCTCGCCGAGGGTGGTGGTCTCGCCGGTCTCGTCCTGGACGGCGGCGTTCAGCAGCCCGCGGCTCTTCACCTCGGTGTGCAGCGCCCGCAGCTCGGACTTGACGCGGGCGTTGTCGAGCGCCTGGTCGCGGTAGGCGTTGGCGTCGGCGGCGGGCTTCCCGGCGCCGAGCCAGGCGGCGATGTCGGCGGCGAAGTCCGGGCCCGGCTTGGACACCACCCGGCCCGCGATCGGCCGGGCGCGGGACTTGGTGATGACCAGGGTGTTCTCGTGGTCGAGGTCACCGACGATGTCGAACTCGTACTCGATGCCCTCGCGCTGCTCCGGCTTGAGCCCGATCTTGCGGGGCACCTTCCGGCCGCGCTGGTCTTCCTCGATGACGTAGTCGGTCTTGGACCGCATCGTCACGATCACGTGCCCGGGGTAGGAGACCAGCGCGTCGATCATCTTGCGCTCCAGCGGCCGGGCCTCCTTCCAGCCGCCGAAGGAATTGCCGCCGTAGCCGCGCTTGGCGGCCTGGTCGACCTGCTCCAGCATCCCGCCGGTCCCGGACCAGAAGTGCGTCATCGAGTCGACGACGACCGCGCCGAACCCGGCGGCTCCGGCGGCGGCCAGCGCCTGGATCAGGCCACCCGGCTCGAACGACTGCAGGTTCAGCTTGGAGAAGGCGAACTCGTCGGCGTACTTGGACGCCGAGCCGCGCTCGGTGTCGATGACGGCGACCTGGTCGGCCAGCGCGCACGCCAGGATCAGCGCGGTGTAGGTCTTCCCCGAGCCGGACGGGCCGGTCAGCGCGATGCGCGCCTTGGCCTCTTCCTTGGAGGCCGGGGTGAAGGTGAAGGTGCTCATCGGCCGCACCCGTCCGCGCAGCGGTCCCGGCACGGCCGCCCGGCCGCCATCCGCCGGAGCGTCTCGTACTCGGGGAACGGCATCCCCAGCGCGTCGCCGAACGCCTTGACCTTCGGCGCGCCGTACTGCGGGTACCCGGCCGCGTCCATGACGTCGATCACGTCGTCGCGGCCCAGGAGCCACGCGAACTCGCCGAGCTTGTCGACGCTGCGGTTCGCGGAGATCCCGCGGTGGCCCTCGATCTTGGTCAACGCGAACTCGTAGTACCGTGCGGCCGCCGCCCACAGGTCGTCGTCGTGGCGCTGCAGGTTCCACTCCTGCTCGGTGGCGTCGGCGCGCAGGTAGGCGCGGGCGTCCTCGAAGTCCAGGGCCTGGACGAGGACCTCACGGCGGAACCCGAGCCAGTCGCCGTCGGCGTCGATGCCCTTGATCCGGGCTGTGATCTCCTCGGGGGTGCGCGTCATGCCCGCACCTGCTCACCGGCAGCGTCGGCTCCGGCATCCGCGGGGGTGGGGAAGCTGGCCCGGATCTCGACGGGCACACCCTCGACGACCGCCGACACGCTCATCCTGGTGTAGCCGTGGTCGGTGTCCTCGCGCTCGATCTGCGGGCGGCCGAGGTACTCGCCCCAGGCCGCCAGGTCCTCGGACGCCTGGTCGACCGTGCGAGCATGGTGCAGGAACCCCCGGACTCCGTCTCGGCGGATCTCCCACTCCCACATCTCCGGGAGGGTGGTGGCGGCCAGCGTGCCGACGAGCTGGGCGCCTGCGGCCAGCAGCTCACCGTCGGACAGCTCGACCGTGACGGTCACCTCGATGGGCAGGACCCAGGTGCCGGTGTCGATGCCGTCGCGGTAGTCGACGCGGACCCACGAGTCGAACTGGACGGGCTCCGTGGTGACGGTCCAGGCTCCGGGCTTGCCGTACCGGTCGGCGTCGCGGGGGTCGGGGTAGGCGGTGATGACGGAGTCGACACGGAGGTCGAGGGGGTAGCGGGTCGTCGTACGATCGGTCATGGTCCTGCTCGCTTCCTTGGGGTCTGGGTGGGGCCGTGGGTCCGTCAGCCGGGTGAGAGCGGCAGGCGGGCCCTACTTGTCAGGCGGGCGCGCGCCGGGCGCGCGCCTTCGCGGATTCGTAGGCGAGCCGCACCATGTGCGCCCGCCTGGCGGCCTCCGCGCGCCGTGCACGCTCGGGCGGGGTCAGCACCCCGTCGGGGTCGACCTCGCGTTCGAACTTGTCGCGCAGGCCGCGCTGCCCGCGCACGGCGTTCTCCGTGGGGTCCTCGCGGGACCAACGGGTGAGGGCAGCGAGGCGGGCGCGCTGGGAGCGCTGCTCGGGGGTCACGAGGCGCTCTGCTCTACAGCGGAGCCCCGCAGTTCCGGCAGTGCGTCCTGGTCGGCTCGATGCTGACCGGTTCGTTGTCCGTCCCGCACTCGCTGCACGGCACCATCGGCGGTCGGGGTGGCCTCGGGGACACGCTTGCGCTCCAGGGCGACGACCGGGCAGTTCATCGCCCTGGCCAGCTTGATGAGGTTCTCGTCGGTGGCGTTGCGCGTGCCCGCCTCGATCTCAACGATCAGCGTCCGGGAGAGTCCGGCCCGCTGAGCGAGGGCGGTCTGCGTCAGGCCCGACTTCTTCCGCGCCCACCGCACAGCGTCGGGTTCGTGGTTGAGCCTCGCGGGGGCTCTCTCGGGGTTGGGCATGCACTGAAGGTAGTGCGACTAGTCGCGACTAGTCAAGCAAAGTGCAGCATAGTTGATGCAACCAGTCGCACATGGATTCGATAAATAGCAACGTAGCCTTGAGGTAGGGCGCACAGTGTTGCGACTATGTGCGACCCTTTGACGCATGGCAGAACGACCGGAGCAGCTCCCAGAAGGTCACCTCATCGCGCTCGCTCAGAAGCGAGCACGGCTCTCAGGGCGCAAGGCCGCCGACCTAGCAGGCATGAGCGAGGGACACTGGCGAGCCATCGTCAGCGGTTCGCGCTCCATCAGCAAAGGTGTGTGGGTCGCCGTGCGCGGACCCGCTGACACGATCGCCCGCATGGCTCAAGTCGTGGGCGTCACTCCCGAGCAGCTGGAGGAGGCCGGCCGTGCCGACGCTGCCGAAGAGCTGCGAGCCGAACTGGCCCACACGAAACCCACCGACGAGATCAGCGGGACCAAGCCGTCCTCGGCGGCTCGGTCCCTGACTGACCCGCTCGCCGGTCTACCTGACGACCCAAAGGAGCGGATCCCCATCCTCCGGGAGCGGATCCGCATCCTCAGCGAGGCCCGCGACGCCGCCGAAGGGGCATCGGGGGATGACGAGAGCGAAGGTGAAGAGGACAAGGAGGGTGATGCCACGTCCCGCCTGCCGGGGCCCGTCCGGCAAGCGTTCGAGGAGGGACAGGTCGAGGAGTGGCACCTGCTCGACGTCAGCGAGGCCGGCGACGAGGGGATGCTCCTGATCGCATGGGTCGGCCCCCGCCCGGGGCCCGACGAGATGCGCCAGCTACAGGAAGACGCCGCTGCGAGCCGCCGCCGACGGGAGGGCATGGTGATGGACATGATCGTCGCGCTGCATGAGGCGCGCCAGGCGTTGTACGCGGCCGAGGATGAGGCGCGAGCCTCTGGCGAGCTCGACGAGGAGATGCCGGATGACGATCAATAGGATGCGTTATTTGTTTTCATATCAGCATTGACGAAGGAATATAGGTTCTTTACGTTCGTTTCCCGACGTTTGACTTGTGGGACCGATCCAGAATGTGTTTGCGTGCTTCCCTGAGAATCACACACGGGGAGTACTCATGGCGTCGTCAACGCCGCCGGCCCGCCACGGCGACACTCGTACCACCCACCCCATCCTGTTCATCCCCGACCGGCCGCCCCACCTTCCCCTCGCGACCGCCATCCGTTTCGACTTCCGACCCAGCGGCGCCATCGTCGTCGAGGTCAACCACCGCATCTGGCTTCGCGACCTCACGGGCGAGCTCACCCGAGTGGGCACCCGGTGCATGAACAGCCGGATCTGGCAGCACCGCAGGGCAGGCACCGGCCGGCCCCTGCGCGTCGAGTTCACCCTGGACGAGACACTGCCCCGCAACGATCCCGTGGAGTACGCGGAGCTGGGCGGGGACGCCCATGTCGGGATCCAGCCCGACATCAGCGTGGACGAGGCGCTCACCCGCCTCATGCCGATGCTCTCGGCGGGTATGCGTGCCCACTGGGACCTGCGCTTGCCTCCGGTGGCCGGGCGCTGCCGGGTCTGCCGGATGCCTCTCGACCCAGACACCGGCACCTGCGCCATCTGCTGACGGCCGCTCTTGGCCCCAGGAGGGACGGGACGAGCCTCGCGTCAGGAGATCCCTGATTCGCTAGCCCAGGGTACTGACAAGCATGTCGCTTCCTTCGGATGCCTGTTTGTGCAGGTGAGCATGCCGGTTCAGCCTCGCATACTGCGCGAGTACCTGGACTGA
>NZ_SMKU01000198.1 GCF_004349215.1 Actinomadura rubrisoli | reverse complement strand
GTCCCCGCCCCGGCCGAGCCGGGCGGTCAGCAGCACCAGCGCGCCGCCGCCCCCTTCCCGCACCGGAACGATCAGAAGCTCGCGCATCGCCCTACCCCTTCCATGAAGCTCTCGGACGAACCTCAAGGTAGAGGCGCTATCGGGCGTCGACCGCCTCCTGTACGCGTCGCTTACGCCGGTGCGGGGTTCCTTCACACATCCCTGACGGGGGTGGCGAGGACGGTGTGATGCAAGAGATACCTGAGGACTGGAGCGGGCGACCCGCTGCCCGCCCACGAGGCGGGTCAGTGGCGGGCGTTCGGCCGCTTGCCCTTGTTGTGCTTTCCGCGTTTGCGGGCCCGGCGTTTGCGCGTCTTCTTCGACATGTCCCGATTGACCACCCGGAACGCGCTCCAGGCAAGGGAACGGCCGGACGGGGGGAGCAGAAAACCCGCCGGCCCGTACGTCCGAAAAGGCGTACGGGGCCGGCGGGCGGCGTCTCGCTCCGGGTCAGCGGACCTCGGTGATCTCGGGGCCGCGCTCGAAGGGGTCGAAGGTCTGCACGCCCCCCTCCTCGTCGCCCTCCCCGGCCTCGCTGAACTCCTGGGGGATCTGCAGCTCCAGCAGGTCGCGCGGGGGCATGGGGGCGTCGCCGCGGACGACGACCACGCCGCGCAGCACGTCCTCCAGCACCTGCCACTGCTCCTCGTCCTCGATCGCGGCGCCCTGCACCACGGCCTGGAGGAACCAGCGGGGGCCGTCCACGCCCAGGAAGCGGATGATCTGCGGCGCCCAGCCCTGCTCGACGAACTCGGCGGGGATCTGCTCGCGGACCTCCTGCGGCATCTCCGCGAGGACCTCCTCGGTCAGCGCGGCGGGGACCATGGCCAGCAGCTCGGGGCCGAACGGGCCCTCGCCCTCCTGGGTCTGGCCCTGCGCCTCCTCCTGGATGTCCTTGGCGGTCTCACGCCGGACGTCCTCCCAGATGCCGCTGCGCTTCGGCGCGGCGAACACCTGGAGCTGCATGGCGCTCTCCTCGTACTGCACCAGCACCGCCACGGGGCGCCCGTCGAGGGGGTTGCCCTCCTCGTCCACCTGGGTGGCCTCGAAGTTGACCTGGAATCCCAGGCCGGGCGCCACCGGCACCTGGAGGGACCCGAAATCGAGGCGCTGCAACTCGGGGAAGGAGTCCTCGGAGTCCCAGGGGCCGCCCTCGGCGGGCTCCGCCTGGCCGGTCGCCTCCTCGGCGTCCTCATCTTCGGCGGCCTCGTCGACGGTCTCCGCCGACTCCTCGGTCACCCCGGGGTCCTTCGCGGGCTCCTCGGCCTGCCGGCGACGTCCAAAAGCCACGACTCACACTCCTTCTCGACTGTGCTCATTATCCGCGAACCCGCCCGTGGAGCCGAATCCGCCGGTTCCGCGCGCCGATCCGGGAAGCCTGGCGACCTCGTGGAACACCGCACGCTCGACCCGCTGCACGACCATCTGCGCGATGCGATCGCCGCGCCGCAGCGTGACGGCGGCGCGGGGGTCGGTGTTCAGCAGGGTCACCTTGATCTCACCCCGATAGCCGGCATCGACCGTACCGGGTGCGTTGACGATGGTCACCCCCAACCTAGCGCCCAAACCAGAGCGCGGGTGAATGAAAGCGGCGTAGCCGTCGGGCAGCGCGACGGCCATGCCGGTCGGGACGACGGCGCGCTCGCCGGGCGGCAGCTCGACGTCGACGGCGGCGACCAGATCGGCGCCCGCGTCGCCCGCGTGCGCGTACCGCGGCAGGGGCAGCTCGGGATCGAGCCGCTGGATCAGCACATCGACCTTGCTCACGGGTCCACCTCATGCTCGCTGGTGCTCGGGGACGTCGCGCCGGCTCCGCGGCCGCGCCCGCCGAGAGGCCACACGACCCTACCGGGGAGCCGGTTCGCGTCCGCCGCTGAAACGCCGCCGCGCGCGCTGGTCCCGGCGGTGACCCTACCCGCTCCGGAGAGTGACCGCTTCCGGAAGGTTTGCCATCAAAGCGGGGGAAGACGCGTACCGTCGCGGCTGTCACATGAAGGATGTTCCGCGCGAAGGGCCACGGTATGAGCGGCCTCTCACCAGGTAAGATCACCCACCGGTCCCTCGACGGGGTCCGGGTCCGGATCGCCGGCCCCCACGATCTCGGGCGGCCGTGCACGTCGGTGGCGAGGATCGCCGAGGGCGGACGGCTCCACGAGATCTCCAGCGGCACCCGGGACGACGCGCTCGCCTGGGCCGAGCACATCGGGGTGGAGCGCTTCGACGAGGAGTTCCGGATCGACGGCGGGCGGCTGCGCGTCGGCCGGTCGGCGAGCCGCGACACCGAGACGGACGTGAGCGACCCCGTCCTCGCGGCGGTCTGGGAGGGCCGCCGCCACGCGGTGTTCACCCACCTCTACCACGGGCGCCCGGCGGACGCGGTCGCGTTCTTCGGCACGCTCCGGCTGACCGAGCACGAGGACGGGATCACCGCCGTCCCGCGCGGCCGGGCCCGCAGGCCCGAGCCCGCCGAGATGGTCAAGGAGGTCCCGGGCCTCGGGCTCCTGGAGATCACGGCGCTGACCGCGCAGACCCGCAAGCGGCTGCCGCCGTGGCGCGGGGCCCCAGTGGCGGGCGGCGAGCTGTTCCAGGACACCGTGGAGGGCCAAGGCCCCTACTTCCTGCTGGCGCTGAAGTCGCTGCTGGTGACCGTGCTCCCGGACGAGGACCGGGTGCGCGAGGTCCCCGCGCGGCTGGCGGGGCTGGCGGTCGAGGCGATCCGGTGACCGGGCTGCTGGCCGGGATCGCGGCGGTCGCGGTCCCGCTCGTCCTGCTGGTGTCGCTGTACGGGCAACTCCGGCGGCCCGGCGCGCTCGCG
The DNA here is from genome assembly GCF_004349215.1 of Actinomadura rubrisoli. Taxonomy (GTDB): domain Bacteria; phylum Actinomycetota; class Actinomycetes; order Streptosporangiales; family Streptosporangiaceae; genus Spirillospora; species Spirillospora rubrisoli. Next base: position 14,251 of record NZ_SMKU01000198.1, on the reverse strand, counting down.
GCGGCGCTGCGGGCGCACCGCACGCTCCCCCGGTCCTTCGCCTGGCCGCTGGCGGCGGCCGTGATCGCGGCGGAGGCGGTGGCGGGCACCGGGTCCGCGGCCGGGCTCGTCCTGTGGCGGGACGGGCCGTTCCGCGCGGCGTCGGCCGCCGCGGCCGGGCTGCTCGCCTTGTACACCGCGTACGGCGCCTATGTGGCGCGGACGCGGCCGGGCGTCCCGTGCGGGTGCGCGGGGAACACCGGGACGCCCATGACCGGCTGGGTCGCGGGACGCGCGGGCGTCCTCGCGGCGCTGGCGCTCGCCGGGGCCCTGTGGGGGCTTCCCGGTGATCCGACCCGGTACGAGATGTCCACCATCGTCGCGGCGGGGCTGGGGTTCGCGGTGATCCTCTGGTCGCTGCCGCACGCCATGACCGAAGAGAGGAGCCCGGCCGGATGAGCTTCCAGAACAGTGCGCTGCTGTTGTCATGGGTCGCGATCCTGCTGCTCGCCCTGGTGGTCGCCGGCCTCGTCCGGCAGGTCCACGCGCTCGGGACCGGCGCGCCGGGACCGGCCGCGCTCGGGCCCGCGACCGGCACCCCCGCGCCCGCCTTCGACCGGCTCGGCCCGGGGCTGCTGCTCTTCCTGGACCGCGACTGCGGCGTCTGCGCCGACGTGCTCTCCGCCGCCGGCGACCTGGGGCGCCCGCTCCACGCGATCTTCTCCGGCCCGGCGCCCGACGCGGCGCCCGGCCCGGCGCCCGGCCCGGCGTCCGGCTCGGCGCCCGATGGGCCGACCGTGCTGGCGGGCGAGCGGGACGGCCTGTTCGCCGAGTACCGCGTCCCGGCCACCCCGTTCGCGGTGATCGTCGGAGCGGACGGGCGGGTCCGCGCGTCCGAGCCCGTCGGATCGGCCGAGGCGCTGCGCGAGCTGGCCCTGGAGGCGGCGCGATGATCGAGCTGGAGGACGTCCCGCCGCTGCGCGGCACCCGCCCGCCGGGTGCCCAGCGGGTCCGCCGCCGTCCCGTCTCCGGCGACGGGCCGGGGTTCAGGCCCGCGCGTCGCAGCCTGCTGGCGGGGCTCGCCGCCGCCGGGGCCGCGGCCGGGCTGAACGCGCTCGGCGTGTTCCCGCCCGCGCGCCAGGCCATCTCGTCCGGGTTCAGCCTGGCCGGCTACTACGACATCTATCCGCGCTGCCCCTCGTACGCGTCCAACCACAACTGCTCTCCGGGCTGCGGCCCGAGCTATGTGTGCAGCTGGTGCTGCCGGACGAGCGGGACGTACAAGGGCTTCCACAAGTCCGGGACGTCGCACCCGGGCTGGTACAAGCTGCGCCCCAACCAGTGCCACGGCAGCGGCTACGACGGCTGGAGCTGGGCGTACTCCAGGAAGTGCGGACGCTGCGGCAAGGGCGTCACCTGGCGCTGCCACGACGGCTGGAACAAGACCAAGAAGGGCAACTGGTACAAGACCATCTGCCGCAAGGCGACGGCGTGCAAGAACTGACCACCGTCCGGCGGGGCCTGACCGACCCGTTCCTTCCCGTCCCGGCCCTCGCGCTCCTGGCGGTGGCGGCGGGCGCGCTGGACGCCGCCGTCCTGTGCTGGGCCTCGGTGGGCGCGCTGGCCGGGTACGCGCTGTCGGGCAGCGTTTGAACGCGCAACAGCGAATCCGTGCTGTTCTCGCCAGGTTGGCGGGCCCCCGTACGGCAGGGCGAGGTCCTGGCCGTCTTCACCCTCGGGCTGCTGCTCGGGGGCACGCTGAGCGCAGCGGTGGTCTGGCTGCTGTCCGGCCTCGCGGCGCCGCTGCCCGGGCCCGTCCGGGCGTCCGGGATCCTGGCGGTCGCGGCGGTGGGCGCGGCGCGCGAGCTGGGGCTGGTCCGCGTGCCGCTGCCGCAGAACGCCCGGCAGATCCCGCAGGAGGTCCTCCAGGCCCGGCTGCGCGTGGGCTCGCTTCAGTTCGGCTTCGAGCTCGGCACCGGCGTCCGGACCTACGTGCCGGCGAGCAGCCCGTACGTCCTGGCCCTCGGCCTCCTCCTCAGCCACCAGGGCCCGGTGCCGACGCTCCTGGCCGGCGCGGCCTTCGGCCTGGGCAGAGCGCTGAGCGCCCTGCTCACCTACGTCTCCCGCGACGACCACCGCGACGCGTCCATCGCCGCCCGCATCCACAGCGTCACGTCCGTCGCCGCCCTGGCCTCCCTGACGGCCCTGGCCCTCCTGATGCTCCTCCCCCGCTCCGGCTGACGCGGTTCGGGAACCGGACGGGGGCGCCGGGCGTCGAGTAGTTCGGAACCTGGAGGACTCGTGCTGTGGTCGCTGGTGATCGCCGTGGTGCTGCGGACGTTCGCCGTGGCCGAATGGGCGGGGCCGTCGCCGGGGCAGCCCGCGCTGCTGGCGCTGGCGACCTTCACCGTGGCGGGGCTGCTGGTGGTGGCGGCCGTGCGCCTGGGCGCGGTGCACCGGGGACGGCGCGCGGCGCTCGCCCGGGTCCGGACGACCCTGCGCGAGCGGACGCTGCGCACCGCCTTCCTGCCCCAGCGCGACCCGGACGCGGCGGGACGGCCCCGTCCGAGAGCCCCCGGACCGGAGATCGCGGCCGCCTGAGCGCGGCCGGAACGCCGTCGATCTCCGCCTCCCTCCGGAAGGGCTCCGATGTTCCTGCTCGACACCCCCGTCTCGCTCGCCTACGACCTCGTCACCGGGCTGTCCGATCTCCTGCGCCCCGTCGCGGGCGGCCTGGCCACCGCCGCCGCGATCACCGTGTTCACGGCCGCGGTGCGGCTGCTCCTGGTCCCGCTCGCCGTCGCCGCCGCCCGGGGCGAGCGGGTCCGGTCCCGCCTCCTGCCCAAGATCCAGGCGCTCCAGAGCAAGCACGCCCGGAACCCGCAGCGCCTCCGGCGGGAGACCGCCGCCCTGTACGAGGCGGAGGGCGCGACGCCGCTCGCCGGGTGCCTGCCGATGTTCGCGCAGATGCCGATCTTCATGGTCATGTACCGGCTGTTCGTCTCGGCGTCGGTCGCCGGGCACCAGAACCTGCTGCTCGCGCACACGCTCCTCGGGGTGCCGCTGGGGCAGAACTGGGTCGGGCTCGTGGGCGGGGGCCTGTTCGCGCCGCCGTCCCTGGTCTTCCTCGGGCTGTTCGCGCTGCTCGCGGCGGTGGCCCTGTGGACGTCCCGGCGGGCGGCCAAGGCCGGCGCCGCAGCGGGCACGGGCACGGGCGCCGAAGCGGCCATGGGCGCCGTCGCCCGCATCATGCCCTTCGGTACCGTGGTGGTGGCGGCGTTCGTGCCGCTGGCCGCGGGGCTGTACCTGCTGACGTCCGGCCTCTGGACGGCCGTGGAGCGCGCCGTCCTTTACCGCCGGATCGTGGCGGCGGCGTGATTTCGGGCCGATCGGGTTGACGGCGTCCCGGGGCCTCGCTTCGATGGAAACCGAACGGCGTTCTGACGAGGCCCTGAGGACGGTGCGGCTTGACGGCGACAGCGCGGGACACGGCCGGGATCAACCTGTCGGACCTGGGATTCTGGTCCCTGCCTCCGGGCGAGCGGACGGCCGCGTTCGCCCGGCTGCGGGAGCGGGAGCGTCCCGCGTTCTTCCCCGAGCTGAAGCTGCCGTTCATCCGCAACGGGCCCGGCTACTACGCCCTGACCCGGCACGCCGACGTCGTGGAGGCCAGCAGGACGCCGGAGGTGTTCAGCAGCGAGCCGTGCTCCAACAGCATCGCCGACCTGCCCCGGTACATGGCCCGCTACTTCGGCTCGATGATCAACATGGACGACCCGCGGCACGCCAAGATCCGGCGGATCGTGTCGCGAGCGTTCACCCCGCGCATCCTCGCCAAGCTGGAGACCGACCTCCAGGCCACCGCGACGCGGATCGTGGACGACCTGCTCGCGCGGGGCCCGGCCGACTTCGTCACCGAGGTCGCGGCGCGGCTGCCCGTCCAGGTCATCTGCGACATGATGGGCATCCCGGAGCGGGCGCGCCCGATGGTGTACGAGCGGACGAACACCATCCTGGGCATCGGCGACCCCGAGTACACCGGCGGCAAGGACTTCAACCGCGACGGCATCACCCGCATCGGCGTCCTCTACGGCCTGCTCATGGCCATGACCGCCGGGTACGAGCTGAACCACCTGGCCATGAAGCTGGCCAGGCGGCGGCGCCGGGAGCCCGGGGACGACCTGGTCTCCGCGCTGGTGACGGCGAACGTGGACGGGGAGACGCTGACCGACCAGGAGATCGGCTCGTTCTTCATCCTGCTCGTCGTCGCCGGGAACGAGACGACGCGGAACGCCATGTCGCACGGCCTCAAGCTGTTCACCGACAACCCCGGGCAGCGGGCCCTGCTGATGGAGGACTTCGACGGGCGGGCCCCGGGGGCCGTCGAGGAGATCGTCCGGCTGGCCACGCCGGTGATCCAGTTCCGCCGGACGGTGACCCGCGAGCACGTGATGAACGGCCAGCGGTACAAGCCGGGCGACAAGGTCCTGCTGTTCTACAACTCGGCCAACCGGGACGGCGCGGTGTTCGAGGACCCCGACGCGTTCGACATCACCCGCTCGCCGAACCCGCACGTGGCGTTCGGAGGCCCGGGCCCGCACTTCTGCCTCGGCGCCAACCTCGCCCGGCGGGAGATCACGGTGATGTTCCGCGAGCTGTTCACGCGGGTCCCGGGCATCCGCGCGTCCGGGGAGCCGGACCTGCTCTACTCCAACTTCATCAACGGCATCAAGCACCTGCCCTGCACGTTCTGACACGCGCGGGCCCCCGCCTCGGCTCGGTTCAATAACGCGGGGGCCGAGCCGGTGGTCCCGGAGTGCCCGGCGTCAGGGGGCGGCCGGGGCCAGTGTGACGTCGACGGTCAGCTCGGCGGGCGCGTCCTCCAGCGTCAGCTCGGCGATCCGCCCGGCGGCGGCCAGGTCAGGCCGCGCGATGCGGGTCACCTCGGCGCCGCGGACGACGGCGCGCGAGACGTCGGCGCGCATCGACGCCTTCGCCGCCGACTTGGCCTTGCGGACCTGCCGGAGCGCCTCGCCCGTCGCGGCCAGCACGGCCGGGTCGCCGCCGGGCGGCAGCTCCGCCGGGACGGGCCAGGACGCGGCGTGCACCGAGCCCTCCCGCCACCACGACCAGACCTCCTCGGTCACGAACGGCAGGACGGGCGCGAACAGGCGCAGCAGCACCGACAGGGCGGTGCGCAGGGCCGCGCGCGCCGACTCCGCCGCCGCGCCCTCCCCGTAGGCGCGGGCCTTGACCAGCTCCAGATAGTCGTCGCAGAACTCCCAGAAGAATCGCTCTGTGCGCTCCAGGGCCCGCGTGTAGTCGTAGCCCTCGAACGCCTCTGTCGCGTCCTGGACGACACCGGACAGCGCGGCCAGCATCGCCTTGTCGAGCGGCTCGGTGACCGCCGCGTCCGTGCCCACGCCGCCGCTGACCTCGCCGAGCCCGAGCACGAACTTGGACGCGTTGAGGATCTTGATGGCGAGCCGCCGCCCGACCTTGATCTGGCCCGTGTCGAACGCGGTGTCGGTGCCGGGCCGCCCGCTGGCCGACCAGTAGCGGACGGCGTCGGAGCCGTACTCGCGCAGCAGGTCGATCGGCGTGACCACGTTGCCCTTGGACTTGGACATCTTCTTGCGGTCGGGGTCGAGGATCCACCCGGACAGCGCGGTGTCGGTCCACGGCAGGGAGCCGTGCTCCAGGTGCGAGCGGACGACCGTCGAGAACAGCCAGGTGCGGATGATGTCGTGCCCCTGGGGCCGCAGGCTGTAGGGGAAGACGCGCCCGAACAGGTCGGCGTCGCGCTCCCAGCCGCCCGCGATCTGCGGGGTCAGCGACGAGGTGGCCCAGGTGTCCATGACGTCGGGGTCGCCGGCGAACCCGTTCGGCTTGCCGCGCCGGTCCTCGGTGAACCCGGGCGGGACGTCGGACGACGGGTCGACCGGCAGGGCGTCCTCGGACGGGGTGATCGGGTCGTCGTAGAGCGGCTCGCCCGCGTCGTCCAGCCGGTACCAGACCGGGATCGGCACGCCGAAGAACCGCTGCCGTGAGATCAGCCAGTCGCCGTTGAGGCCCTCGACCCAGTTCTCGTAGCGGGCCCGCATGTAGCCGGGGTGCCAGCGCAGCTCCCGGCCGCGGGCGAGCAGCTCGGCGCGGGTCCCGGCGTCGCGGCCGCCGTTGCGGATGTACCACTGGCGGGTCGTGACGATCTCCAGGGGCTTGCTGCCCTTCTCGTAGAACTTCACCGGGCGGCTGATCTCGCGGGGCTCGCCGTCCAGGTCGCCGGACTTGCGCAGCAGCTCGGCGACGCGCGCCTTGGCGGAGAACACCGTCTTGCCCGCCAGCTCGCCGTAGGGGTGCGCCGGGACGCCCTCCGGCGGCTCGGCCGCCAGCCGCCCGTCCCAGTCGATGACCGCGCGGGTCGGCAGGTTCAGCTCGCGCCACCAGACGACGTCGGTGACGTCGCCGAAGGTGCAGACCATCGCGATGCCCGAGCCCTTGTCGGGCTCGGCCAGCCGGTGCGCGAGGACGGGGACTCGGGCGCCGAACAGCGGCGTGCGGACGGTCGTCCCGAACAGCTCCCGGTAGCGCTCGTCGTCGGGGTGCGCGACCAGCGCGACGCAGGCGGGCAGCAGTTCGGGACGCGTCGTCTCGATGTAGACGGGACGGTCGTCGCCGTGGAAGCGGATCCGGTAGAACGCGCCGGGCTGCTCGCGGTCCTCCAGTTCGGCCTGCGCGACGGCGGTGCGGAACGTCACGTCCCACAGCGTCGGCGCCTCGGAGACGTACGCCTCGCCGCGCGCCAGGTTCCGCAGGAACGCCCGCTGCGACGCCGTCCGGGAGGCGTCGCCGATCGTGGTGTACAGGTGGCTCCAGTCGACCGACAGTCCGACGCGGCGCCACATCTCCTCGAACGCCTTCTCGTCGACCGCGGTGAGCCGCTCGCACAGCTCGATGAAGTTGCGGCGCGACACCGGGAGCTGGCGCTTGGGGTCGGGCTTGTCCGGCGGCGTGAAGCCGGGCACGTACGGGAGCGAGGGATCGCAGCGGACGCCGAAGTGGTTCTGGACGCGCCGCTCGGTGGGCAGGCCGTTATCGTCCCAGCCCATGGGGTAGAAGACCGCCCGACCGCGCATGCGGTGGTACCGGGCGACGGCGTCGGTGTGGGTGTAGGAGAAGACGTGGCCGACATGGAGGGAGCCGCTCACCGTGGGCGGCGGGGTGTCGATGGAGTAGACCTCGCCGCGCGGCCTGGTGCGGTCGAAGCGGTAGACGCCGCCGTCCTCCCAGGCCGGTACCCACTTGTCCTCCAGGCCGTCCAGGGAGGGCTTGGAAGGGACGCTCGGAGTACGCGGCAGCTCTGTCATGGGCCAATGGTATTGACATCGGGCCCGGCCGCATCCCAATTGAGCCGCGCCGACGCGGCGACCGCATCGCCGCCGGGAGCGGGCGGTTCCGGTAGCGTCGGAGCGGACAGGACGACTGGAGGACGATCATGGCGGACAAGGGCGACATCGGCTATCGGGCGATGGCCGGCGCCGCGGCCTTCGCGGGCGGCTTCGTCGCGAAGAAGGTGATCACGCTGGCGTGGAAGAAGGCCACCGGGAAGGAGCCGCCGACCAATCCCGAGTCCCCCGACGTGGCGCTGACCGAGGCGATCGGGTGGGCCGTGGTCATGGGCGTCGGCATGGAGCTGGCGCGCCTGCTGGCCACCCGGGCCGCCGCCCGGCAGTGGGCCAAGGACACGGGCGAGCTGCCTTCCCACCTGAAGGTGGACGCCTGACGGCCTCCCGATAGAGGGCGGCCGCCGCCGGGCGCACGCGTCGTCGTGGCCGGTCCCGTCGTTACGGCGGGGCCGGCCACGACGCGTTTCACGTGCGAGCGGGTGCCGTTCTCGTCCGGGTACCCGTCCGCCTGGTGCCCGTAGGGGGGCCGGGCAGGGCGGAGGGCGCCGGACGCGAGGCGGCGGGACGGGTCAGTCTCCGCCCTTGAGGTAGCGGTGGTCGCCGGGAAGCGGGGGCGGCGACCCGGTGTTGCTCCGCAGGTCGTTGCGGATCCGCGTGGCCAGGCTCTTGGTCGCCGCGCGGTTGAGGGCGGCGCCCGCGGCGGCGCCGGTCAGGAACGGGCCCATCGTGCTCAGGCTGCGCCCGAACGTGCGGAGCATCCGCTTGCGCAGCGCCGCCTTGGCGGCCGAGCCCAGCGCGTTGGTGAGGGACTCGTTCTTCAGGGGGTTGATGCCGCGCTGCCGGGCCCAGGACGTGACGAACGCGCCGCCGCGCGCGGTGCCCGTGCCCTCGACGCGGACGCCGTACACCTCGTGCAGCTCGGCGATCATCTTCACCTCGATCGCCGCGACCGCGAGGGTCTCGGCGGCGAGCTGGGCGGGCGCCGTCAGCAGCAGCGGCGGCGCGGCGAACTCCACCGCGGCGAGGGCCCCGCCGGCCGCGCCGACCGCGGTGGTGGCGTTGCCGGCCACCCGGACGACGCTGTCGGCGAGCGCCTCGCCCGTCAGGTCGTGGTGGTGGCGCCGCAGCGTCTCCAGATCGCGGATGGGGATGTGCGGGGCGGCCTCCAGGAGCAGGTCGCCCAGCCAGCGGCCCCGCGCGATGCCCGCGGCGCCCACCTTGCGGGCGCTCTGGCCGAGCAGCCTGGCCAGTCGCCCGAGGAGGCGGCCGCGGGTCTCGCGGTCGAGGTCGTCGTCACCGGCGAGCCGGCCGATCAGCTCGCCGATCTCGGTGGAGCCGTCGCCGGGCGCCGGCTCCACATCGTCGTGGCGCTTCTCCAGATCTCCCGTCACCCGGCCACTCCCGGTCAGGCGGCGCACTCGCGGCAGATCGGCTGGCCGTTCTTCTCGGTGGCCAGCTGGCTGCGGTGGTGCACCAGGAAGCAGCGGGTGCAGGTGAACTCGTCGGCCTGCCGCGGAACCACCCGGAAGGTGAGCTCCTCGTTCGACAGGTCGGCGCCGGGCAGCTCGGCGACCTCACCGGCGTCCAGGTCCTCGTCGATGATGCTCGCGGCCTTGTCGGCGCGCCGCGCCTGCAGCTCCTGGAGGCTGTCCTCGTTGAGGTCGTCGTCTGTCTTGCGTGGGCTGTCGTAGTCGGTCGCCATCTTCTATCTCCATCCCCCTCAGTGCTTTATGCGCCCCGTCGCGCGGATCTAACGCTCGGGGGGCCGTTCTTGTGCCCGATCCGGGCGGGAAATTCTGTCACGGTTGGTGACCTGCGACACACGAGGCGCGACCGTTCCCACGAGTGACACCGATCACCCGAATCCATTCCTCGTCCTGTGTCTTCCATCACATACCCGGCCGGTGCCACGGTGTGGATCATCTGAACCGGGACGCCCGCCGGGGATCCCGCGGCGGCGGGGATCATATCGGTCCCGGCGGCGTTGTGCGCGCCGACCGGCCCTCCGATGTCGCGCGGGCCGAAACGGCTGGTCGGCCGCTGAACCAGACGCATCGGTGAAACGTCTGAAGTAACGCGATATCGTGCCCGCCTGATGGTTGGGGGGCGGGCCCCGCGGGGGACGGTCCGGCATGCGCCGGATGTGGCCTCTCCGCAGGACTCGGCGCACAATATCGCGGTACATCACCGCGGGTCACTGGAGGGTCAGATGCCGGATGCCGCTCCGCTGGAGCCAGGCGATCCTAGTGCACTGGGACAGTACGAGGTCGTCGGACGGCTCGGCGCAGGGGGGCAGGGCGCCGTCTTCCTGGGGAAGGCGCCCGGGGGCGCCTACGTCGCCGTCAAGCTGCTGCACGCGCAGATGGCGAACGATCCGGCGGCCCGTGCGCGGTTCACCCGCGAGGTGAGCGCGGCGCAGAAGGTCGAGGCCTTCTGCACGGCCCGGGTGATCGAGGCCGACGTCCACGGCGACCAGCCGTACGTCGTCAGCGAGTTCATCGACGGCCCGTCGCTGCACGACGTGGTCGCGCACAACGGCCCGCGCGGGGCCGCCGAGCTGGAGCGGCTGGCGATCGGCACGGCGACGGCCCTGGCGGCCATCCACGAGGCCGGCATCGTGCACCGCGACTTCAAGCCCAACAACGTCATGCTGGCCTCCGACGGCCCGCGCGTCGTCGACTTCGGCATCGCCCGGACGGTCAACTCGCAGGAGAGCGCGGTCACCGCGACCGGCATGGTCGTGGGCACCCCCGGCTACCTGGCGCCCGAGCAGCTCACGGGCGCGCCCCTGACGCCCGCGGTGGACATCTTCGCCTGGGGCGCGACCATGGTGTTCGCCGCGACCGGCCAGTCCCCGTTCGAGGCCGACACCCTGCCGGTGATCATCAACCGGATCCTCAACGAGGAGCCGGACCTGTCGGCGCTGCCGCCCGGCCCGGTGCGCGACCTGGTGGGCCGCTGCCTGTCCAAGGACGCGGGGCTGCGCCCGCCGGCCGCCCAGCTGCTGCTGAACCTGCTGGGCCATGTCGGCGCCGCCCCGGCGGGCCCGGGCGGCCAGGAGGACCTGCTCAACCAGGGCACCCGCATCGCCGCGCAGCTCCCGGCTCCGCCGCCGGTCCCGCAGGCGCGGCACACGCCGCCGCCGCAGCCGATCACCCCGCCCCCCATGCCGATGAACCAGGGGCCGATGCACCAGGGGGCGATGCACCAGGGCGGGATGCCGGGCCCGAACACGCCCCCGCCGCAGCCGATCACCCCGCCGCCGATGCCGATGTACCAGGGCGCGGGGGTGCCGAACGCGTCGTCGGCGCCGCCCTCCTTCCAGCCGCCGATGCAGCACGGCGGGCCCGTCCCGCCGGGCCCGCCGTCCTACGGGCCGCCGCGGCCGGCGCGGCAGGGCACCTCGCCCGGGCCGATCATCGCGATCGGCTGCGGCGTGCTGGCGCTGCTGTTCATCATCGTGATCGTCGTGGTGATCGTCGTGAACGCCGACGGCGACGACGACCCGATCTCGACGCCGGCCAGCCGCTACACCTACACGCCGAGCACTCCGAGCCCGTCGACGACCGGCGGTGTCATCGGAACGTTCTCGGGCACGGGGCTCCAGCCGGGGGCCCCCACCGGCCGGTCGAGCTTCCAGGTGCGGTTCGCGCTGATCAACACGTTCGGCACGGCCCGCTACACCTACACCAGCTCGCCCACCTGCTTCACCAGGCTCTCGCTGCTGTCCAACGACCAGAGCACCGGCAAGCTGCTGTTCAGCGAGACGCCGATGGCCGGGATGTCGTCGACGCAGTGCGCGGCGGGCTACATCACGTTCACCCCCTCGTCCACGGGCACGACCATGCGGTGGGAGTGGCGGCAGAGGCAGTCCGACGTCACCGCGGGCGCGTACGGGTACGTGAGCAAGCAGTAGACGAGCGACACCGCACCGCCCCCCTCCCCCGGAAGGACGCAGATGGCAGAGATCGCCCCTCTACGCGCGGGCGATCCTGCCCAACTCGGGCCCTACCGGCTGACCGGCCTGCTCGGCGAGGGCGGGCAGGGGGCGGTGTTCCTCGCCGAGGACGAACCGGGCCACCAGGTCGCGGTGAAGCTGCTGCACGCGCGGTTCAGCGGCGACCCGAAGGCCAGGTCCCGGTTCGCGGCCGAGGTGGCGGTGGCCAAGCGGGTCTCGCCGTTCTGCACGGCCCGCGTCCTGGACTCCGACGTCGAGGGCGACCGGCCCTACATCGTCAGCGAGTACATCGACGGGCCGTCGCTGTCGGCGGTGCTGTCCGCGGAGGGCGCGCGCGGCGGCGCCGACCTCGACCGCGTCGCGATCGGCACGATGACGGCGCTCACGGCCATCCACCAGGCCGGGGTCGTGCACCGCGACTTCAAGCCCGCCAACGTCCTGCTCGCGCCGGACGGCCCGCGCGTCATCGACTTCGGGATCGCCCGCGCCCTGGACGCGACGGGCACGATGTCCAGCACGGCCATCGGCACCCCCGCCTACATGGCGCCGGAGCAGATCTCCGGGGCGCCGGTCGGCCCTGCGGCGGACGTGTGGGCGTGGGGCGCCACGATGGTGTACGCCGCGACGGTCCGTCCCGCGTTCGGGCAGGACTCCATCCCGGCGGTCATGCACCGTATCCTCAACCTGGCCCCGGACCTCGGCGCGCTGCCCGACCCGCTGCGCGGCCTGGTCGCCGGCTGCCTCAGCAAGGACCCCTCGTTGCGTCCCGCCTCCCAGCAGGTCCTCGCGCACCTGCTGAGCCTCGCCGGGAGCCTGCCCAGGCCCGGTGCCGGACGGGACGCCGCGGGGTCCGAGGACGCCACGATGCTCAACCAGGGCGCCGCGGCGGCCGCCGAGTCCGCGCGGCTGCTCTCCTCGCCGCCGCCTCCGCTCCCGCCGTTCTCCCCGTCCCGGAACGCACCGCCGGACCCCTCGCACGCGCAGGGCTCGTCCCAGCCGCACGGCCTGTCGCAGCCCCAGGGATCGTCGCAGCCCCAGGGATCGTCGCAGCCGTCGGGGCTGCCGGTGCCCGGCCCGCCGCCGCCCGGGATGCCCGGCGGCGCGCAGCCGCCGGGGCACGGCGCGCAGCCGCCCGGCGGCCCGTGGGGCACGGCGCCCGGTGGGCCCGGGTGGCCGCCGAACGGGGCGACGTCCCCGATCGGCGACCTCACCAGGCCGCCCGCGCGGGGCAGGCGGCGCGGCATCGGCGTGCTGGCGGGCGCGGGAGGCGCCGCCGCGGTCGCGCTCGTGGTCGCCGGAACCGTGATCGCCTTCCAGCTCGGGGACGAGGCGAAGCCGAAGCCGCCGCCCGTCCCCGTCGGCCGGACCGGCGGCACGCTGCGGATCTCGGCGACGACGACCACCAACACCGGCGGCGAGATCGACCCGTCGCACTCGTTCACCGGCACCGACCGGTTCCTGCCCAAGCAGCTGTTCACCGGCCTGGTCGACCAGGCGCCGGACGGCACGTTCCGCCACCGCCTTGCCACCGTGATCAAGCCGGACGCGACCTGCGAGAACTGGTCGATCACCATCCGGACCGGCACGACGTTCAGCACCGGCGAGGCGGTCGACCCGCAGGCGTTCGCCCGCGGCTGGGCCCGCAGCGCGGGGACGGCCCTGGGCGCGGGCCCGGTGCTGATGGCCGACATCAAGGGCTTCACCGAGGTCTCGCAGGGCAGGGCCACCGAGCTGTCGGGGGTGCGGGCCACCGCGTCCGGCCTCGAAGTCGCGCTCACGTCCCCCAACTGCGACTTCCCCGCGCGCCTGGCCGACCCCGTCTTCGCGCCCGTCCCGAGGGACGCCGGGAAGCCCGACAACGGCGCCTACAACCAGAAGCCCATCGGCAACGGCCCGTTCAAGCTCGGGGAGTACATCAGGAACAGGAGCGTCACGCTCGTCCGCAACGACGCCTGGGCCCTCGGTAAGACCAGGCTGGACCAGGTCACCGTCCAGCTCAACTCCGACACGGCGGCCGCCCGGGCGGGTCTCGCCGCGGGCCAGTACGGGTGGGTCCAGCTCACCAGCGACGACGCCCTCGCCGTCCGGGGCCAGAGCGGCCTGACCACGCGGCCCATGCCGTTCACGCGGATGCTCGTCCCGCTCACCGCGCGGGGGCCGATGGCCGACCGGAACGCCCGGCTCGCGGTGTCCTACGCCCTCGACCGCGCCAAGATCAGCGAGGTCTTCGGCGGCGTCTACCGGCCGGCCCACGGACTCGTGCCGACCGCCGTGCCCGGGTTCGGCACGACGCGCCCCTGCCCGTCGTGCGACGCGCCGGATCCGGCCAAGGCGAGGTCGCTCGCCGGCCAGGCCGGGCTGAAGCCCGGCGCGACCGTGCGGCTCTACGTGCAGGAGTCGCCCATCTACCAGAAGATGGCCGCGGTGGTGAAGAACCAGCTTGAGTCGACGCTCGGCTGGAGGATCGAGATGAAGTCGACGCCGATCACCAAGTACGCCGACTACCGCAAGGCCCTGGTCGCCAAGGACGCCTCCGGTCTGGCGTTCTACGCGTGGGGCCCGGACTACCCCGGCCCGTACACGATGCTGTGGTCGCTGCTGGGCAGCACCATCGTTGCGTCCGAGAAGAACCAGTACAGCAACCTCGCGGGCTACAGGAACACGCGTTTCGACCAGCTCATCTCCAGCGCGCTGAGGAACGGTTCCGCCGAGGCCCGTACCGGCCTCTACCGGCAGGCCGAGAAGACGGCGCTGGACGACATGGCCCTGATCCCGCTCCTGTACGACGGGCGCGGCGCGCTGCGGAGCGGCAAGTACGTCGGCCTGGATCTGGACTACGACGGCGATCCGACGCTGTCCACCGCCGCCCTCAAGTAACCCGCCGGGCGCCCTCCGCCCGCCCTGGCAC
>NZ_SMKU01000197.1 GCF_004349215.1 Actinomadura rubrisoli | reverse complement strand
GGTCAGTCGGCCAGCCGGACCGATCGGACCGATCGGCCGCTCGGACCGGCTGGCCGACTGACCGACTGGCCGCCCCGGGGGCGGCCGGGTGCTCGTGTCGACTTCGCCCAGGTGACCGGGTTGGCCGGAAGCCGATCGAGGACGGCGGTGCTCAGAGTTCGCGGGTCACGATCTTCGACGGGGTGATGCGGACGATCAGCCGCTCGTTGCCCGGCGCGTCCTGGAAGGGCTTCCCGTCGTAGCGGAGGCTCAATTCATTAATGAGCGTCTTGTCGGGATCGTCCTCGATGACAGCACGGCCGCGCACCTCGACGTAGCGATCGGGCGAGTCCCGGGCGAAGACGAGCAGGGTGATCCGGGGGTCGCGCAGCAGGTTCTTGTGCTTGCGGCGGCCGACGACCGTCGAGAACAGAACGTCGTCCCCGTCGGTCTTCACCCACACCACCGACAGCTGAGGCTGCCCGTCGGGTTGGATCGTCGCCACGGTCGCGTGCTCGGCGGCGTCGATCAGGGCGCGTGCGGCGGCGGTCAGGCGGTCCATCGGTGGTCTCCCGGATTCGATGCTCACGCCCGGCGTCCGGTGGTGAAGGCGCGGGCGACGGCGAGGAAAGCGTCGTTCTCGTCGGGCGAGCCTATCGAGACGCGGACGCCCTCGTCCGGGAAGGCCCTGACGGCGACCCCCTGCGCCTCGCACGCGGCGGCGAACTCCGCCGTCGGCTCCCCCAGCGGCAGCCAGAGGAAGTTCGCCTCGCTGGACGGCACCGTCCAATCGCAGGACAGCAGGGTGTCGCGGACGCGCTCGCGTTCCTTGACGGTGTCGGCGACCCGCGCCAGCAGTTCGTCGGTGGCCGCCAGAGAGGCCACCGCCGCGGCCTGGACGACCCCGTTCACGGCGAACGACAGGGCGGTCTTGCGCGCGGCCTCCGCCACCACCGGGTGGGCGACCATGAATCCGGCCCGGAGCGAGGCCAGCCCGTACGCCTTGGAGAAGGTCCGCAGGACAACGAGGTTGGGCCGGTCGCGGTAGAGCTCCAGGCCGTCCGCCACGTCATCGTCCCGGACGTACTCGCCGTACGCCTCGTCGAGCACCACCAGGCAGTCCGCGGGGACCCGGTCCAGGAACGCCTCGAACTCGGCCCGGCCGACGACCGTGCCGGTCGGGTTGTTGGGGTTGCAGATGAGGATCAGGCGGGTCCGCTCGGTGACGGCGTCGGCCATCGCCTCAAGGTCGTGCCGCTCGTCCTTGAGCGGCACCGTGACGGCGGTGGCGCCCGTCAGCCCCACCAGCACCGGGTAGACCTCGAACGACCGCCAGGCGAACAGCACCTCGGTGCCGGGCTCGGCCACCGCCTCCACCAACATCTTGGTGACGCCGACCGAGCCGCAGCCCACCGCGACATGCTCCGCGGGGACCTTGAACGTGGCGCTGATCGCCTCGATCAGCGCGGTGCAGTTGAAGTCGGGGTAACGGTTGGCTTGCAGAGCCGCCTGGTTGATCGCCTCAAGCACCGAGGGGAGCGGGCCGTTCGGCGACTCGTTGGAGGCCAGGCCGAACGAGCGGCCGTCGGGCGACGTCGCGACCTTGGCGGCCTTGAAGGCCACGAACCGGTCGAGCATGGAGCGGAAGCGAGGGGTGATCTCGTCGGGCACCGTCGTCCTCCTTGGCGAAGCGGTGGTACCGGCCGGCGGCCGGTCGGGAACCAACGTCTTAGGATTCGTTCTCCTGCTGGACTCGGCGCTTCGCCAGGCCGCGCCGCCGTCCCTTGTCTCGCGGCACGGTGAGCACGTAGGCGAGGATGACGAGAGCCAGCGCGTACACGAGGCTGATGCCGAAGAACGGCAGGATGCAGGCCGTCACGACGATGAGCAGGATGTTGCAGCGCCGGATCGCGCGCCCTTCCAGGAGCCGGTGGGCGGCGAGGAACGTCGCCAGGAAGATCAGCAGGAAGGTCGCCGAGGTCGCGGTGATCAACCACATCTCGGAGCTGCGGGTCAGCGCCAGGAGCCCGACGGGCACGCCGTAGCCCGGGATGAGGAACAGCAGGGCGCCGTAGGGAACGCCGTTGCGGCCCGAGACCCGGGTCAGAGCCGCCGGGAGCATCCCCTCCCGGGCGCTGGAGAAGATGACGCGCGACGTCCCGAGCACCCAGGAGTTGGTCGCCAGCAGCAGCAGCACGATGGCCACGATGTTGCCCACCTGGGACATCTCCCGGCCGCTGGCGATCTGGAGCAGCGTCGCGAAGGCCGTGATCTGCTTGCCCTCCGCGGCTCCGGGCGGCAGCACGAGGATGATCGTCACGGCCATCGCCAGATAGAGGGCGCCCACCCCGAAGACGGCCAGGAGGATCGCCCGGGGGAAGGTCCGGCGGGGGTCGACGACCTCCTCGGCGACGGGTGCGGCGTTCTCCCATCCGATGAAGCCGAAGAAGCAGATGATGAGCGCCTGCCCCAGGGCCAGCCAGCCGTGCGGAGCGACCGGGTCGAGGTTCGCGGTGTCGGCCTCGGGCATGGCGATGACCATCACGATCACCAGGAACCCGATCAGTGTGGCCAGCACCCCTGTCTGGACCCTACTGCTGATCTTCACGCCCAGCAGGTTGAACAGGATCGAGCCGACCATGATCAGGTACCCGATGAGGACGATCTGCGGGATGCCCGGCGTGGAGTCCCAGATGTTCAGCAGGTACCGGGCGGCCGCCAGGCCGAGGACCGGGTTGGCGATGATCAGCGCCAGCATGAGGGCCGCCGCCACCAGGTTCGCGGCCCTCGGCCCGAAGGCGTCCTCGATGAACTCGGCGATCCCGCGCGAGGTCGGATGCCGGACCGACAGCCGCGCGAAGATCAGGGCCAGCGGATAGGAGTAGACGATCAGCAGCGCCCACGCCGCGAGCGACAGCGGCCCGGCCTCCGCCGCCGCGTGCCCGGGCAGGATCAGCACGCCGACCCCGATCACGGACGTGATGTAGTGGGCGACCAGCCCCGGGACGTGCAGGCTCCGCCGGAGATTGACCGGTTCCCGCTGCGTGGTTGCCATCCTGCCGCCGCTCTAGCTCGCTGTTTCGTGGCGCGGTCCGGCCGGCGATGCGCTCGCCGCGTCCGCGCATTGGGCGTACCGCCGCTCGGCGATCTCGGTGAGCCGCCGCCACAGGCGTTCGACATCGGCGCGGGACGTGTGGATGTTGCCGATCGACACCCTGATCACGTACCCGTCGTCGAGAACCGTGTGCGACACGAACGCGTCGCCCGACGCGTTCAGATCGCCGACGATGTCGGCGTTCAGCATGTCATGAAGCTTGCGCCGGTCGCTCTCGGTAAGGTCACGGATCCCCTCCGGCTCGAACCGCAGGCACACCAGCGGGTAGATGGACGTGACGGGGCACCGCCAGTCCGGGTGCCGCGCCACCTCGCCGCGCAGCCACTCCGCGAGCCGCACGCTGTGCTCAAGGCGGTCGGCCAGGCCCTGGCGGCCGAACGACCTGATGATCCACCACACCTTGAGCGCGCGGAAGCTACGGCCGAGCTGCGGCGACAGGTCCATGAAGTCGACGATCTCGTCGTCCTGCGGTGAGGTCAGGTACTCGGGTACCAGCCGGAAGGTGCGTGCCAGCGCGCCGCGGCGCCGGCAGTAGAACGCCGTCACCTCCATTGGCGCGTACAGGCACTTGTGCGGGTTCACCACCAGCGAATCGGCCGCGGTCAGGTCTTCGGCACTGTCGGCCAGCGACGGCGCCACGCGCCAGAAGCCGCCATAGGCGGCGTCGACGTGCAGCCACACACCATGGCGCGCGCACACCTCGGCGAGCGCGGGAACCGGGTCCGCCGCACCGATGGACGTCGTGCCCACGGTGGCGACCACCGCCACGGGCTTGACGCCGTCGGCCAGGTCACGCCGGATCGCCTCGTCCAGCGTGTCGGCCCGCAGCCGTCCCTGCTCGTCCGAGCGCAGCTTCAGCACGTTCGCCTGCCCCAGGCCGAGCGTGATCGCCGCCTTCTCGACCGAGCTGTGCGCCTGGTCGGAGGTGTAGACCCTCAGCACGGGAAGATCGCGTCCCGCAGTGCCGAGGACGCGCACGTCGTCGCCCAGCGCCGCGTCCCTGGCCGCGGCCAGTGCGTACAGGGTGGCCAGCGAGGCGCCGTTGACCAGGACGCCGTCGGCCTCCTCGGGATACCCGACCAGCTGCGCGAGCCAACCCAGCACGACGCGTTCGAGCGCGGACGCGGCCGGCCCGCTCTTCCACAGCATCGCGTTGACGTTCAGGGCCGCGCTCAGCGTCTCGGCCAGGATGCCGGGGAAGCTGGCGCTATTGGCGAAGTAGCCGTAGAAGGACGGGTGGTTCCAGTGCACCACGTACGGCATCACCTGCTCGCGCGTGTCGCCCAGGATCCGCGCGAAGTCCTCACCCGTCTCCGGCAGCTCCGTCCGCAGGGACGCCATCAGGTCCGCGCTCGAACGCGGGACCGTTACCGGGACGTCGCGGATCGACTCGAAGTGCTCGCGGATCGTCGCGAGCAGCTCCCGGCCGTGCTCTTCGAACTCGGCCGGGAGCCAGTCACGTGGTTCGTCGGTCATTCGCCACCTTCATCCCGGCGATGGTCGCGGCCGGGCGTGGCCTTGCCCTCCATGGGGAGCTCATCCCTCCATGTCGTGGGCGTGGGGCACTTCGCTGAGGTAGGCGACCTCGCGGGGCGCCTCGCAGTACTTGGCCTCGAACTCGTTGATGAGCGGCCCCTCGCCCGCGATCAGCTCCTCCGCCTCGGCCTGGCTGCGCCAGGGGTACATGACCAGGACCTTGTTGGGTTCCTTCTCGTACTGGAGGAACGTGGCGTGGCCGAGGAAGGCCGGGTGCTCGTGCGCGGGCGGCCCGACCTTGTTGTCCATCTGCTGCATGAGCTCGTGGACCCGGTCGGTGTACTCGTCCTTGATGCGCCAGGTCTCGATGACGGTGATCATTTCTGTGTCGCCTCCATGACGGTGTTCGATTGACGGTCCTCGTTGGTCTTTCGGGATGAGAAGTACTCGCTGAGCAGGGAAGCGCCGTCCGGCACGAATTGCTGGCAGACGAACATGTGGTTCCTGCGATTGCGTGCCTGCGCCGTCCGCAGCCGGGTGGCCGCCTCGACCACCGCGGCCGGCGCGCTGCCCGCACGTTCGATCTCCTTGAGCCGCCGGCGCAGGTCGCGGAGCCGGCCGAGCATCTGCTCGTGTTCGAGGTTGAGATTTCCGGAGAAGCCCGGGCTCACGAAGGGCGGGGCCATCGACGGACGGATCAGCTTCTCGTACAGTTCCTGGCTGAAGTCGGCGGCGTACCGCATGGTCGCGGTCGCGGCGTCGTAGAGGACTCCGAGCCGGTCGAGCCGCTCCACCAGCTCGGGCCAGCGGCCGTCCTCAAGCGATTCGCGGGCCTCCCGGAGACCCGTGTTCATCACGGCCAGGTTCAGGTGGAACGCCTGGTGGCCCAGTTTCCAGCGGATCACGGCATCGTCCGCCCCGGGCGGGATCTGCCCGAGCGGCTCGTCTCCGGTCATCGGTGCACCTCCGCGGCGCCGTGGAGATCGAGCCACTTCTCCAAGGTGCTGTGCAGGACGACCAGGAAGCCGGCCAGCATGTCGCAGCGATCCTGGGCCGACAGCCCCGTCGCGTCCAGATCGTTGAGGACCCGTCGCTGGACCTCCATGCAGGACTGCGACCAGGTCGCCAGCTCCGGCCGTTCGCGCATGAGGCGGAAGTAGCTGTCGTACTCCGCCGGAGTGGAGGATCCCGCCGTCGCGTCGGGAATCCTGCCGTCGTCTGGAAGGGATATGGGGCTGATCAGCCCATAGTCGGGTGGTGTGGTGACCTCGCTTGCAGATTGCCCGCTTTGACCCATGCTGAAATCTCCCGTTTGCGGGGTGTCCGTAAATTGCACTCTTTCCGGCAGCTGTTGACTTCGCCCCGAGCCGCTTCCCCCTGAGACAGACGCACATCGATAAACGGGCCTGTGATGGCGGAACCCCGCTAACAGGGTTTCGCATGATCATACTATAAACGGTGAATGCACCGGTCCACCGTTTTGAATCCCCTATATCTGACCAGCTTCACGAGCATATCCACTGGCACGGTCAAGCTAGCAAAGCACCGCACTCGAAGGCGATCATGGCGTATGGCCGGGACCGGCCATTGACACAAAGCATGTGCCCGTGCTAATCGCGCGCTCGTTCGTTTGCCCCGCCCACTCGAACGCCATTGACGGAAACGGGCCCCCGCCGACGTGATCTTGCTGGTCACAAGCGGTCACGGCGACACTGCGTCATCTCCATTACCGAAACCGCCGACCCGCATCGTGGCCGATCAAGATCATCGAACATGCAGCGGATTCGCACTGTTCCGCCCGGCGACCCCCGCTCTTCAGCGCTCGCCCCCAGCAGTTCATGACCACCGGACGGCAACGAGGCAGACCCGCGTCGGCACAAGCCGGCGCCGGCCCCCAGCACCCGGTCCACCGGCCCACCTGCGCCGCAACCGCCCTGGCCACCGCGTTCGACATCAGGATCGCCGCCGCTACGGACATGTCACCGAGCCCAGCGCCCTGCTCCCACCCCGCGCCTGACCTGCACGCCACCCTTTGCAGCGCACGTCGTAAGGGATTTCAAACCACCCGCCCCCAAACGAAACCGCCGGACCTCTCGGCAATCGGCAGACCGGCTCCACCAGAGGTGACAACGAGCTACGACCAGCAAGATCTCTGCCACGTCACGGCTTCACCTCCCGTTCCACCGGTCGCAACGGAAAGAGTCCAGCATGATCAATTCCGGACGACAGAAAAGTCGCAGTCAACACATGCGGAAAGAGCCAGATGGCCCTTCCCGGCCTAGGAGCCCATCCCTTAAGGTGACCGGGTACGGCCATCAAGCGGGTATCGACGAAAAGCCCAGTCGGGTAACTTCAAGATCATGACTGGTCAGGCTATTGATACCGCCGAGACGATAAGGCTGCTGGACCGGAAGCGGTTCGAGGCCCTGATCGCGCAGGACGCAGACGCGCTGGCGGAGCTGTGCCATCCGGAGCTGGTGCTCACCCACACCAACGGGGCGACCGAGACCTACGAGTCCTACATCCGCAAGCTCAGGGACCGCGTATGGGACTTCCACCGAATCGACCACCCCGTCCACCGGATCTCCCTCGCGGGCGACACCGCGGTCGTGCTAGGCGAGATGGAAGCCGACTTCACCGCAGGTGGCGAGCCGAAGCATCTGAGCAACGTCACGCTGGCGGTCTGGGTACGCGAAGACGGCAAGTGGAGACTGCTGGCCTTCCACCCCACCCCCAAGCAGTAACGACCGCCGCCCAACGAAGAGGTGACCACCCTCAGCTCCGCCGCCTCCCCACCCGAAGCCGGAGTCCGGGGACCGCTGGGCGAGCGGTGCGTTGCCTCCCCGTGGTGCGGGGCGGCGGTACCGGTGCGTCCGGCTGGCTTCCCGCACCGGGAGTTGAGCCCGGCGCGGGAAGCCGGAGCTGCGGGAAACCTGAGTTTGGAGAATTGGCCTCCTGAGTGGGCGGCTTCTTCGCGAACGGCCCCGCGCGAACGCGACCCCGCGCGAACGCACGGGCGGGGATGTGGGCCCGTGTGGACGGGGCCTCTCCTGGTGGTGGGCGTGCGGTGGGTCTGGGTGGATGGGCGTCTGTGCTGAGGGCTGACTGGGCGGGGTTGGTCAGTGGGTTAGCTGGCCTCCTCTTCTTGGTAGGCGGCGGCTAGTTCTTGGGGCGTCATGCGCATGCGGGTGTTGGTGGGTGGGATGCCTGCGGTGATGA
Source organism: Actinomadura rubrisoli (assembly GCF_004349215.1). Classification (GTDB taxonomy): domain Bacteria; phylum Actinomycetota; class Actinomycetes; order Streptosporangiales; family Streptosporangiaceae; genus Spirillospora; species Spirillospora rubrisoli. Next base: position 9,493 of record NZ_SMKU01000197.1, on the reverse strand, counting down.
GGTCGTGGAGGAGGACGGCCATGGAGTAGGAGGGGTCGGCGTCTAGGGCGCGTTGGAGGGCGACGTTGGCCAGCCCGCCGTCGCCGGCGGAGTAGGCGGCGAAGGCCAGGAGGGCGGCCGGGGCGGCGGCGTAGGGGGCTTCTACTCGGCGGAGGATGTTGCGCCAGAAGGTGATGTCGGCCGCCGGGGAGTCTTCGTCGATGCGGACCCATGCCTCGTCGCGGACGCGTATTTCGGTAAGGAGGAAGCCGAGCCAGGCGACCTCGTCGTCGGTGGGGTCGTGGCCCGCGCGGGCGCGGGTGAGGAGGGACGGCAGGAACGTGAGCCCTTCGGCGATCGTGCGGGTTTGAAGGCTGGTGGAGGTGGTGTCTTCGCGGGCCCAGCGGAGGAAGCGTCTCTCGGCGCGGTCGGTGGCCTCGCGCATGGAGTCGCGGGACGGGCCGTCGAGCGGCTCGATGGAGCGGGCCAGCTCGGAGCGGTCGGCCAGGGCGACGTGGCCGGCGAAGGTGGCCTGGGCGGCGAGGGCGCTGGTGGTGATGTCGTAAGGGGCGCCTTCGGGCGGGCAGCATTCGTCGTGGCAGGTGAGGGACCACCAGCGGCCGTCCGAGACGCGGATCGCCTCGGCGACCTCAAGGCCGGTGGCCGCCAGGGCGGCGCGCATGGTGTCGGCGGCGGTGGCGACCTCGGCCGGGGCGCCGTAGCCGAGGAGGAGCGTGCGGCGGAAGCCGTTGCGGGCGAGCATGCCGGCCACCCGGTCGGGAGCGGACGACGGTAAATCGAGCCGGATGGCGCATGTGTGGTGAGGGCCGTCGAAGCCGATCACCACGAGGCTGCGGGACGGGTGGAAGCCCAGCAGGTAGGGAACGGCGGCGATGGCGTCCTGGGCGGTGCGGATCACTAGTTGCTGCATGTCATCGACATTGGCAGCCCCGGGCAGCGTCCCGAAGCGAATCCCGAACCTGTGGATAACTCAGGCGTCCAGGACCCGCCGGGGCTTGCTGACCACGGGCGGCTCGGTCGACCAGGGGAAGTTGATCCAGCGGTCGGTGTGGCGCCAGACGTACTCGCACTTGACGGTCGAGTGGGGCTTTTCGTAGACGACGGCGCAGCGGACGTCGGCGACGTGGTTGGCGCAAAAGTCGCGGACGAGCTTGAGGGTGGCGCCGGTGTCGGCGACGTCGTCGGCGATCAGGACCTTGGCGCCGGACAGGTCGACGGCGTTGGGCACCGGGGGGAGCATGACCGGGAGGTCGAGGCGCTGATCGACGCCCGTGTAGAACTCGACGTTCATCACGTGCAGGTTCTTGACGTCCAGCGCGTAGCCGAGGGAGCCGGCGACGAACAGGCCGCCGCGCGCGATGGACAGGATGAGGTCGGGGCGGTAGCCGCTGTCGGCGATCACCTGTGCCAGCTCGCGGCCGGCGGCGCCGAACAACTCCCAGGTCAGGACTTCTCTTTCTGCGGACACGCCCCCATTTTGGCCGACCCCGGCCAACGACCGGGCAGGAGGGTCGTCAGCGACGATCTGCCAGAGGTCCGCGGCGTGAGGGTCGCCGCTTCTGGGCGCGGTTGTCCGCCGTGGACGGTAGCGTTGGGCGACGTGCCCGCCCCTGATCTGCTGACCGGCAGCGATACCCAGATTCCAGACATGGCGACCTTGCTGGTCGCCGCCGTCGAGGCCGTCGGGGGCGCTGAGCGTCCCGGGCAGGTGGAGATGGCCCGGGCGGTGGAGAAGGCGATCGGCTCGGGCGAGCACGTCGCCGCGCAGGCCGGTACCGGGACGGGGAAGTCGCTGGCCTACCTGATCCCGGCGATCCGGTACGCGATCGAGAACAAGACCACGGTGGTGGTCTCCACGGCGACGATCGCGTTGCAGCGTCAGCTCGTCGACCGCGACCTGCCCCGGTTGGCCGAGGCGCTGGGGCCGATGCTGGGCACCGAGCTGAAGTTCGCGATCCTCAAGGGCCGTCGCAACTACCTGTGCCTGCACCGGGTGCAGACGGGCGTGCCCGAGGAGGACGAGCCCGGCCAGAGCCTGTTCGATCCGCAGCAGCTCTCCACGCTGGGACGGCACGTCAAACGGCTGAACGAGTGGGCCGAGGAGACGCGGACCGGGGACCGCGACGAGCTCGTCCCGGGGGTGAGCGAGCAGGCGTGGCGGCAGGTGGCGGTGACCGCGAAGGAGTGCCTGGGCGCGCAGCGCTGCCCGCAGGGCACCGAGTGCTTCGCCGAGCTGGCGCGCGCCGAGGCGGGCGAGGCGCACATCGTCGTCACCAATCACGCGCTGCTGGCGATCGACGCGCTGGAGGAGTTCCAGGTCCTGCCCGAGCACGACGTGGTGATCGTGGACGAGGCGCACGACCTGGTCGACCGGGTCACGTCCGTCGCCACCGAGGATCTGAGCGCCTCGGCCGTCGAGGCCGCGGCGCGGCGGTGCGGACGGCTCATGGAGGAGGGCATCGCCGACCGTCTCAAGGAGTCGGCGGAGGGCCTCGGGATCGTCCTCGAAGACCTCCCCGGCGGGCGTATGGACGTCCTGTCCCCCGCCTTGGGCACCACCCTCGCCGCCGTACGGGACGCCGCGCACGCCTGCGTCACCGCGATCGGACCGGAGAAGAAGGACGGCGACCCCGGCGACATGGCGGCGCGCAAGGCCGCGCGGTCCTCGCTGGAAGACCTGCACAACACCGCCGTACGGCTGCTTGAGGCGTTCCAGCCCGAGATCGCCCAGCGCTTCGACGTGGTGTGGCTGGAGAAGCCGTTCGTCCAGGACGGGCGGCCCCCGCGCCCGACGTCGCTGCGCGTCGCGCCGATCGGGGTGGGCGGGCTGCTGCGGACGACGCTGTTCGAGCGGCGCACCGCTGTGCTCACCTCGGCGACGCTCACGTTGGGCGGGTCGTTCGAGCCGCTGGCGCGCCAGTGGGGGCTGCCGCCGCTCACCGAGAACGCCCCCAAGGACGCGAAGACCGCGGCGGAGGGCCTCGCCCACACCGCGACCAAGGAGGGCGAGGAGGGCAAGCCGCTCGTCTGGTCCGGCCTGGACGTCGGCTCACCGTTCGACCACCCGAAAGCGGGCATCCTGTACGTCGCCCGCCATCTCCCCCAGCCGGGACGCGACGGGCTCGCCGACGCCTACCTGACGGAGATCACCGAGCTGATCGAGGCGGCGGGCGGCCGCACGCTGGGGCTGTTCTCCTCGATGCGGGCGGCCCGGCAGGCCGCCGACGAGCTGAAGGACCACCTGTCCCATCCGCTACTGTGCCAGGGCGACGACGCCACGTCCCTGCTGGTCAAGCAGTTCGCCGAGGACGAGCGGACCTGCCTGTTCGGCACCCTGTCGCTGTGGCAGGGCGTGGACGTGCCGGGGCCGTCGCTCCAGCTCGTCATCATGGACCGCATCCCCTTCCCCCGCCCGGACGACCCGGTGTCGTCGGCGCGGTCGCGGGCGGTGGCGGCGCACGGCGGCAACGGCTTCATGGCGGTCGCGGCCACGCACGCTGCGCTGCTGCTGGCGCAGGGCGCGGGTCGCCTGCTGCGTTCCATGGACGACCGGGGCGTCGTCGCCGTCCTCGACCCGCGCCTGGCCACCGCCCGTTATGGCGGCTTCCTCAAGAGCTCGCTCCCACCGTTCTGGGCCACGACCGACCCCGACGTCGTCCGCGGCGCCCTCCGCCGCCTCGACGCCGCCGCCGACTAGATCCCCTTCAACCCCCAGGCCAGGCCGCCCGCCCAGGCTTGGGCCGGCGGCGCCGGTGTGCCCATCGCGGTCAGCCGCGGGGCGGCCTCGGCGACCGGGACGTGCCGGACGGGGCGGCCCGACGTCTCGGCGAGGATCGCGGCGAGGTCGGCGTCGCTGACGGCGGCGGGGCCGGTGATCTCCAGCAGCTCGCCCTTGGAGCCGCCCTCGGCGAGGACGGCGGCGGCCACCGCGGCGCTGTCGTCCCTGGTGAGGTAGGCGACGCGGCCGTCGCCCGCGTTGCTCGGCAGCTCTCCGGCGGCCACGGCGCGCTGGGCGATGCCCATGTACGTCAGCGTCTCGGGCCAGATGTTGAAGCGCAGGGACGTGAACGCCGGAACAGACGCGGCCAGCAGCCGTTCGGTTTCGTGGTGGTCGGGGGCAACGGCGCTGGGGTTTCCGGGGTCTCCGGCGCGCGTGGTCGAGGTGTAGATGATGTGGCCGACACCCGCCTTGGTGGCGGCCTTGATCGCGGCCGCGTGCAGGGGCGCTCGTCCGGTGATCGCGTCGACGCTGACGAGCAGGAGGCGTTCGACGCCGTCCAGCGCGCGGACGAGGCCGTCCGGGGCGGCGAAGTCGGCCGCCCGGGTGCGGATGCCGAGGTCCGGGACGCGGTCGGGTGTGCGGGACAGGGCGACGACACGAGAGGCGTCCACCCATCCGAGAAGGTGGCGCAGGATGAGGCCACCCAAGTGCCCGGAGGCTCCGGAGACGGCGAGCATGGAAGGGCTCCTTCGTTCGGTTCGCTGCGTACGCTGATCGTGCGTCGTGCGGAACGGATCCCGAAAGAAGGCACTTTCATGTCCCCTGTCACCGTGGCCGAGTACCAGGCGTGCCCGGCGACCGTGGTGCTCCGGCGCGCGGTGGACGGGCTGAGCCGGCGGGTGCTCACCCGGACGCTGCGGATGCTGGAGCGGGACGGGCTGGTCAGTCGCACCGTCCATCCGCGGCGGGTCGAGTACGCGCTGACCGGCCTGGGGCGCTCGCTCCAGGATCAGCTCGGGGCGCTCGCGCTGTGGTCGGTGGAGCACGATGGCGAGATCCGGGCGGCCCGCGTCCGCTTCGACGCCCGGCGCGGCGGGATGCCGTAGGGCGGCCCGGCGCATTCCACAATGCTCCAGTCCGCTGCCGCAACCAGCCTTGTTGCATCAGGGCCGCGCGGGTCAAGCCCGGAGCGGGATGGCTCAGCGGCGGTGGGCGTGCAGGAAGTCGCCGATGCGGCCGATGGCCTCCTCCAGGTCGTCGGCGTACTGGAGGGTGACGACGCGGAAGTGGTCGGTGGACGGCCAGTTGAACCCGGTGCCCTGCACGACCAGGATCTTCTGCTGCTCCAGCAGGTCGAGGGCGAAGCGCATGTCGTCCTCGATCGGGTACATCTCGGGGTCCAGCCGGGGGAAGACGTACAGCGCGCCCTCGGGACGGACGCAGCTCACGCCCGGAAGGTCGTTCAGCAGCTTCCAGGCGCGGTCGCGCTGCTCGCCCAGCCGGCCGGTCGGCAGGACGAGGTCGTCGATGCTCTGGTAGCCGCCGAGGGCGGCCTGGATGGCGTGCTGGCCCGGGACGTTCGGGCAGAGCCGCATGTTGGCCAGGATGTCCAGGCCCTCGATGTAGGACTCGGCGTGCTTCTTCGGGCCGGACAGCGCCACCCAGCCGGAGCGGAACCCGGCGACCCGGTAGTTCTTGGACAGCCCGCCGAAGGTCAGGCACAGCAGGTCGGGGGCCAGCGAGGCGATCGGGACGTGCTCGGCGTCGTCGTAGAGGATCCGGTCGTAGATCTCGTCCGCGAAGATGATCAGGTTGCGGCGGCGGGCGACCTCGACGATCCGGGCGAGCACCTCGCGGGAGTAGACGGCGCCGGTCGGGTTGTTCGGGTTGATGATCACCAGGGCGCGGGTGCGGTCGCCGAGCTTGGCCTCGATGTCGTCCAGGCTCGGCTCCCAGCCGGCGTCCTCGTCGCACAGGTAGTGGACGGGCGTCCCGCCGCACAATGAGACCGACGCCGTCCACAGCGGGTAGTCGGGGGCCGGGATCAGCACCTCGTCGCCGTCGTTGAGCAGCGCCTGGAGGGTCATCACGATCAGCTCGGACACGCCGTTGCCGAGGTAGACGTCCTCAACGTCCACGCCCTCGACGCCGCTGTCCTCGAAGCGCTGCACGATGGCGCGGCGGGCGGGCAGGATCCCCTTGGAGTCGCTGTAGCCGTGCGCGTCCGGCAGGTTGCGGATCATGTCCTGGAGGAGCTCCTGCGGAGCCTCGAACCCGAACGGCGCCGGGTTGCCGATGTGCAGCTTGAGGATGTTGTTCCCCTCGGCCTCCAGCTGCCGGGCACGCTTGAGCACCGGACCCCGGATGTCATAGCAGACGTTGCTGAGCTTGCCCGACTGGTTGACCTGCATGGACATACCCTATCCGCGACCAGGGGCGCGAATCCGGCCGGGCCCGAACTCCGCGGCGCCCCGTCCGTCCGCGCGATGGCGGGCGGACGGGGCCGCCGCTCCCGGCCCCCGCGTCGGTCACGGAGCGGCGATCGCGGACAGGATCGCCAGGCGCGCCGCGCGCCGGGCCGGGCGGATCGCGGCGAGCCCGCCCGCCACCGCCCCGACCAGCGCGATGACCGCCAGCTGGACGGCCGGCGGCGCGAACGGGTTGCCGAGCGCGGTGCCGAGCCCCCAGCCGAGGAACGCGCCGAGGCCGAGCCCGCCCGCCGTGCCGAACAGCGCGACGATCACCGATTCCCAGCGGACCATCGACCTGATCTGGCCGCGGTTCGCGCCGACCGCGCGCAGCAGCCCGAGCTCGCGGGTCCGCTCGTGCACCGACAGCGACAGGGTGTTGGCGATGCCGAGCAGCGCGATGACGATCGCCAGGATGAGCATCCCGTAGACGACGGTGATGAAGCCGTTCATGTCCGCGGTCTGCCCGGTGACGAACGCGTCCCGCGTCTTCACCTCCGGTGCCCCGTACGGCTTGGCCAGCGCGGTCAGGGCCTGGCGCGCGTCGTCGGACGAGGCGCCGGGCTTGACGTGCACGAGCGCCATGACGTCGAGCGGCTGCCGGGTGTGGGCGTTCCAGACGGTGCGCGGCACCAGGTAGTCGCCCACCAGTTCGGCGTTCTTGTAGACCGCGCCGACGGTGAGGGTCTGCCGGGCGCCGTCGGCGAACTGGACGCCGACCCGGGAGCCGGCGCGCCAGCCCCGATCGTCCGCGATCTTCTTCGAGACGGCGAACGTGCCCGGGTCCGCCAGGCCGCCCTGCGTGACGTCCAGCCGCAGGACGCCCCGGAGGCGGGACGGGTCGCCGACACCCGCGACGGCGGTGCGCCCGTCCACCCGCATCTCGCCCTTGCCGATCCCCGCGATGCCGCCGACCTGCGGCAGCGCGGCCGCCTCCGCGGCGAGCCGCGTGCTGAACCCGCCGGTCTCGTTGCCGCCGGCGTCGACCACGATCGCGCCGGTGAACGACCCGGCGACGCCGTCCTCCAGGGACGCGCGCAGCGAGCCGATGAACACCGTCAGCAGCGTGACGACGCCGACGCCGATCATCAGGGCGGTCGCGGCGCCGGCGGTGCGCTGCGGGCTGCGGGCCGCGTTGTCGCGGGCGAGGGCACCGGCGACGCCGCGCAGCCGGGCCGCGGGGCCGCCGACGATCGCCGCGACCGGACGGGCGGCGACCGGTCCGAGCACGACCATCGCGACCACGCACAGCACCGCGCCCGCGGCCGCCATCGCCATCTGCTCGTTGACCGCGCCGAGGACCACGGTCCCGGCGGACACGGCCGCCAGCACCCCGCCGACGATGACCCGGGTGTCGGACGGTCCGGACGTCTCGGCCGCGACCTCGCGCAGCGCGGCCAACGGCGGCACCCGGGAGGCCCGCAGCGCGGGGCCGAGCGCGGCCACCAGCGTCACCAGCAGCCCGACCGGCACCGCGATCATGAGCGAGGTGGCGGAGACGACCAGGCCCTCCATCGCGATCCCGATCCGGAACTGGGTGAACAGCTGCCGCAGCAGCCCGGCGAACCCGTACCCGCCGGCCAGCCCCGCCAGCGTGGCCGTGCCGCCGATCACCAGGGCCTCGAAGCCGACCACCGTCACGACCTGCCGCCGCCCGGCGCCGAGCGCGCGCAGGAGCGCCGACTCCCGCGTCCGCTGCGCCATGGTGATCGCGAACGTGTTGTGGATGCTGAACGCCGCCACCAGCAGCGCCACCCCGCCGAACGCGCCGAGCACGATCCGGAACACGCGGAGGAAGCCGTCCTCTACAAGGCTCATGCTCTCGTCGATCTGCCCCTGTCCGGTGACGGCTTCGGTCCCGGGCGCGAGAACGGGCCGGACCCTCGCGGCCAGCTCGCCCTGGCCGACCCCGCTCGCGGCGCGCACCCAGACCCCGGTGACGCGGTCGGACGTCCGCGCGACGTACTTGCGGGCGCCCTCCAGGCTGAACGCCGTGAACGACGTCTCCCCGAACGCGTCCTCGTCGCCGAACTTGCTGATGCCGACGACGGTGACCGGGACCCGGTCGGGGGTCAGCACCGCCGTCCGGTCGCCGACCTTCAGCTTGCCCTCATCGGCGAACATCTTGTTGATGACGACCTCGTCCGGCGCGCGGGGCGCCCGGCCCTGGGCGAGACGGTACGGGTTGAGCTTGGGATCGGTCAGCCAGTTGCCCGCCATCCGGGGGCCGCGCGACTGGATCGTCTTCCCGTCCTTGCCGAGCAGCTGCCCCGACCCCTGGATGACCGGCTCGGCGCTCGCGACGCCGTTCACCTTCCGCACCCGGTCCAGGACGGACGCGTCGATCTGCCCGCGCGAGCCCCACGGGGCGTCGCTGACGGAGGTGGTGTTCCGGATGCTGACGTCGGTGTCGCCGTAGGCGCGCGAGAAGTACCCGTCGATGCTGCCGGCGAGGGTGTCGCCGAGCACGAGCGTCCCCGTCAGGAACGTCACGCCGAGGAAGACGGCGATCAGCGACCCGGCCAGGCGCCGCTTGCGCCCCCACAGCTCCTTGAAGACGAGCCCGATCACGACTGGTCCCCCAGCCCGCGCATCCGGTCCAGCACCCGGTCGGGCGTGGGCGCTTCCATGACGTCCACGACACGGCCGTCGGCCAGGAACACCACCGCGTCGGCGTGCCCGGCCGCGACCGGGTCGTGGGTGACCATCGCCACGGTCTGGCCCAGGTCGTCCACCGCGCCGCGCAGCAGCGTCAGCACCTCGCCGCCGGTGCGGGAGTCGAGGTTGCCGGTCGGCTCGTCCGCGAACACGATCTGCGGACGGGTGACCAGCGCGCGCGCCAGCGCCACCCTCTGCTGCTGCCCGCCCGACAGCTCCGACGGCCGGTGCGACAGCCGGTCGCCCAGGCGCAGGACGCGGACCACCGTGTCCAGCCATTCCCGGTCGGGGCTCGTCCCCGCGAGCGTCATCGGCAGGACGATGTTGTCGCGCGCGGTGAGCGTCGGGAGCAGGTTGAACGCCTGGAACACGAACCCGATCCGCTCGCGCCGCAGCTTGGTGAGCCGCCGGTCCGACAGGGCTCCCAGCTCCTCGTCGCCGACGTACACCTTCCCGGACGTGGCGTCCTCCAGGCCCGCCACGCAGTGCATCAGCGTGGACTTCCCGGCCCCGGACGGTCCCATGACCGCGGTGAACCGCCCGGCCGGGAGCACCACGCTGACCTCGTCCAGCGCGCGGACGGCCATGTCGCCCGAGCCGTACACCTTGGTCAGATGGACGGTGCGGGCGCCGCCCGAGGCCCCCC
>NZ_SMKU01000196.1 GCF_004349215.1 Actinomadura rubrisoli | reverse complement strand
GCGGGCGGCCAGGGCCGTCTTGAGGTAGTCGACCTGGATGAGCAGGAGGTTCTCCGCGACCACCTCCTGCGGGGTCATGTGGGTGACGCCCGACAGCGGCAGGACGGTGTGGGGACGGCCCGACGCGACCAGCGCGGACGACAGGCGCAGCGTGTGCGCGGCCACCACGTTGTCGTCGGCCAGCCCATGGATGATCATCAGCGGCCGTTCGAGCCGCCCGGCCATCCCGATCAGCGAGTTCGCCTCGTAGTTCTCCGGCTCCTCGTCGGGGTGGCCGAGGTAGCGCTCGGTGTAGTGCGTGTCGTACAGGCGCCAGTCGGTGACCGGGGCGCCCGCGACGCCCGCGTGGAACACGTCCGGGCGGGCCAGGACGGCCAGCGCCGCCAGCCAGCCGCCGAACGACCAGCCGCGGATGCCGACCCGGTCGAGGTCGAACGCGTCGGGGTGGATCCGCGCGGCCTCGATCAGCGCGGTGATCTGGTCCTCCAGGACCGGCCCGACGAAGTCGCCGCGCACCGCGCGCTCCCAGGCGGGGCCGCGCGCGGGGGTGCCGCGGCCGTCCGCGATCACGACGGCGAAGCCCTGGTCGGCGAGCCACTGCGCCTCGCAGTACATCCGCTGGACGGCCAGGACGCGCTGGGCGTGCGGGCCGCCGTAGGGGTCGAGGAGCACCGGCAGGCGGCCCTGGCCGGGCTCCCAGCCGGTCGGCAGCAGCACCGCCGTGCGGATCTCGCGGTCGCCGGTCCGCAGCAGCTCCACCCGCGGCGTGATCACCGGGGTCTCAGCGAGCGAGGCGACCGGGTGGGTGCCGGACGGCCCCCGGACCTCGACCTCCGTGCCGGGACGGTCGAGACGGGACCCGGTCACCACCGTCACCTCGCCCGACCGGACGCCGCCGAAGACGCCCTGGCCCTCGGTCAGCCGCGTCACCTCGCCCGCCTCGTAGGAGTACAGGTGGACCTCGGTGGGCTCCTCGGACGCGGTGAACAGGATCGCGTCGCCGTCCACGCCCAGGATCGACCGGACCTGGACACCCGCCGGGGTGACGGGCTTGCCCCCGACGGTGATCCGGCGGGTGTCGGTCTCGCGGTCCTCGGTGGCCCAGACGAGGTCGCCGCCGTTCGTCCGGGCGGGGATGCCGGGCACGACGTCGGTCCACACCGCGTCGTGCTCGTTGTGCAGCAGCGCCGTCTCGCCGTTGGACGGGTCGACCCGCAGGATCCGCTGCGAGCGCTGGTCGCGCGGCTGGACGACGATCAGCAGGCCGTGCCGGTCCCAGGCGGACGTCACGACGTAGGGGAACTCGCCGCGGTCCCAGGCGACCCCGACGCGCCCGCCGTCCACCTTCATCAGCACGAGGGAGACCAGCGCGTTGGGCGTCCCGGCGGCCGGATAGGCGACCTCGCCGGGCGCCCGGTCCGGGTTCGCGGGGTCGGCGATGTGCCAGCGCTGCACCGGGGTCTCGTCGACCCGGGCCACCAGCAGCGTCCCGCCGTCCGGCGACCACCAGTGGCCGCGCATCCGGCCCATCTCCTCCGCCGCGACGAACTCGGCGAGGCCGTAGGACACCTGGTCGGACTCGGGCTGGACCAGTGCCCGGTCGTCGCCGCCGTCCATCTCGATGACCCGCAGCGTCCGTCCCGACACGTACGCGACGCGGCGCCCGGCCGGGTCGGGGCGCGGGTCGAAGACGGGGGCCCGGGCGGGCAGGTCCCGGACGCGCCCGGTGCCGAGGTCGGCGACGTAGAGGCGGCCGCCCAGGGTGAAGACGGCCTGCCTCATGGCCCGGTCGGTCGCGTACCCGACGATGCCGCCCGCCTGCTCGCGGGCGCGTTCGCGGCGGGCCCGCTCCTCGGCGGGCAGGTCCTCCTCGCCGGGGACGTCCAGCGCCAAGGGGTCGGCGACGAGGCGCTCGTCGCCGGTGGCCGTGTCCAGCGTCCACAGGCAGGTGACCGGGTCGTCACCGGACCTGGTGCGCAGGAAGGCCACGCGCGCCCCGTCCGGCGCGATCTGGAAGGCGCGGGGGACGCCGAGGGTGAACCGCCGGGTGCGGGCGCTCTGCCGCGGATAGCTGATGCTCATGGCATCCGAGTCTGCCAGCCCGGAAAGGCTCCGGATGTACGGCGCACGGGGGCGGTGTGGCCCTATGATCACGGGTCGTCGCCTCGCGGCCGGGGAACGGCCCGTGACCCGGTCCGCGCTCGCGTAAGCTCGAAGCTTCCTCGAACACCTCGAACACGTCGTCGCGGGCGCTAAGGAGTGGTCCATGCCGGAGCTGCAGCCGGGTGATCCCCGGCGGCTTGGCTCGTACGAGATCGTCGAACGCCTCGGCGAGGGCGGCCAGGGGGTCGTCTACGCGGGTCTCGACGCCTCCGGGAACAAGGCCGCCATCAAGCTGCTGCGCACCGACCTCGCCGGGGACGCCTCGGCGCGCAACCGGTTCGTCCGCGAGGCCCAGGCGGCCAAGCAGGTCGCGCGGTTCTGCACCGCGCAGGTCCTGGAGGCCGACGTCGCGGGCGACCAGCCCTACATCGCCAGCGAGTACGTCCCGGGCCCGTCGCTGTACAAGCAGGTGACCGAGACCGGGCCGATCACGGGCGCGCCGCTGGACCGGCTGGCGATCGGCACCGCGACCGCGCTGGTGGCCATCCACCAGGCCGGGATCGTGCACCGCGACTTCAAGCCGCACAACGTGATCATGGCCCCGGACGGTCCGCGGGTGATCGACTTCGGCATCGCGCGGGCCCTGGACACCGGCCAGACCGCCGCGACCAAGGCGATCGGCACCCCGTCCTACATGGCGCCCGAGCAGGTCGCGGGCGCCACGCTCACCGAGGCCGTGGACGTGTGGGCGTGGGCCACCACGATGGTGTTCGCCGCGACCGGGCATCCGCCGTTCGGCGACGACACCGTGGTCGCGGTGATCAACCGGGTGATGAACGAGCCGCCGACGCTGGAGGGCGTCCCCGCCGACCTGCACCGGCTGATCGCCGCGTGCCTGGTCAAGGAGCCCCCGCGGCGGCCGACCGCACAGCAGCTGATGATGGCGCTGATCGGCAGCGGCCCGGGCGGCGCCGGGCAGACCCGCATGGACGACCCCGCGCAGGCCACGTCGCTGCTCGCGGAGGGCACGACGCTCGCCGCCGGGGCGGGGGCCGGGGCGATGATGCCGGGCGCCGGGCCCGCCGGCGGGCCGACCCGGCGGGTGTCCCCGGCCGCCTACACCGGCACCCTGCCGCCCGCCCAGCAGCCGCCCTACGGCGCACGCACCCGCGGCACCGGCTACGGCGACTTCGAGCCGGAGCGCAAGTCCAAGTGGCCGATCTTCGCCGCCATCCTGGCCATTGCCGCGCTCGCGCTGGTCGTCGGCCTGTTCATGGCCAACCGGAGCAGCAACGACCCGAGCAGCCCCGTCTCGCCGTCGGTCTCGGACTCCGAATCGCCCTCGGAGAGCCCGTCCGACGAGGAGACGGAGCCGGAGCCGACGCGCAGCCACACCCGCAGGCCCTCCCCGACGCCGAGCACGCGGCAGCCGACGCGCGAGCCGACGCGCAGCCCGCCGCGGAGCAGCCCGCCGCCGTCGAAGACGCCCTCCGACGAGCCGACCGACCCCGATGGTGGCACAGGTAACAACGGCGGTGAAGGCACCGGTCAGAACCATGGCAATCCCGTCGGCGGGCCCGGGACGAGGGACGCCGGGTAGGGCGGTCATCGCCGCGGGTTCGTGCCCTGAGTAGGCTCGTTGACTATGAAGGAGCCGCGGATCCTGTTCGTCCACGCCCATCCGGACGACGAGTCCATCGGGACCGGGGCGACCATGGCCAAGTACGCCGCCGAGGGCGCCCACGTCAGTCTCGTCACTTGCACCCTGGGCGAGGAGGGGGAGGTCATCCCCGACGAGCTGCGCCACCTGGCCTCCGACAAGGAGGACGCCCTCGGCGAGTACCGGATCGGGGAGCTCGCGGCGGCGTGCGCGGCGCTCGGCGTCCGCGACCACCGCTTCCTCGGCGGCCCGGGGCGCTGGCGCGACTCCGGCATGATGGGCGCGCCCACCAACGACGACCCCCGCTGCTTCTGGCAGGCCGGCGTGGACGAGGCCGCCCCGGCCCTCGCGGCGGTCGTCCGCGAGGTCAGGCCGCAGGTGATCGTCACCTACGACGACCGCGGCAACTACGGGCACCCCGACCACATCCAGGCGCACCGCGTCACGCGGCGGGCGTTCGAGCTGGCCGCCGACCCGTCCCACGACGACGGCGCCGAGCCGTGGCGGGCCGCCAAGTTCTACGCCTACGCCACGCCGCGCACCGTCCTCGCCCGCGCAATCGCGGTGATGCGCGAGGCCAGGCTGCCGTTCGCCCGCGTCGCCGGGCTGGACGAGCTGGGCTCCGGCGTCCCCGACGACGAGGTGACCACCGTCGTGGACGCCCGCGCCCACCTGCCCGCCAAGCTCGCGGCCCTGCGCGCGCACCGCACCCAGATCGTCGTGGCGCCCGAGCGGGTCGGCCCGTACTTCGCCCTGTCCAACAACCTGGGCCAGCAGGCGTTCGGCACCGAGTACTTCATCCTTCAGGACGGGGATCTCGGGCCGGTCGGCCCGGGGCGGCGGGAGCGCGACCTGTTCGCCGGCCTTGCGGACGCGCGCGCCTGAACGGCTCGATACCCTGGCGTCCGTGGACAAGGACGACGAGGCCCGGGTGAGCCTGGCCAAGGACGGCTCCCAGGCGGACGCCGCTCCGGATGTCCCGGGAGCGGCCGCGGACGCCCAAGAGGCCGCTCCGGGCGCGCACGTGGCGCAGACGGCCGGCCCTGTGGTGGCCGACGCAGTGGTGGCCGACGCGGTTCCGCGGTCCGGAGAGGGCCCGTTGGAGGCGTTCGTGTCCGGTGCCGCCTACGCGGCCCTCGGCCTGCTCGGCGGCGTCTTCGGCCTGCTCGGCTCCTTCGCCCAGGACTGGACGACCGGCGGCGTCCCGGTCGCGTCGGCCGTCCTGGTCGCCTTGGTCTTCGGGATGGTGCGGCTCGCCGGCTGGGGGATGGGCGGCCGGCTCGGCGCGATGGTCCCCGCGGTCGTGTGGGGGATCGCGGTCTTCGCCATGTCGATGCAGCGGCCCGAGGGCGATCTTGTCGTCCCGGCGACCCTGGCCGGGTACGTGTACATCATCGGCGGCATGGTGGCCGCCGTGCTGGCGGTGGCGCGCGTCCCGGCCGCGGGCCCGTCCGGCCAGTGGCTCCTGGGAAGGGCAGCGCGTACTCGCGGGTAGCGGCGTGGACGAGGGGAGCGCGTGGTGACCGGTGGACATCGCCGCGCCCCGTCCCCCTCGTCCGGCGGGCAGGGCGTCGACCCGGAGCTGTACCGCCAGGTGGTGGGCCGGTTCGCGACCGGCGTCGCGGTCGTGACGACGGTGGCCGGCGGCGCCGACCACGCGATGACGGTGAACGCCTTCACGTCGGTCTCGCTGGAGCCGCTGCTCGTGCTGTTCTGCGCCGAGAGGATCGCCCGCTTCCACGACGTGGTGCTGGAGACCGGCCTGTGGGCGGTGTCGGTCCTCGCGGAGGAGATGCGGGACGCCTCCCAGTGGTTCGCGACCCGGGGACGCATGCTGGACGGCAGGCTCCAGGGCTGGGAGCACACCCGCGGGCCCGCGACCGGCGCCGCGATCTTCGCCGGGGCCGTCGCCGCGATGGAGTGCCGCACCTACGCCGTCCACGACGGCGGGGACCACAGCATCGTGGTGGGCGAGGCCCTCGGCCTGGACGTCCCCGACCCCGCCGCGCCCGCCCTGGTCTTCTACGAGGGCCGCTACCGCTCCCTCTCCTGACCCCGCACCGGCTTGAGCCGCGGCGGGTCGCCGCCGTGGCGGCGACCCGCCGCATGCGGGCGGGCCCGGTCAGCCAGGGAGGGCGGCCGGCTCGGCCGGGGTGTCGGTCGGGGCGTCCGAGCGGTAGCCCTTGACACCCAGGCAGGCGGCGGCGCTGAGCAGGATCACGGCGATCGGCAGGGCCATCGTCGGCCTCATCGCGTGGACGAAGCCGTGGGAGAACACCTGCCCGGCCAGTTCCTGGACGCGGTGCGCCACGTTCGGCGGGACGCCGGGCGGGAGGTGCTGCTCCGCGCCGGTCTGGCCCGCGCCGACCTCCAGGCCGCCCTTGGCCGCGCCGGCGAATCCGTCCACGAAGCCGCCCCGCACGTCCGGCGGGAGGGACGCCGAACGGGTGGTCGCCTCCTCCTTGAGCGACGAGGCGAGCTGGTTCTGCAGGACGGCGCCGACCGCGGCGCTGCCGAGCACCGAGCCGACCTGCCGGATCGTGTTGTTGACGCCGGACGCCGCGCCCGCGAGGTGCCTCGGCACGTTCCGGGTGGCCTCGGTGGCCATCGGCGCGAACACGCCGCCGACGCCGAGCCCGGCGACGACGAGCGGGGCGATGAACGCGGTCCAGTCCGTCCCGACGTCGGCGACGGCCACCAGCCACATCATGCCGATCGCGTAGAGGGTGAGCCCGGTCATCAGGATGAACTTGCCGCCGATGCGGTCCGACAGCTTGCCCGCGACGGGCGCCAGGAACATCGACACCACCGAGGACGGCGCCATGACGAGCCCCGCCTTGAGGGCGCTGAAGCCCAGCACGGACTGCATGTAGATCGTCATCGGCAGGAACAGGCCGATCATGCCGATCGAGACGGCCGCGCCGACGATGTTGAGGATCGTGAAGTTGCGGTCCCGGAACAGCGAGAACGGCACCAGCGGCTCCTTGTCCTGCTGGGTGCGCTGGTAGAGGACGAACACCACGAACAGGGCGAGGCCCGCCGCGATCAGGCCCCAGATGCGCCCGTCCCAGTCGAACTTCTGGCCCTCGGTGAGCGCGAACGTCAGGCAGAACAGCGCGGCCGAGGCCAGCAGCACGCCGGCCACGTCGAAGCGGTGCCGGACCGCGGGGGTGTGGGCGGGCAGGATCGGGATGGCCATCGCCAGCACCAGGATCCCGATCGGCAGGTTCACGAAGAAGATCCACCGCCAGTCGAGGCTGGTGACCAGCAGGCCGCCGACCGTCGGGCCCGCGATGGTCGACACCCCGGCCACCGCGCCCCAGACGCCGAGGGCGGCGCCGCGCCGCTCGGCCGGGAACACGTTGATGATGATCGACATGGTCTGCGGCATCAGCAGCGCGGCGCCGAGGCCCTGCACGGCGCGGGCGGCGATCAGCTGGACGGGGTCCTGGGCGATCCCGCAGACCAGGCTGGCCACCGTGAACAGCGTGACACCGGCGATGAACAGGTTCTTCTTGCCCCACAGGTCGCCGAGCCGGCCCGCGGTGATCAGCAGGACGGCCAGCACCAGGATGTAGGCGTTGGTGACCCAGAGCACCTCGTCGAGCGAGGCGTCCAGCTTGTCGATCATGCTCGGGATCGCGATGTTCACGATCGTCAGATCGAGCAGCGTCATGAAGAATCCGAGGGAGAGCGTGAGGAGGATCGCCCAGGGATTGCCGCGCCATCTGCTCATGAGGCCCCCTTGTCGAGATCGCGTGCGTGGTAGTCGTGGCCGAGTTCGTGCTCGTGCGGCGGATGGCAGGTGGTCACGCCGTCGTCGTCCTTCCAGGTGAGCCGCCCGGAGTCCAGGTCGTCGGCCAGGTGCCGGACGAACTCCAGCTCGGAGCGCACGCGCGAGATCGCCCATTCCTGGTCGATCAGCTTGTAGCGCTCGATGCCCTGCTTGCGCAGCGACTCGTTGGCCGTCTGGTTCCCGGCGAGCAGCGCCTCCAGGGCGATGGCCCGGATGCGCAGCTGCCGGGCGACCTCGGCCTCGGGCAGCAGGTTGATGAACGCCAGGGCGGTGCCGAACAGCGGGAACTCCTCGGCGGGCTTGGCGAGCAGCTCGGCCAGCCGGATGTGGGCGGCGTCGCGCCCGGCGCTCGTGACCGCGTAGACGGTGCGCTCGGGGCGGCGGCCCTCCCGGCTGGTCTCCAGCGGCTCGATGAGCCCTCCGGCCGCGAGCCGCTCGACCGAGTGGTAGAGCGAGCCGTGCGTGCTCTTCACGGCCAGGTCGTAGGCGTGGTCGCGGATGCGCTGCTGCATCTCGTACGGGTGCATGGGCCCGTCGCACAGCATGCGCAGGACGGTCAGCGCGAGCGGTGTGAGGGGTCGGGACATGGCTGCGGCCTCATGGTCGACATCGATTAGTCCGATTAGACTAATCCATCTAGACCGCCTTCGCACATTTTTTCAATATCGGACATGTCACTGCATGTCAGGGCGCCATCCGGGTGGTCCGGACCCTGGTCAGCGGACGGACTCCACCGCGTTGGCCGCGCCGTTGCGCGTGACGTAGTCGCCGATCCGGTCCTCGCGGACGGCCGTGAACAGCTGCCGCGCCCGTCCGTCGTCCAGCACGACGACGCTCTGCCCGTCCCGCGTGTCCGGCTTGGCGACCGGGGTGGTGAGGTACTCCATCAGCGAGATCCCCGTCAGCCGTCCCGCGAGGCCGCGCAGCGTGCCGGACGACACCGAGTCGTCCACCGTCACCGAGCGGGTGGTGGCGCGGATGAACCGGTCGATGCGGATCGGGTTGCGGGTGTCCATCGCCTTGGCGGCCAGCGCGTGCAGGAACGCCTGCTGGCGCTTGATGCGGTCCAGGTCCCCGCCCGGCAGGTTCCAGCGCTGCCGGACGAAGTCCAGCGCCTCAACGCCGTTCAGGTGCTGGTGCCCGGCGCGCCAGGTGCGGTCGTGCATCGGGTCGTGGGTGCGCTGGGTCACGGTCACGTCCACGCCGCCGAGCGCGTCCGTCATCTTCACGAAGCCGCCGAAGTCGAGGGAGGCGTAGTGGTTCACGCGCACGCCCGTGTACTGCTCCACCGCCCGGATCAGCAGAGGCGGGCCGCCGTAGGCGAACGCGGCGTTGATCTTCGTGGTGCCGTGCCCGGGGACGGGGATCCAGCCGTCCCGGGGGATCGCGATCACCGAGACCCGGTCGCCGCGCCCGGACAGGTGCACCAGCATGATCGTGTCGGCGCGGGCGCCCATGGAGGGCTGGTCGGCGCGCCGGTCGGAGCCGATCAGCAGCCAGTTCTCGCCGCGTCCCGAGACCGGGCGGCCCCGCTGGGTGGGCAGCGCGCCGGCGATCCGCTTGACCTGCCCGTCGTAGGCCCGCTGCAGCAGATAGGTGCCGCCGCCCAGGAGCAGCAGGACGCCCACTGCCAGCCCGCCGCAGCCAACGATCAACCGGCGTCTTCTCCCGCTCTCCAGCATGCGGCCCAGCCTGCCCGGACGCGCCGCGCGGCAGGGCGCGCCGGGCGGCCGGCCGGGCAAGTCTTTGACGAGCCTGGGGTTTGCCGTGATCGCCGGGAGCCCGGGCCGGTCGGCCCTTGGGGCGGGTCAGCCCTTGAGGGCGATCTCCAGCTGGTCCAGCGCCCAGTCCAGGTCGTCGCGGCCGATCACCAGGGGCGGCGCCAGCCGGATCGTGGTCTCGTGCGTCTCCTTGGCGAGCACGCCGAGCCCCATCAGCCGCTCGCTGACCGGCCGCGCCTTCCCGGTCAGCTCGACGCCCGCCCACAGCCCCCGCCCCCGCACCTCGCGGACGGCGTCGCCGGACAGCCGGCCGAGCCGCTCGTGCATGTGCGCGCCGAGCGTCCGGGAACGTTCCTGGAACTCGCCCGTCCGCAGCATAGCGATCACCTCGCGGCCGATCGCGCAGGCGAGCGGGTTGCCGCCGAACGTGGACCCGTGCTGGCCCGGCTTGAACACCCCGAGGACGTCGGCGTCGGCGACGACCGCCGAGACCGGCATGATGCCGCCGCCGAGGGCCTTGCCGAGGACGTAGACGTCCGGGACGACGCCCTCGTGCTCGACGGCGAACGTGGTGCCGGTGCGGCCGAGCCCCGACTGGATCTCGTCCGCGATCATCAGCGCGCCGTTGGCCGTGCACAGCTCGCGGACGGCGCGCAGGAACCCGCTCGGCGGGACGTTCACGCCTGCCTCGCCCTGGATCGGCTCGATCAGCACGCCGACCGTGGAGCCGTCCATGGCCTCCTTCAGCGCGTCCACGTCGCCGTACGGGACGGTCCTGAAGCCGGGCGTGTAGGGACCGTAGGAGTCCTTGGCGTCCGGGTCGGTGGAGAAGCTGATGATCGTGGTGGTGCGGCCGTGGAAGTTGCCCTCGAAGGTGATGATGTTCGCCTGCTCGGCCGGGACGCCCTTGACCTCGTACCCCCACTTGCGGGCGGTCTTCAGCGCGGACTCGACGGCCTCGGCGCCGCTGTTCATCGGCAGGACCATGTCCTTGCCGCACAGCTCGGCCAGCTCGCCGACGAACGGCCCGAACTGGTCGTGGTCGAAGGCGCGGCTCACCAGCGTCACCCGGTCGAGCTGCCGCTTGGCGGCCTCGGTGAGGCGCGGGTTGCGGTGCCCGAAGTTGACCGCGGAGTAGGCGGCCAGCATGTCCAGGTAGCGGCGCCCCTCGACGTCGGTCAGCCAGACGCCCTCGGCATCGGCGACCACGATCGGCAGCGGGTGGTAGTTGTGCGCGCTGTGGTCCTCGGACATCGCTCGCAGCTGGTCGGTCGGCGTCACGACGCTCCTTCGGCGGCTCGGCCCGGCCTGCCCGGCCGGGGATCGCTGGGACACCGGACACACGTCCGGTGCCGAGGGGGAGGAGGACCGGCGGATGGGTGGCCGCCCGTCCACTTACCAGCGTATGTTCGATGTGAACCGGCGACCAATGATGAAAACTGACTTCGGGGGTGCTATTTGTTGCGTCTTGACGACCTGGACCGTCAGATCGTTGCGCGGCTCCTCGAAGACGGCCGCGCCTCGTACGCCCAGATAGGCGACAAGGTCGGGCTGTCGGCCCCGGCGGTCAAACGGCGCGTCGACCGGCTCCGCGCGGACGGCGTCATCACCGGGTTCGCGGCGGTCGTCGACCCGGCCGCGCTCGGCTGGACGACCGAGGCGTTCATCGAGATCTTCTGCACCGGGGCCACGTCCCCCGAGGAGATCTACTCCAGCGTCCGGAGCCACCCCGAGGTCGTCGCCGCGTACACGATCAGCGGCGACGCCAGCGCCCTCGTGCACGTCCGGGCGCGGGACATCCAGCACCTCGAACAGGCCCTGGAGCGGCTGCGCCGCGAGGACAACATCACCGCCACCAAGACGGCGATCGTCCTGTCACGGCTTATTGATTACAGTGCCCTCGGCGTCGGGCGTTGAACGCCCTCCTTCAACGGGCACTGCGGCGATCGCTGCATCGCTTCGTCTCGCCTGGCGGCTCGCTGCGCGATCAGGTTCTCGCTCCGCTTGAACCTGGCTTCGCACGCGATCGCAACGCTGAGGTTGTCGCACCCTCAGGCAACTACCGCCCACCTACAGCAGTGCCCTCAGCGCCAGGTCGTGCTGACGTTCGGGGGCGTTGAGTTCCGGCCGGGCGGCTGGCTCTTCAGCGATGGGGACGGGATCATCGTGGCGGTTCGTGACCTGCGCTGACGCCGCGCACGGCGGGCGGGGGGCGGGCTATGGCCAGACCGTATGAAACTGCCCTGGCGTGACATGCCAGGACGATCTTCTCAAGATCGTATAAGTCGGCCGTTGCCCGAGGTATTGCCCGGTCTTTACCTTCTCGGCAACGATCGAGACAGGGGAGACATGCGCGCCAAGAAGAGTCTGTTGGTGCCCGCGGCTGCATTGGTGCTGGTCGCGGGGGTCGTGGCCGCGCCGGCCGCCGCGCAGGCGAGACCTCCTATTCCGAAGCCCACCCCCAACCCGTGGCAGATGCGGCACTGGCCGCAGACGCAGCCGTGGCAGCAGAGCCAGCAGGCGCGCACGTTCGCCCGCGGCGCCCCTCGCCCCCTGGACCCTCAGAGCTACGAGCTGCCCGACACGATGACCTGGGACGACTACAAGAAGATCCCGGGCACCACGTGGTCGGACCCGTCCCGCAAGGGATCGGTCAAGAACTTCAGGGGCGCCGTCGTCCTGGTCGACTACGCCAATCAGCCGTTCGTGGTGACGCAGCCGAAGAACTCGTCCATCTTCGGCAACCCGACCGTGGTCGGCGACGTCCCGCGCGACAAGGTCGCCAAGTTCTATCAGGACTTCCTCAACACGCCGCAGAAGCTCAACCAGGGCCACACCATCCACGAGTACTGGATGGAGGACTCCGGCGGGCGCTACGGCGTGGACCTCACCGGGTTCGGCGCGTACCGGATGCCGGCCAAGGACCACGAGTACGGCGTGGACGACTTCCAGCAGGGGACGGGCTGCCCGGCCGGCGACCAGTGCCGGCGGGACATCCGTAAGGACGCGCGGGCCGCGTGGATCGCCGATGTGGGGGAGGAGACCGCGAAGAAGTTCGACTTCGTGTTCTTCCTCTCCGCCGGGCAGGACGAGTCGTCCACCTGGCAGGAGTTCGGGCAGATGAAGTTCACCAAGAAGGAGGACGTGCCCGCCGAGTGGGGGTCCGGCGACACCAAGCTGCCCAATTGGATCAAGACCCGGTACGTGGACTGGACGTCCTGGCAGGCGGGCTCCACCCTCTGGCCGAACGCCGTCCCCGGCAGCTCCACCCAGGCCGAGAGCTCGGGCATGGGCGTCTTCGCCCACGAGTTCAGCCACATCCTGGGCATCGGCGACAACTACAACAACCCCTACGGCGTCCCGCCGCGCCGCGCGTACAGCGGGCCGTGGGAGATGCTGAGCCGCGGCACCTTCAACGGTCCCGGCGGCCCGCACAGCCGCTGGATGATCCCGGCGACGGGCGGCGGGTCCATGGGCGCCCAGCACATGCTCCGCAACAAGCTCAAGCTCGGGATCGTCGACCCGGCCAAGGTCCTCCAGCTCGACCGCGAGACCCTCGCCAAGTCCGGGACGGTCGTCGCGAAGGTGACGGCGCGCGCCGCCGAGCCCGGCAAGGGCGAGCTGGCGGGCGTCAACCTGAAGTTCGGGGCCGGCGGTGACAAGAGCCCCGGGTGCGATCCGGCGAAGGACCCCCTGTGCGACGGGGACGCGAAGCACAAGTACGACAACTACACGGTCGAGGTCGTGGACCGGATGGGCTTCGACTCGTTCACGCCCGACTCCGGCGTGCTGCTGGCGAAGACCAAGGACAAGGACGACGCGCCGTTCATCTGGGTCAAGGACGCCAACCCGCAGGACATCGACAAGGTCGACTTCGTCCGCCCGGACGGCACGCCGCAGAAGATGACGATCGGCGACTACCGGCAGCTGTCGGACGCGCTGTTCCACGCGGGCACCGAATCCGGCAGCCAGTACGAGTACGTGGACAAGGAGAACCGGCTGCACTTCTACGTCCTGGACCTGAAGCGCGACGACAAGGGCGTGCTGTCGTACACGGTGGCGATCCGCTCGCTGGACGGCGTGGGGCCGCAGCGCCGGGGCGTCAAGGTCGACTCGGGTTCCGTGCGTCCGGCGGCATCCGGCTGGACGAAGTGCACGGTGGATCTGGAGAACAAGGGCAAGGGCGGGACCGGCTACTACGGTTCCGACGTGTTCCGCCTGAAGGCCGACGTGGCCGGCAAGGGCTGGACGACCTGGCTGCCGAACGCGCTGGCGACCGCGCGGGCGCGGGGCGGCACGAAGGTCGACGTGTGGGCCAAGCCCGGGCCCGGCGCGCGTCACAAGGCCAAGCTGCGGCTGACGGCCACCTCGGAGAGCGACCCGTCCAAGTCCGACTCCGGGACGTGCCGCCTGCCCTGATCCATCCGCCGGTCTCTCTCTGAACGGGACGGTCTCCTTCCGGGGGCCGTCCCGTTCACCTTGCCGCCGGACGCCTCGCCATCACGTTCGGTTTACGGGCGGGCCCGCAATCTACATCACACCCCGAGGGGCGATGTCGTCACCGGCTCCGCGTCCGACCTGGGATATGTTGCGGAGCGTGATGATCCTGAAGCAAAGCGCGACCATCAGGGTTTTGCGGCCGGATGTCCTGACCCTCGTGGTCGCCGCCCCCTTGACCGTACTGGTGGCGGGTCTCCCCGGCGGCGTGCACGACGTCGTCCGGCTGGAGCCCGCGAAGGCCGGGAACGTGGCCGCCGTCCAGGGCCTGGGCGACTTCGACATGCGCGGGGCCTCGACCCCGAGAGCGCCGATCAGGGCGCTCGGCAGGAGCCTCACCAAGAGCGGCGTGGGCGCGCTGATCCGCTCGCCCGGCCAGCGCAGGCTCGGCGGCGGCTGCGGCAAGGCGGCCGGAGTGCCCGCCCAGTCGGCCGTGTACTGCTGGGACAAAGAGGACTTCACGACCCGCACGTGGGTTCCGCAGGGCGTCACCAGTGTCTCGGACGCGGCGGCGGACGAGTCGTTCGACGGGCGTCCCATGCTGGTGTCGTGGTACGCCGCGACGGGCATCCGGGTCACGTTCGTCAATCCCGACAGGCGCACGTACCGGCACGTCCTGCTCGTCTACCCGACGATGAAGGGCCGGCAGGCGACCTACGGCGACATCGGTGTCCACGCCGGTGGCATCGCCTGGTTCGGCAACAAGCTGTACGTCGCCGACACACGCGCGGGCCTGCGCGAGTTCGACATGGGCCAGATCTACGACCTGGGCCAGAGCAAGGCCGGTTCGACGGAGAACCCCGGCTGGGTCGGGCGGCACGGTGACAAGTACTACGCCCATGGCTACCGGTACGTGATGCCGCAGACGGGCAGCTGGCAGTACGTCCAGGGCAAGGCCCCGCTGAACAGGTGCAGGGGCGCGGGCCCGCTGCGCACGTCCTGGACGTCCATCGACCGCACCGGATGGCAGCAGCCCGTGCTCATCGCCGGTGAATACTGCGCCGCCGCGCGTCCCAGAGGCCGTGTGGTCACCTGGCCGTTGCGAGTGGGGACGGGCCTGGGCGGCCCCGGTGACATCGCCCGCGCCACCTGGGCCGCGACCCTCCCGGACAGGAAGATCCAAGGCGGCGTCCGGACGCACGGCTACTGGTGGTTCTCGCGCAACCGCGACGACGGCTCCCGCGAGAGGCGCGGAGAACTCCTGCTGACCGCCCGCGACTGGTGGGGCTGGGACGACGTGGTGCGGCGCCCCGCGTCCTACGGTCCCGAGGACCTGTCGTGCTTCCGCGGCCAGCGGCGCATCTGGACGGTCGGGGAGCACGCGGGCAAGCGCGCGCTCTGGGGAACGCCCGCGCCCCCCTGCGGCTACTGAGAGGCATCGACCTTGGCGCGCTCGACCACCCCGGCGACCGGACGAGGGCGGAGGGCCTGCCCCCAGGCGACGGTGCCGAGCGCGGCGACGCCCAGGCCGGCGCCGATCCAGGCCGTGGACGGGTAGCCCGCGCCCGCCCCGATCGCGAGCCCGCGGTCAGGGCGAGCAGCACGGAGACGGCGACGAGCCCCCTGATCCCGGCGTACAGGGTGGGGACCGCGCGCGCGTCGGCCGTCCGTCCCCCGGCCGTGATGCCGATGAGCGCACCCACCCCGTCCCGGACCCGCGGTGCCGGTCCCTCGCGGCGCCCGCCCTTGATCGTCATGGCGACCGCGGCCAAAAGGCCAGCAGCGACCGCCGGTGCGGCCACCGCAGCGTCAGGACGGCGAGGACGGGCGCGCCGACGAGCATCCCGATCGCGAACGCCGAGATCAGCAGCCCCGCGTCCGGCACGGAAACGCCGAGGTCGGCGGCCATCTCGGGGAGCAGCCCCGCCAGCATCAGCTCCGAGGTGCCCTGAGCGAAGATCGCCAGGCCCAGCACGAAGACGGCCAGTGGCATGGGGTGTCGCCTCCAGAATTTTAGATGGATCAGTTCAAAACAAGCTCGTGAAAGGGGGCGGCAGACCGCCGCCCCTGCCGTCAGATCGCGGTCATCGCCGTCTCCGCGATCGCGCTGAGGACCGCCCGGTCGGCGCCCCCGTTCGCCGTCGCGCGGCGCCATCTCCACCATCGTGTTGACGACGAGGCACCCGACCGGATCCCCGGCGTCCGCCTCGGCGGTCCGCTCCAGCACCGTCCACAGCCGTTCCCGCGCGGGCCGGTCGCTTTCCAGGACGTCGAGCAGCGACGCGGTCCTGGTCTCCATGTAGTGCGTCAGCGCCTTCGCGAACAGGTCGTGCTTGCTCTTGAACGTGTTGTAGATGCTGCTGCGCCCAAGCCCTGTGGCCTCACACAGATCCTGCGTGGAGGTCGCCTCGGACCGTCAGAACGCCGCTGCTGTCTGGATGAGCCGCAGGTCCCCGCCCCTGTCCAGCACCGCCCGTCCCGGCACGGGGTCCCCGGTCATCCGCAGATGGGCGAACCGCTGGTCACGGAAGGAGATGAGCGGGTCCCGCTCCCCTTCAGGGAGAGGCTCGCGACGGGCCAAGACGAGATGCAGGAAGCCGCCCTTCTGGTCGCGCACGTGCAGGCTCAGCCGGGCGAAGACCGTCGGATCGACCAGATCGTGATCGTCGACGATCAGGAAGACCCGCCGTGGCGCCGGTCGCTTGTCGATCGTCTCCAGCAGGTGAAGGACGAGGCTCCGGATCTGGGAGGACGTGTTGGCGTATCTCTTCATAGGCGATTCGGAGGGAAGGAGTTCGCTTCTGCGCAGCGCGCCGCCCGGGTCGACGATGAACGAGTCCGTTCCCGCGTTCGGCCCGAGCCCTCTTCTCAGCATGGTCGCGATGAGGTAGAGCACGTTCGTCCTCCCGCTGCCCGGCTCGCCGGTCACCAGCAGGTTCGGCTCCCTACCGAAGTCCAGGACGACCGGGGCGTGGGTTCCGTCCTCGATGCCGATGGGCACCCCGCCGCTGGCGGTCATGGCGAGCCGGCTGCGCGGGAGGAGTTCCGGCAGGTCGAGCGGTGCCTTGCCCGTGGGCGGCCTGGGGAACCCGATGGTCCGGAAACGTTTGGTGAGCGCTGGTTCGGCCGCGAGAAGGGCCCGCAAGCGCACGGCGTCCCCGCACAGGATGACCACTGGGTTGTCGCCGCGCTGTTCCAGCAGCGTGCGCAGCGTGTCTATGGCTTCTCGCCCGCGTTCTCCGGCCACGGACGACGCCAGCTCGTCCGCGTCCCTGATGAGCAGCACGCCATCGGCGACCTCGGTCTCCTCGGCCAGCACTGTCCAGGACGCCGTGGTCAGGCTGTCATGCGGTACGAGACCCATCGCGGTGAGCGTCCGCCCGTACTGCCGCGCGGCCGTCACCATCGTCGCGTTGTACTCGCCCTCGTACACCACATGGCGCGGTACTGGAGAGTTCGTGAGAGCCGACCAGATGCCCGCGTCGACGCCGGTGCCCAGCGCGGCCACATCCGGCGGCGCGGCCGCGTCCGGTGGTTCTGTGAGCTCGAAGAGGCGCGGGGCGCCGCTGCCGGAGCGGAGGTAGGCGACACGGCGATCGTCGGGGGAGCTGTCTCTTATACACCTCTGACGCTGACGACGATAACGCAC